>JBBJLY010000173.1:0-18242 GCA_037720695.1 Kofleriaceae bacterium | reverse complement strand
CGACCAGCTGCGCGAGGCGAGAGGGGTGGGCGCCGAAGCGATGGACGCGCAGGCGCTGCCGGGGTCGGCGCTGCCGGGGTCGTCACTGCCACTGCCCGCACGCTGTGCACGATCGGCCTCGGCGCGGGCGCGTACACGATCGATCGCCGCGCGGGTCTCGGCTTCGCTCATCTCGGGCGTCAGGACCTCGGACGGTCCGCGCGCAGCGGCGCTACCCGCCGCGGGATCGATCGTGCCGGGCTTGGGGATCGCGGAGGCAGCCGAGCCTTGCGAGCCACTGCCGTCGAAGCTCGTCACGAAGCCCGAAACCGAGTCGGCGCACGGGCGCTGGACGATGACGACCATCACCAGGACGCCCGCCGTGATCGCGATCTTGAACAACGCGCCGCTCGATGGACGGAAGCCGCGCGCTGCCGCTCGCGGCAAGCGAGGGACCGGCGCATCGGGATCGGGCGAACGGGGCACGACTCGTGGATACCGCGGCGTCCGACCGCGCGCCAGCTGTGGCGGCGAACCCGGCGGCGTGAATTGACCGCATCGCCCGAGGCCGTCTGGCCGGAGGTCACGGAGCGACGGGTTCAAGCCTGAACCCTGCCCGCGAGAGCGACGCGACAAACTCGTCGAAGGTGCTGGCCGCAACCAGCAACGTGCGCAGCCGATCCTCGTGGGCGGCGCTGCGTGCGCTGCCCGAGAGAAAGCGATGGCGCGCGGGGGCCCCTCCGTGGGCCGTGCTGCGGATCGGCCCGGGACGATCGGAGAGCTCGAGGATCAGGGTCGAGCCGTCGAACACCCGAAAGCGTCGCTCCGCGGCGGGTGGTACCGGATGGTCTGCGGGTGGCGGTGGAGGCTCGGTCATGGCTGCATGCGGTGGGGCTTGTGATGGTGTGACGGTTGACGGGCCGGTCGGGACAGGATCAGCGGGAGTCTGCACGCGATGCCCGCGCTCCCCGCAGCCCCAGGTGCCGAGCGCACCGAGCGCGGCGACGATCGCGCCGACGAGCGCGATGCACTTCACGCCGCCTCCTCGTGACCCTGTTCGCGCACGCGGCCCCGGCGATCGATGTTGCGCTCGTAGAGCTCGACGAGGAAGTCGAACATCGGGCGATCGTTGGCGGCGAGCCAGTCGCGGCCGTTCGCGTTGCCCGGCAAGCTGTTCGTGCCGAAGAAACAGTTCGTCGACTGGGCGAAGTACTCCTGCGTATTTTCGGCGGCGTAGTTGTCCGTCCACGTCCGCGCAGCGTTGGCCGGATCCCGCTGCCGATGATCACTGTAAAGCCGGTCGAGCCGGCTCTGCTGCTTTCGCGTGAGCCCCATCGTCTGGAGCGTGTGCGCCATCTCGTGCATCCCGAGCCCGAACTCGCCGTACGTGCCGCCGATCGCGGTCTTGACCTCCACCAGATTCTCCTCGGACACGCCGACCACCCAGCTCCCGTCGGGTGCGCGCATGCCGCCGGATCCGCGGACCTCATCCCACGTCCGACCGTCGAAGGTCTGCTGACCGCGCAGCCGCGCGAACTGGGGCAGGTCGGTCATCCGGGTGGCGGCCGGAATGATCACGATCGCGACGCGCTGATTCTGGAACTTCTGCTGCGCGTGCTCGTTGTCGCCGACCAGCTGCGTAATGAACGTGGCGCAGGCGTCGACCGCATCGGGTCGCACGCCCGGAGACGACACGATGCGCACGCCGTGGACCACACGTTCGCGTGGCGCCGGCGGGATCGCGGCTTGTTCGACACCGACCGCGGTCGCGCCCGCTGCTTCGTGTGCTGGCGACGCGGTCGGCGGCGGGGCTCCGATCTCGGACGCCACGCCGCCTTCGACCACGGCACCGTTGCCCTCGACGAGCTGGCGGACCTGCAACGTGACGGCGTTGCCGACACTGCGCTGCAAGGCGATCCACACATCGTGATCATTGGTGCGACCGCTCGCATTCAGTCCCGTCGCGATCCCCGCGGGATCCGCGCCGTACGTCCGCACGATCTGGCGCACCAGCGCGGCGCCGGTGTCAGCGCCCTGCTCGACGGCCGATCCTGCTTGCTGTTCGGTCTCGACCTGGCGCTCGGAACTGACGCGCGTCGCATCCATGCATCACATCGTATTCGATGCCCGACGCGATGAAGCCCCTGATCGCAGGGCGCGCAGCACCTCGTGCGCGATCCATCGCAACCGTGCGGCTGCGTCACGATCATCCCGCCGACACGTCGCAGTTTCGTCCGGTTTTGGCGCATTCGTGTCACGGCGTGACAAGCTGATGTCGGTCGCGGCGCGCGGTAGGCTCGGGCGATGACTGGATCGATCGCCCGGAGCTGGCGGGCCCACGCGAGCGTCGTCGATGCACCCCGTTACGTCGCGCACTTCGAGCGCTTGCGACCCGAGCTCGCGAAGATCGCGGGCTTCGAGGGCGCGCTCGTCCTGCTGCGGGACAATGCGGGCGGTGTCGACATCACCGTGCTCACGTTCTGGGAGTCGCTCGAAGCAATCGCTCGGTTCGCGCCCGACGTCGACCGCGCGGTCGTCGAGCCCGAGGCCGAGGCGATGCTGGAGGCGTTCGACGACCGGGTCGAGCACTACAAGATCGCGTCGCGATAGCTACGGAAGCGGCCGCGTGCGATCGCTCGGCGCGCCGTACGACGGGCTGCCCTCGCGCCACTCGATCCGATCGACGAGCACCATGCGCCGTCGCCCGGGCCGTTGACCTGGCCCTCACGCCACGCGTGATAGACCAGGTAGTCGTCGCCCCCGGGGCCGACGACGACGGAGTTGTGGCCGGGTCCGACCCACGGCGCGCGTGTGGTCACGATCGGATCAGGCGTCTTCGTGTACGGGCCGAGCGGCGAGCTCGCCCGCGCCACGCCGACCGCGTAGCGGCCGTCGAAATAGGCATTGCCCGAGTAGAACAGGTGGAACATGCCGGCACGCTCGACGACGAACGGCGCCTCGACGAGGTTGTCCTCCCACGTCCGGTCGTTCGTGATCAGGGTCGCCCGCGCACCGACGAGCGAGCGGCCGTCGGCCGCGAGTGTCCGTCCGCGGATCGGCGTCGCCGCATCCGTCGCATTGCCGTCCTCCTTCCCACAGCAGGTACGCGGTGCCTGACGCGACAAACGCGTGCGCATCGATCAGGCCGACATCCGCGTCCTCGACGAGCGGCGCCGGCAGTGCGGTGTACGGGCCGAGGGCGGAATCGGCATACGCCGCACCGATCACGAGGCGCCCGCTGGTGTGGCGCGCGGAGAAGTAGGCGAGCCACGACGAACCGACCTGGACGAGCTCGGGAGCCCAGAAGTCACCGGTGGCCCACGCCGGGCGTGCGGCGGCCGGGAGGATGTGTCCCGCACGCGTCCACGACACCAGATCCGTCGACGTGTAGAGCGGAAACGCGTTGTTCGCACCGCCCGAGGTGCACGACATCACGTAGCGATCGCCGTCGCGCACGACGCCGGGATCCGGGCAGTTGGTTCCGACCACGGGGTTTGCGTAGAGGCCCCCGCATCCCTGCCAGCGCACCGATAGCGAGCACGTGCCGCGGCCCGCGAAGTGCGGCGCGAACCCGTTCGACAGCGTGGCAGCGGAGTCCGCACCTGCCGCACGGCAGGCGCCGTCCCAGTAGACCCGGCCGGGGATGTCGTCGTACTGCGCCGGGTGGTCGGCCGGTCGGTTCCACGCGGGTCCGTAGTTGACGCGGGTCTCGCACGCGGTTGGCAGCTCGCACGCGGCGGTGTAGTCGAGCGCGATCTCGCAGCCGCTCGGCCCCTCGAAGTAGGGCTGGAAACCGTTCGACAGCCCGGCGTAGGAATTGTCGCCGTCCGTGGCGCAGGCGCCGTCCCACGTGACGATCCCGTCGACCTCGTCGAACCCCGGGTGCATGTCCGGCCCGATCCACCGGGTGCCGTAGCTGATGCGCGTGGTGCAGATGCCCGGGTCGGCGTCACCGGCGGGCGCGTCCGGGTTGCCCGCGTCACCCGAGGACGAGCACGCACCCGCGAGCACGAGCAGGATCGGGGCGAGCTTCGTCACGCCCGAGGTATCGCACGAGAGGCCGCCAGCTCGGTCCACGGACCGGTGACCGGATCTATCCGCAGATCTACGGGCCGCAGAGCGCGAGATCGACCAGCTCCATCTCGGCGCTGCGGCGGCCCTGGAAGATCGAGATCGTCGGGAGAAACGCGAGATCGACGTGGCAGCCGACCTCGACCGGACGATCGCCGAGCTTGAAGCCGATGGCGCTGCGGGTTGCGGACGAGCGCTCGTCCTCGAGCGTGAGCTTCAGGTGGGAACCATCGCCGACCCGGCGGGCCGCGGTGACGCGTGCATGGCGGGTGACCAGCACGGGGGACGGGTTGTGCTGGCCAAACGGTCCGAGCCCGGCGAGCTCCTGGGCCAGACGCTCGTCGACCTCGGCCAGCGGGACCTCGGCATCGATCTCGCGCCCGGCGATCACGGGGCCGGAGCCCTGGGCGAGCTTGCCGCACGCAGAGGAGATGGCCTCGCTGATCGCGCCCAGCGCCTCGCGCTGGATCGTGAAGCCGGCCGCGGCAGCGTGACCGCCGAACCGGCCCATGCAGCCCGAGTCCGCAGCGGCGGCGGACAACGCGCGGTAGAGATCGACGCCGCCACAGGTGCGGGCCGAGCCGCGACCGATCCCGGTCTCGGGATCGATGCCGATGACGAACGCGGGACGCTGGTAACGATCGACGAGCTTGGCCGCGACGATGCCGACCACGCCGGCCGGCCAGCCCTCGCCAGCGATCACGATCGCCGGGCCTGGATCGCCCTCGCCTACCCGCTCGATCGCCTCTGCGACGACGCGCTCCTGGATCGCCCGTCGCTCGTGGTTGGCGTCCTCGAGCGCCTGGGCTCGCGCGGGCGCACTGTCCTCATCGGAGAGTAGCAGCGCGAGCGACGGCTCTGCAGCGCCGAGACGGCCCGGCGCGTTGATCCGGGGGGCGAGCTTCCACGCGACCGTGGCGGCATCGACCGGGCGATCGAAGCTGACGCCAGCCGCGGCGAGCAATGCGGCGACGCCCGGGCGCGCACGGCTCTGCAGGCGGCGGAGCCCGAGCGAGGTCAGGATGCGGTTCTCGGCGGTCAGCGGCACGAGATCCGCGATCGTGCCGAGCGCGACCAGATCCAGTAGCTCCCGGACGTCCGGCTCCGCAGCGGAGCGGAAGTGGCCGCGCTCGCGCAACTCGGTCCGGACCGCCGCGGCGACGTAGAACATGAGGCCAACCGAGGCCATGCCGCGGAACGGAAACGTCGAGTCGGCGCGGAACGGATTGACCAGCGCGAGCGATGGATGAAGGACCTCGCCGGACTCGGAGGGTGCGGGCACGGTGTGGTGATCGACGACGATGACCTCGATGCCCGCGGCCGCCGCGACAGCGATCGAGTCGTGGTCGCTGGTCCCGCAGTCCCCCGTGACGATCAACGTGCAGCCACGCGCCGCGAAGTCCGCGGCGGCTGACGTTGAAGCCGTAGCCGGCGTCACGCTTGGCCACCGCGACCTCCACCGTGCCGCCGACCGCGCGGAGGAATGAGGTCAGGAGCGCCGTCGAGCTGACGCCATCGACGTCGTAGTCTCCGAACACACCGATCCGCTCGTGCGCGATGATCGCGTCCGCGATCCGGCCGACTGCGCGGGGTAGCCCGGCCAGTCCGGTTGGCGGACGAAGCGCGGCGAGCCGCGGGTCGATGAAGCCTTGCGCGTGGGTGGGCTCGAGGATGCCGCGCGCCACCAGGCAGCGCGCGGTGGCGGGACGAACCCGCATCGACGCCGCGAGGCGATTGACGATCCGATCGTCGACGGGGCGGAGCCGGAGCAGCACCCGCGCACGCTAATGCCCGGGTCTGACAAATCCCGAGTGATCCCGGGATCGTTCTCGTCTACTCGTCGTCGCCGGCAGCAGGTGCCGCGGGCTCGATGGGCTCGGTGGGCTCGGCGGGCGCCGACGCCGATGGCGTGGCCGACATGCCGCGGCGGCGCGCCGGTGCCGGACCGGAGTACCACCTCTTCGAGATCCACATGAACACCGGGATCGCGAGGAAGATCGACGAGTACGCACCGACGATCACGCCGACGTTCATCGCGAACGCGAAGTTCTTCACCAGGCCATCACCGAAGATGTTCATGATGAGCGTCGTCGCGAACACCGTCGCCGACGTCAGGATCGTCCGCACCAGCATCTCGTTGAGCGAGATGTCGATGATGCGCTCGAGCTTCTTGTCCTTCATCTTCGCCTGATTCTCGCGAATCCGGTCGAACACGATCACGGTGTCGTTGACGGAGAATCCCATCACCGTGAGCAGACCGGCGACCGAGGTCAGCGAGACCTCCGTCCAGGTCACCGCGAACACGCCGATCACCATGATCGCGTCGTGGATCGTGGCGAACGCCGCGCCGGGCGCGTAGCGAACGTCGAACCGGAACGCGAGGTACAGCATGATGAGGAAGATCGCGTAGACGATCGCCTTCGCCGCATCGTTGCGTAGCTTGTCGCCGGCCTTCGCACCGACGCCGTAGCTCTGGACCGCAACGACGTCGATGCAACCTGCTGCGCTGATATCAGCGGCGCAGCTCGCGGGGTTGAGCCCGCGCTCCATGATCAGCTCGAACTGCCGATCGATGCCGCGGATCGCGAACCACTGGACGTACTCCTTGGTCCCGCTGTCCATCTGGAGGTACTGCCGGGCCTCGTCGCGCGACCACGCCTTGACCTCGAGCGGGGTGCCCTGGCCTCCCTTCGCGTCGCTCGCGGTCAGGATGGTGGAGAACACCTTGCGGGCCTCGTCGACCGACTGCGCCTTTTGATCCTCGCTCGGGTCGTCGATCAGGTTCTTGATCGGCTGCGTGCTGCGGACGTTGAAGCGATCGCCGCCCGACCACGTCGCGCGGGAGATCCCGCGGTCCGCGAACGCCTTCAGGAACGCCTCCTGCGCCTGCTCCTGGACCGCCGGCGTGAGCGCCGAGAACCGGGTGGTGCGGACGATCGTGCCGTTGACGGTGATCTCCTTGCCGTCCTGGGCGTCTGCCCACGAGATCTCGGAGACCTCGATGTGCTGCTCGCCGCTGTGGTCGAGCGCGGCGCGGATCTTCGCCGGGTCTGCCTTGACGTAGGTACCCGCTTGCTTGAACGCGAAGGTGAGCTCGGTCCCACCCTTGAAGTCGATCGTCCAGTTCATGTAGTCGCCGCGCATCGACTTGTTGACGAACAGCACGCCGATCGCGCCGGCCATCAAGAGCACCGACAGGACCATCCACGTGCGGAACTTGCGGACGAACTGGAAGTTGTTTCCAGGCGGCAGCAGATATCGAAACTTGTGCTCGCTCATGGCCGCCTCAGATCGAGATGGTCCCCGACTGCCCCTTCTTCTTGGCGATGTACCAGTCGAAGAGGATGCGGGTGACCCAGATATTGGTGAACAAAGTGGTGAACACGCCGACGAGCAACAGCACGGCGAACCCGCGGATCGGGCCCGAGCCATACTGCAGGAGCACCCAGCCGGCGGCCGCGGTGGTCAGCTGGCCATCGAGAATTGCGGAGAACGCACGAGTG
Source organism: Kofleriaceae bacterium (assembly GCA_037720695.1). Classification (GTDB taxonomy): domain Bacteria; phylum Myxococcota_A; class Polyangia; order Haliangiales; family Haliangiaceae; genus JABFXX01. The sequence goes on along the minus strand of JBBJLY010000173.1, from coordinate 10,689 downwards.
AACCCGAGGTCAACCGCGCCGCGTACGCTCTTGCCGAGCAGCAGCTCGTCGCGGATGCGTTCGTAGATCAGGATGTTGCCGTCGACACACATGCCGACCGACAGCACGATCGCAGCGATGCCGGGCAAGGTGAGGGTTGCTCCGAACACCGTCATCACGGCCAGCGTCAGGAGGTTGTGGAACACGATCGCGAACACCGAGATCCAGCCGGACCAGCGGTAGATGCCGACCATGATGATGATGACGAGCAGGATGCCGAGCGCGAACGAGACCTTGGTCTTGTCGATCGCGTCGCGGCCGAGCGTCGGCCCGACCTCGGACGACGAATCCTCGCGCAGCGGCGCAGGCAGCGAGCCGGTGCGCAGCACGTTGACGAGCTCGTCAGCCTCACCCTGCTGGCGCTGGGCGTCGTTGCCGCCACCCATCGTGATCGAGGCGCTGCCACCGCGGATCGCCGTGTTGATGATCGGGGCGCTCTTGACCTTCTTGTCGAGGATGGCCGCGAGCTTCTTGCCGATGATCTTCGCCGTCAGGTCGCCGAACATGCGCGACCCGTAGCGGTTGAAGTCGATGAGGACGATCGGCCGGTTGGTGTTGGGATCGTAGCTCGCGCGCGCGTCCTTGATCGACGTGCCGGTCAGCTCGACTGCGCGGTCGAGGTAGTACGAGCGCCAGTGCGGCTCGCGCCACATGCCCTCGGCCTCCTTGGATGGCTCCACGAGCTCGTACGAGACCTCGCGGTCGTCGGGTACGGCGAGGCTTGGATCCGCGGTCCCGATCTCGGACAGCCACTGGTCGATAACGTGCCAGCCCTTGATGTCGCAGTAGACCTTGCCGTCGCGGACCTCGGTCTCGTCGTTGCGCTGCTTGCAGCCGATGGCCTCGGCGCGGTCGAGCCCGACCCACTCCTTGCGGTCGCGCGCGAACAGGTAGTAGTCCTGCTGGCGCTCGCCCTCGTCGGGGACCCAGTCGTCGATCACGGCGTAGATGCCGAGCTCGCGGGCGCGCGGGTCGGTCGCCTTGTTCTCGTCGTCAGGCGCAGCCTTCGCATAGATCTTGGCCATCTGCGGCGAGAAGTTGTCGACGATCTTGAACTCGAGCTTCGCGGTGCGCTTGATGACGTCCTTGGTCGACTGCGTGGACTGGCTATCGAGGCCAGGGAGCTCGACGATGATCTGATCGTCCTTCTCCACCACGCTCGGCTCCGCGATGCCCTTCTCGTCGATCCGCTCGCGGATCGTGGTCACGGCATTCGACAGCGCGGACTTCTTGATGTCCTCCGCGTACTTCGTCGAGACCTTGATGCAGATCGAGTTGGGAGGATCGGTGGGCTCGCACGCACGCGACTCGATGATGTCCGCGTAGTCCGCCCGGATCGCGGCTTCGATCTCTCCGCGCTTGTTGGCGTCCTTCGGCACCACGGTGACGCCACCGGTGACGCGCAAGGGCGTCCTGACCTCGGCGTCGACCTTCGGCTCCTCGTGGAACCGGGTCTCGAGATCGCGCTTGATCTCTCCCGCCTTGTCGACGACCGCCGTATCGAGGTCGATGCTGTAGACGATGTGGAGACCGCCCTGGAGATCCAACCCGAAGTTGATCTCCTTGCGGAACAGACCCGGCATCCAGCTCGGGAAGACCTGGCCGCCGACGAACGTCGGCAACAAGACACCCACACACGTGAGGATCGCGACGAGCAGCGCCAGCGTCCTCCACTTCAGACTACGGTCCATGATGACCTCGTTCGAGACTACGTTCGAGAAAACGCGATGGAGCTAGGCAGCCTTGGAAGCGGACTCGGGGACTTTGCCTTCCCACCGACTCTCGACATACGCGCGCGGAATGCGAACACGAACCTTTTCCTGGAGCTCGACCACGAGCACGCCGTCATCCGACACCCCGGTGATCTTGCCGATCAGCCCGCCACGCGTGATGACCTCGTCACCCTTGCCAAGCTTGCCCAGCATGGACGCGTGCTCCTTCTGCTTCCTCACCTGGGGACGGATCAGGATGAAGTAGAAGATGCCGAACATCACCAGCATCATTACGATCGGTTGCATTGCACCCATGAGTCACACTCCAAGCCGGTCACTGAGATCGCCCGGGCCGGGCTAGGCATTTGAAAAAACAGCGGTTGCGTAGCATCCGCGGGAGAACGGGTCAAGCACGCACGCCCTCGTCGAGGATGCGGGTCCGGATCCGCCGGACGTGGCGTGCGTAGAACGTGAGGTTGTGCAGGGTTGCGAGCCGGGCATAGAGGATCTCTTTTGCCTGGTAAAGATGTCGCAGGTACGCGCGTGAGTGGGTGCGACAGGTCGAGCACGGACACTCGGGGTCGACCGGCCCGAAGTCCATCCGATTCGCGGCGTTGGGGATGTTGACCCGGCCCGTGCTGGAGAACAGGTAGCCGTTCCGAGCGTTGCGGGTCGGCATGACACAGTCGAACATGTCGATGCCGGCCGCGATTCCCCGCTCGAGGTCGGTCGGCGTCCCGACGCCCATCAGGTAGCGCGGGCGCTCCGCCGGGAGCTCGTGGGCGACCGCATCGAGCACGCGATAGGTCTCGTCGAGGCTCTCCCCAACGGCCAGTCCGCCGAGGGCGTGGCCATCGAAGTCGAGCGCCGTGATCTCCGCGGCGTGCCGGCGCCGCCGCTCGACGTCCGTCCCACCCTGGACGATGCCGAACAGCGCCTGCCCGGGCGCACGCGGCGCCTCGCGACACCGCCTGGCCCACGCGGTCGTGCGTGCGAGCGCGACTTCCTGCACGGCTTCGGGGGCGTCGCCGGGCGGGCATTGATCGAAGCACATCGCGATGTCAGATCCGAGAGTCTCCTGGATGTGCATCGAGACCTCGGGTGTCAACCGGTGCTTCGACCCGTCGATGTGCGACCTGAACGTCACACCCTCGTCGTCGATCTCGTTGATCGCGGCGAGCGAGAACACCTGGAACCCCCCTGAATCGGTGAGGATCGGCCGGTCCCACGCCGCGAGCTTGTGCAGCCCACCGGCGGCGGCCATCACCTCGAGACCTGGCCGAAGATACAGGTGGTAGGTGTTTCCCAGGATGATCTTCGCGTCGATCGGCTCGGCGCGGAGCTCGTCGGCGGTCATCGCCTTGACCGTGCCGGCCGTGCCGACCGGCATGAACACCGGCGTCTCGATCGCGCCGCGCGGCGTGTGAAGGATGCCGGCGCGCGCGTGGCCGAGCGTCGCGAGCAGCTCGAACGCGAAGCCCGGGGTCGGCAGGTCATAGCGCATCGGGCCGGCGACTATACTCGGCTACTGGCCTGGCTCGCGGCCCGGTGAAGCAGCATCGCGTCGCCGTAGCTGAAGAATCGATAGCGGCGCGCGACCGCGTGGCGATACGCCGCGAGGACCCGCTCGGTCCCGGCGAACGCGCTGACCAGCATCAACAGTGTCGACTCGGGGAGGTGAAAGTTCGTGATCAGGTGGTCGACGATCCGGAACACGTGACCCGAGCCGGGATGGACGAACAGCTCGGTTGCGCCCGGCCCGACGGCGAGCGCGTGCGGACCGGTGGCCGCAGACTCGAGCGCCCGCAAGGCGGTGGTCCCGAGTGCGACCACGGGGCGGCCCCCGGCGACCAGCGCGGCGGTCGCCGCCGGGATCGAGTAGCGCTCGCGGTGCATGCGATGCGCGGCACGTCGTCGACCCGGATCGGCAGGAACGTGCCGAGGCCGACGTGCAGCGTGACGGTCGCGAGCGTGATGCCGCGCACCGCGAGCGCCGCCGCGATCGCCGGGGTCATGTGGAGGCCGGCCGTCGCTGCGGCGACCGCACCGGGCTCGCGCGCGAACATCGTCTGATAGCGCTCGCGATCGTGGGCGGCATCCGCGCGCGCGATGTAGTGCGGCAACGGGATGTGGCCGTGCGCGTCGAGGAACGCGAGCCCGTCGCCCGGCGCGCCCACTGCCAGCGAGCCATCTGCCGCGCGCTCGGTCAGGATCGGCAGCTCGACCTCGCCCGCGAACACGGACTGCCCCGGGCGGAGCGCGCTCCGGGCCTTCGCGAGGCAGCGCCAGGCGCCATACCCCGCGGGTGCCGGGGTCGTCGGCTCGGGCTCGAGGAACAGTACCTCGACCTGACCGCCGGTCGCCTTGCGGGCGAGCACGCGCGCCGGGATCACACGGGTGTCATTCGCGATCAGGATCGCGGCATCCGGCAGCAGCTCGACGATCGCGGGAAACACCAGATCCTCGAGCGAGCCGTCGGTCGCGACGTGCAGCAGGCGCGATCCATCGCGCTCCGCGGCAGGATCTTGCGCGATCAGCTCGGGTGGTAGCTCGAAGCGATAGTCCGACGGCGCGAACATCGCGCGACGCTAGCAGACTCGCGATCTACTTGCGCAGCGGGCGGACACCGGACAGGTCCGGTGGTGACTCGGGCGCGGGCGGTGGCGGTGCGGGCGTCACCGGGGCCGCCTGGCTCCCCGAGCCATTCGACTCGAGCCGATCGAGCACGTCGGCCGGGACGCTGGGGCCCGACTTCTGCGGCTTCTTCTCGTCGGGGACCTTGTTGGCCTCGACGTTGCGCTGCGCGGCGTTGGGATCTGCGAGCGTCACGGCGGCCGCGGCGGCCGCGGCCACACCGGCGACCTTGGCAGTGTTGGGCTGCGGCGCGTTGCGCAGGATGGGACCACCGCATGATCCCAGCGTCACCGCCACGAACATCAGATCGGTCCATCGCATCCCGAAACCGTACCACCCGATCCGCGCGGACGAGACCACGAATCTCGAGCGTCAGGTCGCGATCACGTCGTAGCCCGCCGCGGTGAACCGAACCAGGCAGAATCCATGGCCGAACGGGTCGGCAAACCGGGCGATGCTGCCCCAGGCGTGGTCGGCGAGGTCGGCCTCGAGGATCGCCCCCGCGGCGACGCAGCGATCGCGGGCGGCCGGCAGGTCATCGACCACGAAGTCGAGGTGCACCGGGGTCCAGTGACGCCCGTAGTGGCGCTCGCCGTGCTGGGTGCCAGCGGCCTTCTCGAGCAGGTAGATCGGTGCGCCGCCTCCGAGCAGCTCGATCCCGATCGCGCCGAGCCGCCGGCCGACCGTCAGGCCGAGCCCCTGGGTGTAGAAGCGCTCCGCGCGCGCGAGGTCATCGACATCGAGGTTGACGAGCAGCTGCATGGTCCTCCCGCGTCCGCGACGCTAGCATCACCGCGATGGCAACTGACGTCCACCAGCCCGCCCTCCGGTTCTCGACGCCGATCGCGGCGGCGTGGTCGTGAGGGCGTTCGTCGTCGTCGCGCTGCTGTCCGCACCCGCGGTCGCCGCACCGATCGCGACCCTGGCCGACGATATCGACGGCGATCGCAAGCCCGACGCGATCGAGCTCGCGGCCGACGGCCAGCTCCGGATCGGCGGCGCACAGGTGAAGCTCGCGACGCAGCCGATCACGCGGGCGACGCTCGCGCTGGCGCGTCACGCCAGTTCGCTGCACCTCGTGCTCGACGTCACCACCGCGAGCGGGCGCGAGGCGATCGTGCTCGACAAGGGGCGCGCATGGCGCGAGGTCGCGCGATTTGCGATCGGCGGCGTGGGCCTCGATCGCGAGTACAGCGTCGAGGTGAATGCCGGTCCGACCGGCGTCGTGCGGTTTCACGCGCGCGCCGACGTGCGTCGCTGCGACGGCAAGCCGGCGTACCTGTTCGCCGAGCGGCTCGACGGCGGACCTGGAGAAAGCTCGACAAGCTGCCGCTCGACGCGCCGCCGAACTCGCCACCGTCCCGGCGCGGCTCGACAGTGGCGCCGCGAGCACGCCGCTCGTGTATCAGGGCGCGCGGCTTCGCATCAACCAGGTGCGGTCGATGCGGGTGGCCTCGCGACGGCGCGAGCTCGACGACGGTCGCCTCGACACCCAGTGGCGCGAGGAGCTGGCATCCGCCGGCGAAGGTCAGTTCTTCACGTTCCAGCCGCGGGTCGCGAACGCGCGAGCCCAGCAGCTGCGCATCGTCCCGGCCGCCCGCACCTTCAACCGCCCGCGTGCGCTCGTCGTCGTCGGTGCGCAGGGCGCGATCCGCGTCGAGCTCCCCGACGGCGTTGGCGATCCAGCCGGCAGCGCGTATGTCGCCGACCTGCCGCAACCGATCGCCGGCTGCACGACGGTGATCCTCGAGAGTGCCCACGGCCGCGCGAACGGCCAGACCGCGATCGCCGAGCTCGAGGTGTTCGCCGAGGGCGAACGCACGGGTGGCGGCGAGGCGCTCCTCGCGCGCGTGGTGGCCGAGGGCAAGGGCGATACCACCGGCGCCGCGACCGCACTCGCGAAGCGTGGTGCCGCGGCGGCGGCGGCGATCGACGTCGAGATCGGCCGGACCCGCGACGCCGGAGCACGCCGCCGGCTGATCGGCGCGCTGGTCCGGATCAAGGATCCGGCGGCGGTCGCGAGCCTGGTCCGCGCGGCGAGCGATGGCTGGGTCCGCGGCCAGGATCTGCTGGACGTGATCGCCGCACTCGCGAGCAACGGACAGATCGAAGCGCTGCGCGATCTCGCCGGCAAGTCGGCGCTCGCGGTCGAGGTCCGGATCGCCGCGGCCTCTCAGCTGGCTCCGAACGCGATCGGCTTGCCCGCGCTGATCGAGCTCGCCGGCGCGGGTCCGCGCGAGCTGCGCCACGCGGTGATCGAGCGCCTCGCGCTCGCGCCGGCCGCGAACCTCGCTGTCGCGGCGAAGGCCGCGCCCACGGCGGCCCGCGCTGGAGATCTGTGGCGCGCGGCGACCCGGCATGCCCGCCATGCCACGGCGGAGCGCGGCGAGCTGGTCGATGCCATGCGGGCCGCGCTCGTCGAGGTCGCCGATTACGAGCGCCGGTACCGGTTGGTCGATGGCATCGCCGCATACGGCGATGCGGTGGCGCTCGCGGCGCTCGACGGGTTCCTGCGCGGCCTGCCCCGCGGGGCCGACAGCTCCGCGCTGCGCCAGGTCGCGATCGGTTCGCTCGCCGCATCGCCGCGCCCCGACGCGACGCGGATCGCGCTCGGCTTCGCACGCGACTACGACCCCGGCGTGCGGCTCGCCGCGATCTCGGCGCTCGCGTCCGCCGAGACCGATGCCAGCGACACGGCGGCGATCGATCGCCTGCTGAGCAACCGGCTGGCAAAGGATCACTGGCCCGAGATCCGGCGCCGCGCCGCCTCCGCACTGGGCGGACGTTGCCAGCGCGCCCTGCCCGCCCGCGCGTTGATCGACGCGGTCGCGGCGGATCACAACCTCGACGTGCGCGGCGACTCGCTGACCGCGCTCGTGCAGTGCAACGCGACCGGCGTTCGGGATCTGCTTGTCCGCACGTGGAGCGATCCGAAGGCGCCGCCGACGATCCGCGGGCGCGCGATCGACCTCGTGGTCGCGCTCGGGGACAAGCCACTCGCTGCCACGCTGGTCGCCCTCTACGCGCGCTGGCGCGGCGAGTCGCTGGCCAGCGCAGAGGCGCTCGAGCTCGCGCAACATGCCGCCGCCGTGCTCGGCCTGATGAATCCGCCAGGTGCCGCGGCTGTGCTGGCCGATGCGCTCGACGACGCCGCGTTCCCCGAGCTCGTGTCGTCTGCCGCGCTCGCCCTCGGTGCGCTCGGTCGCGCCTGTCCCGCGTCGGCCAAGGCCAAGCTCGCCGCGCTCGCGCGTTCGGAGGACCGCTCGGCGGCGGTCGCGCGCCGGGCCGCCGCGCAGTGCGGCCGGTAGCCCGACGATTTGACCGGATAGCCCCGAGGCCGTCTGGCCGGGGGGGGCAGCGGAGGTCACAATTGTTGTCAGGTTCATGGCGGCTCGCGGCACCGGGGGTGAGCCCGATGCCTACCCGCCACGCTGCACTCGCCTTTGCGGTCCTCTCGCTCGTGGGGTGCGCAGCGCCGGATGCCCCGCGTCCCTCCCCTGCTGTGATCGTGCCGGCGCTCGTCGACTGGCCCGGCGGGCTGCCGCCGCTCGATCGCGTGCGGGCCGCGGACTTCGGGCCGGCGTTTGCGTGGGCGATGCAGCGCAAGCGTGACGAGCTCGCGGAGATCGCGACCCAGCCCGCACCCGCCACGTTCGACAACACGATCGCGGCGCTGGAGCGCTCCGGGCTCGCGCTGTCGGATCTGCGCGCCCTGTTCGACCTCTGGGGTCGCGCGTTTCGCGACGACGCGTACGATGCGGTAGAGGAGGCGCTCGGGCCGAAGCTCGCCGCGTTCGCGGCCGAGATCGTGCAAGATCCGAAGCTCGCGCGCCGGGTCGAGACCGTGTGGCGCGCGCGCGGCAACACGACGACGGAGCAGCGGCGGTTGACCGAGCTCGTGTACGATCGGTTCGCGGCCGCACGGCTGCCGGCGAGCGCGCGGGCGCGCGTGATCGAGCTCGATGCGCGGATCGAGGAGCTCTACGCACGGTTCAACCAGCAGCTCGCCGCAGGCAGCGCTGCGACGGCGGTGGTGCTGCGCGACCAGGCGGATCTCGTCGGGCTGCCGGCGCCACTGCGTGCGGACCTGGCCGCCGCCGCGACCGCGCGCTCGCTGACCGGTGCCTGGGTCATCACCAACCAGTACAACGCGATCCAGGCGTTCCTCGCGGCATCGCCTCGCCGCGATCTGCGCGAGCGCGTGTGGCAGGCGTCGAAGCATCGTGCGGATCGGCCGCCTCACGACAACACCGCGATCGTCAAGGAGGTGCTTCGCTTGCGCGGCGAGCGCGCGCGGCTCGTCGGTAAAGCGAGCTACGCCGGGTGGAAGACCGAGCGCTCGATGCTGGCCGCGCCCCAGGCGCGCGACTGGTTGATGACCCTCGCGGGGCCCGCCAGCGAGCAGGCCCGGGCCGAGATCGCGATCCTCCAGCACGCGGCCGACAAGCTGCAGGATGCCGCGCACGCGCCTCGCTTCGCGCTGCAGCCGTGGGACCTCCGCTACTACGAGGAGCGCGTCCGGATCTCGCAGTACGAGCTCGACGAGGCCGAGATCGCGGCGTACCTCGAGCTCGATCGCGTGCGTGATGCTGCGTTCTGGGTCGCGGGCCAGCTGTTCGAGCTGACGTTGACCGCGCTGCCCGACGCGCCCGTGCCGAGCAAGGACGTCACGATGTGGTCGGTCGACGACAAGGCGGGCAAACGGATCGGCGTGCTGGTGTTCGATCCGCATCCGCGACCCGGCAAGGACGGCGGCGCGTGGGCGCTCGGGCTCCGCGATCAGCAGCGCGTGGTTCCTGGTCGCGTGCCGGTCGCCAGCGTGCACTACAACCTGCCGCACGGTCACCTGACGTGGTTCGAGGCGGTCGGCCTGTTCCCACATATCCGAGCCTCGCGGGCATCAACGTTCCCGGCGACACGCTCGAGATGGCGAGTCAGTGGTTCGAGCGCTACCTCGCGACGCCCGAGGTGATCGCGCGCTTCACGCGCCACGACACCACCGCTCAGCCGATGCCCGCCGCGCTGGTCGAGCGAATCGAGCGCGCCCGCAACTTCGCGGAGGGCATCCGCACGATGGCGATGTTGCAGACCTCGGTCCTCGATCTCGATCTGCACACGCTGCCCGTGCCGCCGGACTTTGGCGCACTCGAGCGCGCGATCGCGGCCGCGGTGCACGCGCCTCCCGAGGTCTCGGCCGTCGGCGGCGCGGTCCAGGCCGGCTTCCTGTTCGGCGGCGAGAACTACGCCGCGCAGTTCTACAGCTACCTGTGGTCCGACGCGCTCGCGGCCGAGGTCTACGAAGCGTTTCTCGCCGGCACGGGCCCGTACGACCGCACGGTCGCGGAGCGCCTGCGCGCGCACGTGCTCGCGACCGGTGACTCGCTGCCGCCGGCCGACGCGTACCGACGCGTGCTTGGAAAGGTGCCAGGGATCGATGCCCTGCTACGGAAGCGCGGCATGCGCGCGCCGGGTCATGGACCGGGCTCGCGCCAGGCGAGGTAATCGATCGCGTCGGCGCCCGCTGGACCGGGTGATCGTCACGGAGTTGATGTGGTAGCCAACCGACGTCCCGGGCTCGTTGTCTGACATCGACCAGAAGCGGCACGCATCGGCGGTGCGAGAATCGCGACGGACAGCCCCGGCCCGATGACGATCCCCAGCGCGAACCGGATGACGTGGCGATAGCACACCCCGATTCCAGCGACCGGAGTTTGTACTTGGGGTCAAGGGTTCGTGTACGGTCGAGATGGAGCCCCCGTGAAGCCCTCTCCCATCGCGTCGATTCTGTTGTTTGTTGGTGCGGCGATGCTGCTGTTCGCCCTGGTCTCCTCCGGCTGGTTGACCACCAGTCGGGGCGAGTTCAGCGGTGGGATTGGCATCACTCGATCCGAGAGCTGTGGTGGCGGAGAGTGCCGCTCCGAGCTGATCTTCAAGCACCTCGACACCAACGTCGAGTCGGTGCTGTCGGTCGTGACGGGCCTGTTCACGCTCGGGACCGTCGTGTTCGCGATCATCGCTGGCATCATCCTGATGAAGCCGCGCCGTAGCGGCCTCGCGCTGGTTGCGATGATCCTCGCGTCTGTCGCGTTCCTCGCGGGCGTCGCCCTGATCCTCAAATGGAAGGTCAAGACGGACATGTTCTCCGTCGGCTATGCGTTCTTCATCTTCGTCCACGGATGCGCCGGTGTGATCACCGCCAGCATCATGGCGATGATGCGGCCGCGCGCCGGTGCCCCTGCCGGTATGCGGATGGCCGGTCACGCGCAGTCGCAGCCGTTCCAGCAAGCAAACCCGTACGGCCAGC
>JBBJLY010000172.1:0-18270 GCA_037720695.1 Kofleriaceae bacterium | reverse complement strand
CCATCTGGTGCGCGGCACCTTCGAGCCAGTCGAGTTCGAGGTCGTCGAGGACGATCTGAAGTTCGTTGTCGACTTCACCGCGCCGCTGTCGACCGGCTTGTTCTCGGATCTGCGCGAAGGCCGGCGCGCGGTTCGGCACTGGGCCCGCGGCCGTCGCGTGTTGAATCTGTTCTCGTACACTGGCGCGATCAGCGTCTACGCGCAGGCGGGTGATGCCGCCGAGGTCTGTGCGGTCGACGTCGCCGCGAAAGCCCACCAGCGCGCGCGCAAGAACTTCGCGGCCTCGGGTTTCGATCCCGAGAAGCCCGAGCTGATCGTCGGCGACGTGTTCAAGGTGCTCGCGCGGTTCGTCGAGCGTTCGCGGACGTTCGACATGGTCGTGCTCGATCCACCGGCGTTCGCCAGCGCGGCGGCACGTGGAGGCAAGCCGTGGAGTGCGGTGCGCGATTACTCGGAGCTGATCGCCGCGAGCCTCGGCGTGCTCGTGCCGGGCGGGCTGCTGGTCGCGGCCTCGTCGACGCACAAGATGAGCGCGGCGGACTTCGAGCTCGCTCTCGCCGACGGCGCGACCAGCGCGGACACCCGGCTGCAGATCATCGATCGTCGATCGCTGCCGCCCGACTTCCCGACGGTGCCCGCGTTCCCCGAGTCGAGCTATCTCAAGTTCGTCGTCGCGGCCCGCGGATGAGCTCGCCGACCGCCACGTCCGGCACCTGATCGCGCGGCGCGGCCGGCACCGGCAACAGCGTGTCGATCTCGTACTGCGCCGCCGCGAGCTCGCGCTCGGTCGAGCGCGGATCGCACAGCGTCGCGCACGCCATCGCGAGGTGCGGCAGCGCCAGCGCGAGCGAGACCTGTGCCTCGGCGGTCAGCTCGTAGACCCGAGCGATCGAACGCGCGAGCGGCAGCTCGATCGCCGCGAGTCGCGCGAGCAGATCGCCGAGCACTGCGCGATCGATCGCCGGTGCCTCCTGCACGATGCGCGTCGCGAGCAGCTCGATCGCTGGATCGATCTCGATCACGAAGGATCGTCGTGCAGATCGTGCAGGTCGTGATCGTGGTCGGGCTCGGGCTCGGGCTCGTACGCCGGCCTCGCGACCTCGGACGTCCGCTGCTTGAGAAACTCGAGGAACGCGATCGCGGTGGGCAGCTCGATCGCGGGGATGGTCTCGATCAGATCGCGAGCCTGGCGGCGCAACGCCTCGCCCGGTGCCTCGGTACCGTGAACCACCGGCCGCCCGACGGTGGGCAGCTCCTGCGGCGGCTGGACCTGACCCCACGGCGGCTCGTTGGTCGTGGCGATCTCGTGCTGCTCCAGCCAGTTGTGGATGTGCCAGTGCAGCAGATCCGCGCGGTAGCTGAACCAGCGCTCGCGCTCGGCGGGATACGCGAGCAGGACGTCCTTGAACCGGCGAAATGCGCCCTTGCCATCGATCGAGATGATCAGTCGCTCGCGCAGCGGTTCGTCGACGACGCTGCCGACGAAGCGCTCCATCCAGCGGTACTGCTCGCGGCTCGATGCGGGCTCGATACGGAGGAAGTTGCGGATGTTGTCCGAGACCTGCTGGCGATTGATCGCCGCCTCGGGATCGCCCGTCGTGATCGTCAGGATCCGACCGGTGGTCAGATCGAGATAGCTGTCGGTATCGGGCGAATTGCGCTCGACCGCGATCTCGAGCGCGTCCCAGTCGAGGTCGATCGAGACCGGACCACGGGACGGAGGAGTGGAAATGACAGGACGTAGCGCCATAAGTTAAGAGCGGTTCCGCCTACTTGCCGGTAGGACTGGACCCGCAGAACCTAGCCTAGTGGGTTGCCTCGGCGCTGGCAAGCGCCACTCGTTGGCTTGACTCTCGTGGGTAAGCGAGTAAGTTCCGCCGTCCATGGCTCGCGTTACCGTCGAAGACTGCCTCGACAAGGTTCCGAATCGGTTCGCGCTGGTCGTGCTCGCTGCAGAGCGTGCACGTCAGCTCTCCCGCGGTGCAACTGCGGGTGTCGACTGCGACAACAAGCCCGCCGTCACCGCACTGCGCGAGATCGCTGCCGGTCTCGTTACGTTCCGTGAAGACGTCCGTAACACGGTGACCGAGTTCATCGTCGAGCGCCGCAAAGCCGGCTTCATGTGAGCTGAAAAATTGCCCCCGGCCGCCATCGTTCTGATGATGGCTGCGTGGGGGACCTCGGATCGAAGACGCTGCGTCGCACGCTTGCACGAGGCGAGCTGGTGCGGCTGGTCTACCGACTCGGTCGTCATGCCGCGAGCGGCGTGCTCACGATCGCAGCCCACGCCAACCGCGCCGAGATCTTCGTGCTGCGCCGAGGGCTTGCGGTCGTCGGCGACGGCGAGCTCGCAAAGCGGACGCTCGTCGCCCGGCTCGCGCGGCTGGTCGCCGAGCCCGAGTTGACCATCGTGTTCGAGGGCGGGATCGCCGCATACCCGCCGGGAGCCGCGCATGGCGTGTCGCTCGCCGGGTGGGCGCGCTCCCATCTCGAGGCCCAGCTCGACGGCACGCTCGCCGAGTCGCTGGTCCAGTCGCTCGCCGGCGTCCGGCTCTCGATCCGATCCGAGCTCGCGCCCGAGCCGGTGGACGAGGCCGATCGTCGGATGCTCGCCGCGCTTCAGGCACCACGCCGACTCGATCAGATCTGGCCGCTCGCACGCACGCCGCGGTTCCGGCTGCTCGCCTTCATCCATTTCCTGCGTGCGGTCGATGCGCTCGAGGCGGAAGGGATCGTCGCCGAGCGCAGCGCGCCGTTCCGCCGTCCGATCACGCGCGATCCGCATCGCGAGGCCGCACTCCAGCTGCTCGGGATCGAGGACTCCGCCGATCTCGACACCGTGAAGCGCGCGTATCGCCGGCTCGCACGCTCGCTGCATCCCGATCTCCAGCCCGGGATCGACATCGTCCGGCGCCGCGCGCTCGAGCGCAGGTTCGCCGAGGTCACGGCCGCGTACGAGACGCTAACGTAGCGCCGGGCCGGGCGGCGCGACGATCCAGCCGTCCTCGCCGAAGCAGCCTTCCGGCGTGGTCCAGCCTTCGGTCGCCCAGCGGTACGCGGTGTACGCGCCGATCACGGCATCGAAACAGTGGTCGCTCTGCAGCACGTCCTCGCGCGCCATCCGGCTCTGCGGCGCGAAGCGGAGGTCGCCGAGTCGCTCGAGGATCAGCGCGCGTCCGCCAGGGATCGGCGTCGCGCTTGTAGCCACGCGATGCGCGCAGTCCGCAGAGCGCGGCGATCGTCGCCGCGGGCGAGACCTCGATCAGGTTGTCGTGAAGCACGTAGCCCGCGGTGCGGAGCCGGCGGCGCAGGTAGCCGGCGCGCGCTGCGATCGCGCCGTTGCTGGCGCCAAGCTGGGCCAGCGGGAGCAGCCCGCGCTCGTACGTCATCACGACGTCGGTCGCGCGATGAGCGTACGGTGCGAGCCGCGCCTGCGCGGTCAGGGCAGGCGGCGCGAGCGTGCTCCCGTTGACCGTTTCGGCGCCGACCTTGCGAACGAGGTTGCGGCCCACCGTCCGGAGCCAGACCACCGCGGGCTCGGCACAGGCCTCCATCCCGGGGCACACCGGTCGCTCGCAGCGGTTGCAGGCGGCTTGGGTCAGCGGCGCATCGACCGCGATCACGGTATCGGGCTGCGGGACCGCGAGCCGGGCCGTCAACGTGTCGTCGGTCCACGGCTCGCGCGCGGTGGCACGGGTCGCGACCTCGAACACCTCCGCCCCCGCGGCGCCACTCCGGATCTCCGCGATGGCGGTGGTCTTGCCCCGGCCGCCGCCTAGATCGATCCCGATGAACCTTGTGAAGGTGCGTTTCACGGCAAGCTTCTCAGCTTTGTAGCACGAACCCACAAAGCTGAAATCGTCTGACGCGGCTGGCATTTGCAGATCAGACGTGGTTTCTTCCGGCCGCCTGTAAGGGCCGGCAGCCTGCCGCGTTGAGTCACGGGTCACTACGTCTTGTCATGGACAGAGTCGCAACCTTCAAGAGCTTCATCGCCCGCACGCCGGATGATCCGTTTCCGCGGTACGGCCTCGCGATGGAGCACAAGAGCAGCGGCGACCTCGCCGAGGCGTGGGCGTGCTTCGCGGACCTGATGGACAAGTTTCCTGACTACGTCGCGACGTACCTGATGGCCGGCGGAACCCTGGCGGCGATGGGGCGGGGCGATGAGGCAGCCGAGGTCTATCGACGCGGTGTGGCGGTGGCGGGGCGCAAGGGTGATTCGCACGCGCGGGGGGAGCTCGAGACGGCGCTCGCCGAGCTCTCGACTCAATCAGTTTCTGGTGGCGGCGTGGCGGTCAAACCCGAACCGAGGATCCCATGAAGAAGCTCACTCTCTTGCTCACGTTCGTGTCCATCGCTGCGCTCGGTGCGTGCAGCAAGAAGAACGGCGCCACGACGCCCAGCCCCGCTCCGGTCGCCGACCCGGCTACCCCGGCTGCGGACCCGGCCGCTGCGGATCCCGCGACCCCGGCCGACCCGGCGGCGCCTGCCGCGGGTGCCGACCCGTGCGCGGGTCCGTCCAAGTAGTTTCGTAAGTCACTGATCCAGAAACACAGAGAGAGGACTATTCCGATGAAGAAGCTCGTTATTGTTGCGTTTGTGGTTGCCCTCGCGGCGTGCGGCGGCAAGAAGAAGAATGACACGATGAACACCACCGACACGTCGGGCTCGGGCTCGGCCGAGATGGGCTCGGGCGACATGGGCTCGGGCGACATGGGTTCGGGCGATGGTTCGGCGACGCCCGAGGGCGGCGCCGGCTCGGGCATGTAACAAAGTCGCACTCTGCTAGAGTGCAACGCGATCACGCGCATCGGTCTCGCGATCGACTGCGCGTTTTCGTTGCCGGGGTGGAGAAACGGTAGACTCGGGGGTCTCAAAAGCCCCTTCCGTAACAGGAGTGTCGGTTCGAGTCCGACCCCCGGCACTGGGCGATCTGTCCGCGAGCGGTCAGACTGATCGCATTGAACGACTCCGCTCCGAGCGCCACGTTCTGCTGCGTGCAGTGTCGGCTGCTCCAGCCACCGACGACGGGTTGCGTCGAGTGTGGAGCACCGATGACCGCGCCGGTCGAGCTCGTGCGCGAGCTCCTGTACTACCGCGACATGCGGCTGCTCAATCAGCGCGACTGGGGCCTGATCGCGGCGTTCCTCGCGGGCAGCTCGCTCGCGGTGCCGATCCTCGCGCCGTTCGCACTCGGCAGCCTGGTCGGGCTCGTGATGCAGAAGATTCGCGCGCTGCGCCAGCGCCAGGCGATCGCGGGGATCGTGCTGCCACCGATCGTCACGATGCCGGGGTCGACCACGCTGTACGGCGTGGCGCGCCGGTTCCGCGGCACGGTGGAGTCGTTGCTCGACTCGTCGCCGGTCCTGCTCGAGCACGCGGTGGTTCGCGATCGCAAGGGCGGCGTGTTGCTGCGGCGAACCGAGTCGCGGCCATTCCTGCTCGACGTCGAGGGCCGCGCGCCGGTGCTGGTCACCGGTGTCACGCGCGTCACCAGCTCGGCGGCGGTGCTCGCGCGCCGGGTGAAGGTGAAGCGTGGGGATCCGCGGCTCGCGAAGATGGGCGTGCCCGATGATCTCGCGGTCACCGGCGACCTCGAGGTCGCGCACGTGATCGCGGATGGGCCCGGGCTCGCCGTGACCGGCCTGATCGAGGACGAGGCGGTCGCGGAGATGGCGTTCCATCGCGACGGCGGGCAGACGCCGGTGATGCGCGGCCGGATCGGGTCGCCGATCCTGGTCGAGGACTGCCGCTTGATCGGCGCCGCGCTGACCTAGCAGGCGAGCCGGCGGCGGACGTCGGCGCGGACCGCCTCGGCGACCGCGCGAGTGCCGGCGGTGCCCCCGAGATCCGTGGTCAGCGGCTCACCGAGCTCGACGAGCGAGGCCACCGCGTGCTCGATCGCATCGCGCGCGCGAGCGAGTCGCTCGTCGGAGAACCGGTGGCCGAGCCAGGCCATCGCCTCGCCGGTCGCGAGCATCATCGCCATCGGATTCGCACGATCCTTGCCCGCGAGCGGTGGCGCGGACCCGTGGATCGGCTCGAACATCGCGTGGTCGTCGCCGATGTTGCAGCCGACCGCCATGCCCATCCCGCCCTGCAGCACGGACGCGAGGTCGGTGAGGATGTCGCCGAACATATTCGTGGTGACGCACACGTCATAGCGCTCGGGCTGGGTCAGCACGAACATCGCGAACGAGTCGACGATCGCGATGTCCTGCTCGACGTCAGGATACGACGCCGCGACCTCGCGGTAGACGTCGAGGAACAGCTTGCAGCCAGCGAGCACGTTGTGCTTGACGATGCAGGTCACGCGGAGCTTGCCGTCGCTCGGCGCGCCCTTGCCGCGGCGGCGTGACAGCTCGAAGGCAGCGCGGATCACGCGCTCGCTGGCGCGCCGGGTGATCACGCGTAGATCGGTGGCTCGCTCGGCCGTGCGCTCGGCGATCCCCGAATACAAGCCCTCCGTGTTCTCGCGGATGATCACCATGTCGACGGTCTCGGGCGTCCACACCGGGCGGAACGTCCCCGAGATGCCGTGGCGCGTGCCGGGCAGGCAGCGGACCGGGCGGATGTTGGCGTAGAGATCGAGCTTCATCCGGTTGCCGATCACCGGGGACCAGCCGGCCATCTTGCCGTCCGGCAGGCTGACCGGGGTGTTGTCGGGTCCATTCCAGCCGACCGCGCCGAGCAGGATCGCGTCGGCGCGCGCGCAGCGGTCCTCGGCACCTTCAGGCCAATCGCGCGAACCATGCGACAGGAAGAACTTGCCGCCGCACGGAATCTCGTCGATCGAGAACCCGATCCCGGTCGTCTCCCCGACGAGCTCGACCAGTGCGCGTGCTTCCGCGATCACCTCGACGCCGATGCCATCTCCAGGCAACAGCACGAGATCGTAGGTGGGCTTGGGCGTCCGAGCCATCGCGCGCGAACGTAGCATCACGGCCGGGAATCTTCGACGTCTGCTCGGCGTACGATCGGGGATGCGCCTCGTGCTCGCGTGTGTGGTCGGCCTGGTCGCGCACGACGCACACGGCCACTACAGCGCGAGCCGCTCGACCCGGCTGCGCGGTGACCGTCACCTGATCTGCTATCGCGCCGAGGACGCCGCACGGGTCGACTGCGTCGGACCCCACCGCGCGCGCGCGACCCTGCTCGCGAACCTCACGGTCGGCGAGCTGGTACCCGGCAAGAATCACTCGCTGCACGTCGACCGCGCGCGTGACGCGGCGCTCGACGCCGTGTACTTCTCGGTGCGCGAGGCGATCCCGAAGCTGCGGTTGTGGCTCACGACGCAGCGGCCCGACGCGCGCGATGAGAACGACCACGTGATGTTTGACAAGCAAGCGCTGCGCGCCGAGGCGGCCTACGCGCTGGCCCATCTCGGGGATGTCACGTCGGTGCCGGGGATCGTGGCGCTGGTCGGAGAATTCGAGACCACGGGTACCGGCTTCATGTGGGGTGACACGCTCGCCGCGCTCGCGAAGCTCGATCCTGCACGAGCCTCGCGCTACGTGATCGGGTTCGCCGGGCGGACCACCGACTGGCGCACGAGCATGCGGGGCGGTGGCAGCAAGCTCGCGGCGCTCGAGCACATCCGGGTCGAGGATGCGGCGGCCGCGCTGCCGGTGCTCGCCCGGCTCGCGAAGCGCGAGGAGACCGGCTACGACCACGCGCATTGCGAGCTGCAAGCAACGCGCGTGCGGCTCGACGAGCCATTTCGGGCTGACGTTCGCAAGCAGCTGCTCGGGCATTACAGCGGGACCTGGCTCGCGGGTTGTGCAAATTCGGTGATCGCGCAGCTCGGCGTGATGCCGGCGGATGCCGAGGCGCTGGTGCGCCATCTCGGTCGCGACGATCAGGGGATGGACATGGGTGTCGCGAACATCTCGTACAGCCGGATCCTCGAGCTCGAGACCAAACTCGACGGTGGCGCGGCGAGCGAGGCGGCGCGGAAGATCTTGCGACAGGGACTCGTCAAGCGCAGCACGTGGCCGCATGTCGCGGATCTTTCGCATCGCAACTACGAGCTGCACTTCGTCGCGCTCCATCACGCCGCGCTCGCCGGCATCGGCGACGCGGGGTCGCGGAGCAAGCTGTTCGCGCTGATCGACGACGCGAAGGATGTGTCGGGCAGCGCGTGGCTCGCTGCGTACTGGGCGCTGCGGCTCCGGCTCCCGGGTGCCCCGGATCGCGCAGCTGCGCTGGCCGCGCGGAGCGTCACCACGCGGAACACGAACCGCTCGGGCGTGTTCGAGCGCATCCGTGGCCGCACGCTCGACGCGTTCGCGGATGCTGCACCAAGCGACGGCCGGTGGGCCGTGATGCTGCTCGACGGGGATGCCGATGCATCCGAGCGCGCCCTGTATCGACTGTCACGCAGCAAGCCGGCCGGTGCGTGCGAGGCGGTCACGCGGGCGGCGCCAGCGATCGCGGGCAGCTCCGTGATGACCCAGACCGACAACGCGTTTCTCGCGCTGACCACGCTCGGGACCACCTGCCTGCCCGCGCTGGAGCAGCTGTTCCTCGACCGCACCGTGACCAAGGAGGTCCGGACCTCCGCGCTCGAGATCGTGGCTGCGCTCGAGTCGCCGCGTACATGCTCGCACTTCGTGCAAGCCCAGCGCGATCGGATCTTCACGGCTCCCGCCCTCCGCGCGGCGGCCCTGGCCAAACCCTGCAACTGACGCCCAAACGTGGCTGGCATCGCCTCGGGCGAGGTACGATCCGCACGTTGTCTAGAGCGACGATGTCTGCTGACGTGCCCCTGGATCGGATCGAGCCGCGGGTTCCGTTCTTCGCGCCCGTCGTCGCCACCGGTCTCAGCCGGTGCTGGGCGACCAATCTCAGCGCCGGCGGCATCGGCCTCACCGCGCTGGTCGGCAACCTCCCTCCGCCAGAGCGGGGAGACGAGCTCGAGCTCGAGCTCGTGCTGGGTGACAGCAAGACCGCGCTCCGCGTGATCGGGCGCGTCGCCTGGACCAGCCACGTGCGACCGCATGGCCGGCTCGGGCTCGGCGCGCAGTTCCACGAGCTCGCACCCGGCGCACGCACCGCGCTCGCGATGTTCCTCGCACACCAGCGGCCGCGGACGCTGATCGCGCTGGCGTCCCAGGCGGAGCGCGAGCTCGTGACCGCGCTTCAGGATATCGACGTCGAGCTGGTCGACGACCCGAACACGATCGACGAGGCGATGCTGCGGTCGTGCGCGTCGATCGTGGTGTTCAGCCACGAGGAACCGCAGCTCGCCGCGTTCCTCGACCTGATCGCGAAGCGCACCGGCGGTAGCACCCTGCCGGTCGATGTCCCGCTCGCACCGGTGACGGTGTGCACGACGATCGACTCCGAGACGCTGCTGCCGATGTTCTCGGACGGCCGGATCTACCAGGTCCTGCGGCCGCCATTCGATCGGCGCGCGCTGCGGCTCGCGGTCGAGCGCAGCTGCGAGCGGTGGGCGGTGCAGGTCGAGCTGCGCTGGGCCTCGCTGCAGCTCGAGGGCCTCGCGCTCGCGCGTCAGCACCTGCCTGCGCATGCGACCCAGCTCGACGCGCGACGCCGCAACACCAGCGTGATCCGCGAGAGCGATGCGATGGAGCGCGTCTACGAGCTGATCGCGACGGTCGCCGTGCACGACGTGCCGGTGCTGCTGATGGGCGAGACCGGGACCCGAACATGCCGTTCATCGCGCACGACTGCGGTGCGCTGACCGAGACGCTGCTCGAGAGTGAGCTGTTCGGTCACGTGCGCGGGGCGTTCACCGGCGCGGTGACGGATCATCCGGGACTGTTCCGGATCGCCGACGGCGGCACGACCTTCCTCGACGAGATCCAGAACACGTCGCCGGGGCTGCAAGCGAAGCTGCTGCGCGTCGTCGAGCAGGGCGAGGTCCGGCCGGTCGGTGGGCCGAAGCCGCTGCGCGTCAACGTGCGGCTGATCGCCGCCTGCAACGTCGACCTCCGGCAGTCGATCAAGGAGCAGCGGTTTCGCGCCGACTATTTCTACCGGCTAAACCGGTTCCCGATCGCACTGCCGGCGCTGCGCGAACGTCGAGGACATCCTCCCGCTGACGCACTTCTTCGTCGAGCTGCTGTGCCACGCCATGGACCGCAAGCCGGAGCGCGTCGAGCCACGCGTCGAGCGCGCGCTGCTCGCCTACGACTGGCCCGGCAACATTCGCGAGCTCAAGAACACGATCGAGCGGGCACTCCTGCTCACCCCGATCGACGCGCCAGTGCGGTGGGAGACCTTGCCTGCCGAGGTGCGCCTGGGTGGGGACGTGTCCGCCACATCGGATCGCGGCCTCGCGGCGCAGGTCGACGAGTTCGAGCGCAAGGTGATCCAGGTGGCGCTCGAGCGGAACGACAACGTGATCCGCCGCGCGGCACGCGAGCTCGCGGTCAACGCGGTCACGCCGAGGACGGACAACGGCCGCTGGGATGACATCCAGAGCACGCTGTCGAACGTGTTCAACGGCGCCGGCAAGTTCAGCGACGATCCCGCGTACGGCGCGGAGAAGCTGCTCGGCCAGGAGCCGGTCGAGGAGATGAAGGGCGAGTTCCGCACGAAGTCGCTCCGCCACATCGAGAAGACCGGTCGCGTACGCACACCGGCGAGCTCGCGACGCTCGAGGATGTGGTGCGCTGGTACAACTGGGGCGGCGACACGGCGAACTTCGCCGGCCAGAAGCATCCAGCGATCGTGCCGCTCGGGCTGTCGTTCGAGGAGGAATCGGACCTGGTCGCGTTCCTGCGCGCGCTCACCGGCGAACCGATCAACGAGGCGCTGGCGGTCGACACCGCACTGACCGAGCTCGTTGTGACCAAGGCGGGCGCCGGCACGGGCACCGTGACGTCCAACCCGGCCGGCATCAGCTGTCCGACGGACTGCATCGAACAGGTGTCGACCAACAAGGTGCTGGTGCTGACTGCGGTCCCCGAGGCTGGCAGCACGTTCACCGGCTGGACCGGCGTCTGCACCGGCACCGCGCCCTGCTCGGTGACCCTCGACAGCGACAAGGCCGTGACCGCGACCTTCGCGGTCCAGTGACGCGCCGGCCCGCGTAGGCGGCGCTATACTGCGACCGTGTCGTCTCGTGAGGACTGGCAGCGTCGGCTCGGTCCGCTCTACGGCGGCGCGGTCGCGCTCGTGCACTCGACGCCGTGGCGCTGGCCCACGGAGGTTGGAGACGACACGCGATCGCCCGCGTGGATCGTCGTGCTCGGCTTGCCGGTCGGGCTCGTGGCGTGGCTCGTCGCCGTGCTGGCGAAGGGTGTCGGCATGCCGCCGCATCTCGCGGCCTTGCTCGGTCTCGCGATGCTGTCGGTCGCGTCGGCGACGATCATCGAGCGCGGGCTCGCCGAGCGCGTCGATCACTGGCAGCGTCAGGACCGCAGGCCCGGCGTCGGTGCGGTGCTCGTGCTGGTGTTCGGGATGTTGCTGCGCGCCGCGGCCATCGTCTCGGTGGCGCCGGCGAGCTGGCTGTGGGTGTTTCTCGCGACCGCCGTGCTCGGGCGATGGGCCGCGATCTTCTTGCAAGCGCTGGGCGATCCGATCGCAGGTGGCGACGAACGTCGCTCGCTCGTCGCGACGCCGTCGCCCGCGTGGCTGACGGCCGCGATCAGTGCCGGCGTACTCGCCCTCGCGATCGTGGCGATCGGCAAGATCGGGATCGTCGCGGTCGCGCTCGCCGCGATCGCCACCTTCGGTCTGGGACTCGATGCACAGCGCCGGGATGGCGGGCTGTCTGCGCCCGCGGTCGCGACGGCCGCTGCGTTCGCAGAGCTTTGCTTCCTGCTGGTCGCGACGATCAGCCGGTGACGCGCGGCAGGAGCTCGACGAGCGTTGCGCCCCAGCTGCCGCTACGCGGATCCGCGAGCTGGAACGCCTTCACCGCGGGGTGACGCTCGAGCACGCCGTGGACGATGCGGCGCAGCGTGCCCTTGCCCTTGCCGTGGACGATGCGCACGCTCGCGAAGCCTGCTTCGTGGGCCGCGCGGACGTATTCCTCGACCACATCGGCGCAGTCGCGTGGCAGGAATGTGTGGAGATCGAGCTCGTTGGTCAGGACCGGCTGGACAACTTCACCGTCGCCGTCGTCGTCAGGTGGCATCCCCGTCATCCCGGCCAGGACGATGCCGGCGGAACGAACGGGATGATCTTGGCTCGCAGCCGTGGCGGCACGCGGCGATCGAGGAGCCCGGCGACCTCGTCGGGGCGATAGATCTGCGAGAAGTGCATCAGCACGACGTGCTCGTTCTCGAACGCGTCGGCGCGCTCGATCAGCTCGTCGAGGTGGATGTGGCAACCGGCCCGCGCGCCCTCGAGCGACTTGCGCTCGTCGAGGAACGTGCACTCGACGATCAGCACGCGCGCCTTGTAGAGCTCCGGAGAACGATCGAGCGCGGACACCAGCGTGTCGGTCGCGTACGCGAGCTCGAGCCGATCATCATGCTCGCTGACCTCCTCGCCGGCGCGCCGGCGGGCCGCGATCTCGGGCCCGGTGAGGCCGACGAGATCGGCGCGCAGCCGGGCGATCCGGCGAACGACGATGTAGCCGAGGGACGGCACCGGGTGAAACGTCCGGACGGCGCGGATCCGCAGGTCACCACGCAGCGCGACCTCGTCGCCCGGCTGCATGCCGATCGCCTCGATCTCGAGCGGGAAGCGCTGCAGCTTCGACAGCGCCCCGAGCGCGGCGCGCAGGTCCTCGACGATCTCGGACGGCATGAGGACCCTGGGCGGACGCTGCTTCCCCGAGAGCGCCCGGATGCCGAGGAACGCGGGCAGGGCGCCGACGTGGTCGGCATGGCCGTGCGAGAGCAGGATGTTGTCGATCGCGCAGGACGACCGGGGCGACGCCCCGGCATCGAACACCAGGCCAAGCTCGGGCACCGCCAGCGACGTGTAGACCCCGCCGACCGAGATGCCGCGCACGGTATAGGGCCCGGCGGTGACGGTCGTCAGCATGGCGGCAGTATACGGGGCACCTGAAGCCACCGTGAAGCCACTGCGGGGCGCGGGGCGACTCGACCGATGCTAAGCTTGCCGCGCGCATGTTCTGGTACCCGCTGCTCGCGGTTCTCGCGGTTCTCTTCGTGCTGTCGGTCTCGCTGCCGGTACCACGTCGCGTCTGGGCCTTCGTGATCTACTCGGCCAAGTACTTCTGGCTGTGGGTAGCGGATGCGCTCGGCCTCCGCAAGCTGGTGATGAATCGCCAGCGTTACCAGCCCCTGACGCGGCCGATGCTGCTCCGCATGTGGTGCGAGGACATGGGCCCAACGTTCATCAAGTTCGGCCAGATCATCGCGTCGTCCGCGGGCATGTTCCCGGATCCTTACGTCAAGGAGTTCCAGAAGGTCCTCGATCGCGTCAAGCCGTTCCCGTTCGCCGACGTCCAACGCACGCTCGACGAGGAGCTCGGCACGGAGAAGGCGGCGCACCTGATCGAGGTCGAGCCCAAGCAGCTCGCGTCGGCCTCGATCGCACAGGTCCACTCGGCCAAGCTCCGCGACGGCACGTTGGTCGTCATCAAGGTCCAGCGCCCGGGAATCATCGGCCGCTGCATGGCGGACATGAAGCTCATGCGGATGCTGGCGAAGGTCGTCCAGCGGTTCAAGAAGAACGCCGAGCTCGCGAACCCGGTCGGCGTCGTCGATGACTTCACGAAGACCCTCACGGAGGAGCTCGATTTCCGGAAGGAATCCGCGAACCTCGATCGCTTCAACGAGATCATGCGCGAGCTCGCGCATCCGAACATCCGCGCCCCCGTCCCACATCACGAGTACACCACTCGCAAGATCCTGGTGATGGAGCGGTTCGAGGGCCTCCGGGTCGATCGGTTCGACGAGATCCGCGCACGCGGGATCGACGGCGAGGGCAAGCTGGTCGCGGGCCTGCGCGCCTGGTTCCAGTGCGTCGTGTTCTACGGGTTCTTCCACGGCGACGTGCACGCAGGCAACCTGATGCTGCTCGACGACGACACGATCGGCTTTCTCGACTTCGGCATCGTGGGCCGGTTCGACGAGAAGGAGCGCTACCTCGTCACCGACTACATGATCGCGTTCGCTTCTGGGAACTACAAACGGCTCGCCGAGATCATCTGCGAGATGGCAGGCGCACCCGACGACCTCGACATGGATGGCTTCGTCCACGATCTCGGCGAGACCTACCGGCCGTTGCTCACGCTGTCGTTTGCCCAGGTCAACTACGCCGAGTTTCTCCCCGGCATCCAGCGCACCGCGACCCGCCACCAGATGCGGATGCCCAACGAGTTCATCCTCATCACCAAGCAGCTGCTCTACTTCGATCGTTACGCCAAGTCGCTCGCGCCCAGCCTCAACGTGTTCACCGATCCGCGCCTGGTGCTCGGCATGATGTCGGACATCCAGAAGGCGCGCGCGATGGTCGATGCCAAGCGCACGCCACCGTCTGAAGCTGGTTAGCCGAACCGCTTGTCGAGCGTCGACTCGCGCGGTGTCCGTTGCGCCGGCTCGCCGTCGTCGAGGAGCCGCAGGAACATCGTCAGGTAGGCGAGCTTCTCGGCGTCGAGCGGCTTGAACGCGACCCCGAGCTGGTAGCCGTCGCCGACCGACGTGCACCACACGACGCGTCCGGCGACCCGCAACGGCTCGGACTGCGTTTCCTCGTCGAAGATCAACGTGATGTCGACCTCGACCTCCGCCCCGTTGGTCATCGCTTCCGTCATCTCGGCGCACATACCGCCGCGTGACACGTTCGAGGTCCGGCCAGAGATCGCCGCGCCCCCGGGAGTCGCGCCCGCACTGCCTGCAGGTGTCACCGTCACCGTCGCCTCGTGCGCATAGCGTGGGTGTTCGCGGGTGGGCCGACTCACGTCCCGAAAGTCTGAGCGCGCCGCCGGGGTCTGGCAAGTTTTCGCGCTCGCGCCCGCGCGGCGCTGAGGTCGGCCATGCCGCACTGCGTCCGAAACCCGGACAGCTCACGGTTTCGGTTTCCGGTCGAGCTCGTCCCCGAACCAGCCATCGGTGAGCGCGTCGAGCTCGGCCCGTGCCTCCTCGACCCGCAGCACGAGCCGGGGCTGACGGACCGCCGCTTCGGCGAGCCGGCGCCAGGTGAACGCCCGGATCACGCGACTGGCGAGCCGCCGGCGCTGCGTCGCCGCGCGGTGTCGATCGAGGCGACCTGGAGCTCGCGCCCTCGAACAACAACCTGTCGAGGCGCCAGGTCGCGCGCACCTCGACGGTGGTGTCGTGGTCGATCTCGGGCTCGAGGTCGTTCCAGCTGGTGTCGCGTCCGACGCGGACGCTGACCCATGGCACGAGGCCGGACAGCCGCGCGCGCCGATTCCACCCGCGCGACGGATCGCGTTCCAGATTCGCGGCCTGGTACGCGGCCTCGAGCACGTCCCCGATCGCCGGAGTAACCAGGCGCACGGCGGACGAGTCAGGCTCGGTGTCGTCCTCGCCACCGAGCTCGCCGGCGCGATCCCGGTTGTCACCAGCGCTGTCGGCGTCGGGATCGGTGTCGGTCGCGCGCTCGCGGGGGCCGGCATCTCGTCGCGGCGCACGATCGTCGGCATCGACGGGGCGTGCTGCCAGCGCGAGGATCGCCAGCATCAGCAGGGTGCGCATCACCGCCTCCACGTCGCGACGAGCCAGAGCTGGTCGTCGATCCGGGTCGTGATCGACCCGCGTCCGTGGTTACTCGTGCCACCCCATCGCACGTCGTGTCCGCGCCGCCACGCGAGGCCGACGTCGATCCGGCCCCAGCGCGATGGCGGCACCGTCGAGGCGAGCTCGTGGCCGTCGAGCCGGTCGGCGTCGTCGAGCTCGTCGCCATCGATCGTGGGTGACATCGCCTCGAGCTCGGCCGACGACCTCGCGCGAGCCAGATCCAGCGCGCCCAGCGGATCGAGCTCTTGGATGTCGAGCGCCGTGATCCGGACACCGTCCGCCCGTGCCTCCGGGTCCTCTGCGCGGACAGTGCTGACGCGATCGTCGGGAGCGTCGCGATCTTCGGGATCGTCGCGATCTCGATCTGGCAGCTCGTCGCCATCTTCGCTGTCTTCGCTGTCTTCGCTGTCTTCGCTGTCTTCGCTGTCTTCGCTGTCCTCGGCGTCATCCTCATCGCGATCGTCGTCACGCGTACCCAGCTCGTTCGGGTAGGCCAGGTCCTTGGTGAATGGCAGCGCGGCGGCGCGCGTGCACAGTGCGATCAAACCTGACAACACGACGACGATGAACCACGCGAGGCCGGGACGGGCTCGGTTGCGTGACCGCGCGGCCAAGCGTACGGTGCGAACGTGCCGGCGGTGCTGACCGACAATGCCCTCGCGGTCCTGCGTGCTCGCTACCTTGTTCGCGAGAACGGCGTCGTCGTGGAGACGCCGGAGCAGCTGTTCCGCCGGGTCGCAATCCACATCAGCGCGGTCGAGGCCGGGTACGGCGCCAGCGCCGACGAGATCGAGACTGCTCGCGGTCAGTTCGAGCGGATGATGGCCAGCCTCGAGTTCCTGCCGAACTCCCCCACGCTGATGAACGCGGGCCGCCCACTCGGCCAGCTCGCGGCGTGCTTCGTCGTCCCCGTCGACGATTCGACCACCGGTGTATTCGAGGCGGTCCGCTGGGCCGCCGAGATCCAGAAGACCGGCGGCGGGACGGGCTTCTCGTTCTCCCGGCTGCGGCCAGCAGGAGATCTGGTCGCCTCGACGGGTGGGAACGCGTCGGGACCCGTGTCGCTGATGCAGGTGTTCGACGTGGCGACCGAGGCGATCAAGCAGGGCGGGACGCGGCGCGGTGCCAACATGGGCATGCTGCGCGTCGATCACCCGGACATCCTCGAGTTCATCGCGATCAAGCTCGAACCGACGCGGATGAAGAACTTCAACCTTTCGGTCGCGATCACCGATGCGTTCATGGCCGCCGTCCAGGCGGGGACCTCCTACGAGCTCGTCAATCCCCGCACCGGGGTCGTCACCGGCCAGCTCGATGCGCGCCGTGTCCTCGACGCGATCGCCAATGCCGCCTGGGCCGTCGGCGATCCCGGCATGGTGTTCATCGACCGGATCAACCAGCTCCAGCCGACGCCAGGGCTGGGTCCGATCGAAGCGACAAATCCCTGCGTCACCGGGGACACCCGAGTCTGGGTCGAGGGCAAAGGACTCGTCCCGATCGCCGAGCTCGTTGGGACGAGACCGCGGATCGCGACTCTCGACCACGAGCGTTTCGTGTTCCGCGAGGCCACCCATGTGGTCGCGACAGGGGTGCGCCCGATCTTCAGGATCTCCACCCTCGAAGGCCTGGAGCTGCGCGCGACTGGCGACCACCTCATCGCAACCGACCACGGCGACATTGCCGTCGAGATCCTCGAGCCGGGGGACAAGATCCGAGCGCTCGGATCGGTGGAGGCAGGCGCGAAAAGTTGGTCTGCCGGCGAAGGCCATATCGATCGCGACACGACGGACGCTCGGCTCGGCGAGCTCGTCGGATGGCTCGCGGGTGACGGTCACTTCACGAACCATGGCAACGGCAAGCCGACCGCGGTGCTCAGCTTCTACGGTGCCGACAAGGCCGAGGCCGCGCCGCGGCTGCTCTCGACCACGAGATCGCTGATCTCGGATGACACGCTGCAGCTGAATCGCGTCGACGACCGGGACCTCGCCTACATTCGCAGTCAGCGACTTCGCGCGGCGCTTCGCGAAAATCGGATCGACGAGGCGTGCAAGCGAAGTGTGCCGGAACGCATCTGGCGCGGTAGCGACGAGCTCGCCGCCGGATATCTCCGGGGCTTGTTCTCCGCTGACGGGTCCGTGCAGGGTACGACCGCGCGGGGTGCAAGCGTCCGTCTTGCGTCCAACGAGCTCGAGATCCTGCGTGGCGCGCAGCAAGTTCTCCTGCGGCTCGGGATCCGCAGTGTGACGTACGCGAACCGACGGACCGCCGGCACCCGCCTGCTTCCCGACTCGCATGGAGATCTCCGCGAGTACCTCTGCGCGGCTCAGCACGAGCTCGTGGTCGCGCGGTCGAGCTTGCGAACGTTTGCCGCGTCCATCGGATTCCTGATCGAGGCCAAGACGGCGCGGCTCCAGCTGCTGCTGAGCTCCTACGGTCGAGGACCCTACCGCGATCGCGGCTGGTTCACGGTCAGCGAGATCGAGGCCGAGAGCGAGGCCGAGGTGTTCGATCTGACGGAGCCGACCACTAACCATTTCTTCGCGAACGGCTTGCTGGTCCACAACTGCGGCGAACAGCCGCTGCTCCCGTTCGAGTCCTGCACGCTCGGAAGCATCGA
>JBBJLY010000026.1:0-53508 GCA_037720695.1 Kofleriaceae bacterium | reverse complement strand
GGTGCGCGTGGTGCGCGTGGTGCGCGTGGTGCGCGTGGTGCGCGTGGTGCGCGTGGTGCGCGTGATGTGCGTGGCGCGCGTGAAGCGGGTGGTCCACTCGCCGAGCCATCCAACCGGGTTGGAGGTGGTCGTTGGCACGGTCGCGTATCCAACCCTGAATGAGCCTGGTACCCGCCAGACCACGTCAGACCGGGCATCGACCGCGAACCAACCTGTTCCAGGTACGGCGGCAACGCCGGACTCACGCGACAGCTCTCAGGCGAGCGCGGCCTGCAACGCGACCAGCGCTTCGCCGGCTCGCGCATCGACGCGCAGCTGCGCGTGCGGGTCACCGCGGGTCGGTCCCTGGTTCAAGATCGCGACCGGCACCTCGCGCTCGGCCGCCCGCCGCACGAACCGATAGCCCGAGAACACGGTCAGCGACGATCCGACGACGAGCAGGACCTCCGCCCGGTCGAACAGCTCCCACGCCGCATCGAGCGTCGCGCGCGGCACGCTGCCGCCGAAGAACACGACGTCGGGCATCAGCATCCCTCCGCAGTGCTCGCAGTCGATCAGCGCGAAGCCCGCCACCAGCTCGTCCGCGAGATCGGCGTCACCATCGGGCGCGATCTCGATCGCGCGGGCGCGCTCCGGCCACCCGGGATTGCGCGCCAGCAGCCGGCGCTGCACGCCGTCGCGAGGCACCACGGCATCACACGCCAGGCAGCGCACGCGCCGCAACGCGCCGTGCAGCTCGACCACCAGCTCGCTGCCCGCGACGTGGTGCAAGCCATCGACGTTTTGCGTGATCACGCCCGCGATCGCGCCGGCGCGCTCGAGCGCGGCGAGCGCGATGTGCCCGCGATTCGGTCGTGCCGCGGACAGCCGGGGCCAGCCGAGCACCGAGCGCGCCCAGTACTTCGATCGCATCGCGAGCTTGTCGATGAACTCGCGATGCTGGATCGGCGGTCGGCGTGGCGGTGTGTCGGGCCCGCGATAATCCGGGATGCCTGATTCCGTCGAGCAGCCGGCCCCGGTCAGCACCACGACACGCTTGCCTCGCACGAGGCTCGTGAGCGCGTCGAGTTCCCCGTGCACGCGATCACCCTAGCGCGCAGCGTTGCGCCGCGCGAGGCCGCACGTCAGGTGCCGGCGATCCGCTTCACGGCCTCGACGAGCGCGTCGTAGTTCGGCTCGTTGCCCTGGTCCGCCACGATCTCGCGATACGCGATCTTGCCGTCGGTGCCGATCACCCACACGCTACGGGCGAGCAAGCCGGTCTCCTTGATCTCGATGCCGAAGCCACGGCCGAACGAGCCGCCGTGATAGTCGGATCCCATCAGCGTCTGGGTCAGCGCTTCCTCCTTGAACCGTTGCTGCGCGAACGGGAGATCGCGGCTGACCGTGAACACCGCGGTGCCCTCGGGAAGTCGCGGGATCACGTCGCTGACCTTGTGAGTCTGGATCTCGCACACCCGGGTGTCGATCGACGGCACGACGGAGAACACGACGAGCTTGCCGCGATAGGCGGCGAGGTCAATCTTGCCGAGCTTCGCGTCGAACAGCGCCACCTCGGGCATCGCGTCCCCGAGATCGAGGGTGTTGCCAAGCAGGGTGAGCGGAGCATCACCGCGACGGACCAGCTTCGTATTCTCCGCCGGCGGCTCGACCTGGCGGACCAGGCGCTCGCGATCCGCGGCTGGCCGGGCGCGCAGGTACGTGACGACATCGCCTTCACCAACCTCGCGCTGGCAGGCGGCGAACCCCGGTAGCAACGCGATCACCAGCAGGAGCCTATGCACGGGCAGATGGTAGCGCGGGTCGGCGGTTCGTCTATCTTGGTGACGTGGTGTGCCTGATCACCTGGAACGTGCTCGCAGACGCGTACGTCAACCCAGCGTACTTCCCGCGCGTCGATCCCGCGCTGCTGGTCCCAGGCGTGCGGACGGCGCCGATCCTCGCATCCCTTGCGGCCAGCCCTGCAGACGTCGTGTGTCTGCAGGAGATCGAGCCTGCGGTGGTCGAGGCGATCCGCGCGACCGGCGGCTGGGATGTCCACTTCGCGTCAAAGATCGGGCGGCCGGATGGCTGCGCGATCCTCGCCCGACGGGCGGCCCGGCTGTCCGGTGTCCAGACCCTCGCGTTCGCGGATGGTGCGCCGGATCGCGTGGACTCGGGACATGTCGCGCTGGTGGCAACGGTGCACGCGGCAGACCGCACGCTGCAGCTCGCGACCACGCACCTGCGCTGGGATGCCGCCCACACGCCCCATGCCGATCGCTGGGCGACGCGGCAGGTCCGCGACCTGATCGCGCTGTTCGGCGCGGATCCATCGCGCTGGATCGTGTGCGGCGACCTCAACGTGCAGCCGGGCGACCCGGCCTACGTGATGCTGACCGAGGCCGGCCTGGTCGACGTCATGCCAGATCTGCCGACCGCCAACGCGAACGACCGGGCCAAGCGGATCGACCATATCCTGGTCGGCCGCCGCGTCGCGGCCATCGCGCTGCCGGTCATGCCGATCACCGATACGACGCCGCTGCCGTCCGACGTGATGCCGTCGGATCACCTGCCGATCGGCGTCACGCTCGCGCTGTAGGAGGTACGATGTCGCCAATGGCGATCGAAGACCTCGGAACCCTCGAGTACAAGCTCAAGAAGCGTGGGTTCCGGCGGGACGACCTGCTGCTGCACGTGTGCGAGAAGTGCAGCGAGCCGGCGTGCCTCAGCTACGTGATCGCAGGCAAGAGCGGGGGACGCGACATCTCGCTCTGCCAGGCGTGCGGCGACGCCCGGTCCTGGCGCAGCATGGCGGGGCTCGAGAAGCGTGAAGAAGACCTCGAGTTCGATCTCCGCGCCTTCCTCCGCTGACGCGCGGCCATGACCGAGCAGTCGTCCTCCACCGCGGTGTTTGCGAGCGCGCAGCTCGCGAAGGTGCTCGAGTCCGCGTGAGCGTGGGCAAGGATCGACTCGACGACGAGCTGATCGAGCTCGCGCGCGCGGCGCTCGAGCAGCAGCAGCCTGGTGCGCCGGTGGCGCAGCTCGCCGCCGCGGCACGCAGCGAGCTCGACGAGGAGCTGATGCGGACCCCGCTGCTGGTCGGCGTCGAGGGCACGGATCTCGAGCGCCTTGCACTGATCGATCTCGCGTGTGATGGGATGCTCGGATCGATCGAGCGCGTCGCCGGTGGGGCGATCCGCGTCCGCCGCGCCGAGACCACGCGGTATCGCGCCGTCGGCGAGGACGGGCGGATCGAGGAGGCGGCGATGCCGGTAGGCAAGCCCGCGCGCAAGCCAGCGCGTCCGGCACTGCACGCCCCCGAGCCTGGCGAGGATCGCGCCGTCGCGCTCGAGCACCAGCTGCCACGGCTCGCGCGCGTCAAGCCGGCGTGGTGGGCGATCTGGCTGTGGCCGATCTACTGGTTCCTGCGCTGGCGACTGCGCGACCAGCTGGCCGAGCTCGCGCGCACGCATTCGCTCGCCGCACCCGCGGCAGCCGCGCCCGCGATCGAGCCCGAGCCGTCCCGCGCGACGCCCGCCCAGTTTCGCGACCGGCTGCGCGTGCTGGCCTCGGGACAGGGCGACGGTGCCGGCATCCGCGGCATCCTGCTCGAAGTCGCGAGTGGTCCATTGCCTGCGAACCTCGAGGTCGTCGAGCTGGTCGACAAGCCGTACGTCGACTCGATCGATCTGGTGGTCGAGGTCGAGGCGCGCGACGTCTATCTTGATCAAGCGGGCGAACGCGGGCGCTGCATCGGCTCGCTCGGCGATGCGATCGCGCGGCTGCCGTCACTCGCAGCGACCGGGCGCACCGCGCGCGCAGCCGAGCGGGTCGTGGAGGCCCTGGGCGGGATCTCGGCCGCGCTCGACACCCACGTCGCCGGCGTCGAGGCGAGCTTCCGCGAGCGGATCGAGACGCTGGAGGCCCTGCGGATCTCGGATCGCGAGGCGCTGGTCGAGCACCAGCTCGTGACGATGCGTCCCAAGGTGATCGCGCGCGTCACGTTGCTGATCGAGCATCTGCTCGCCGAGGTCGGTTCCGCGCTCGGCCAGCTCGAGGGGATCTGGGTCGAGGCGCTGACGAACGCGACCACCACCGACGAGCTCAAGGCCGCGCTGTCCCGGACCTACGACGGCTCCCCGAATTCGCTCGCCAGCATCGTGACCGCGACCCAGCGGCTCGCCGCGAGCGGCGTGGTCGGCGCGGTCCACGATCTTCACCGCGCGCTGGTCGAGCCGCTGCGGGACAAGCACGGCTTGCCCGAGTCGTACTTCGCGAGCACACCCGCGGCGCCGGCAACCGTGCCGCTGTTCGCGCGCACCAGTCAGTGGACGCTCGGCGAGCGCGGCGGCAACTGGTTGACCGGGCTGTTCCGATCGTTCGATGCGCGGCGCTCCGCGGCGCTGGCCAAGATCCGGCACGGGGCGGCGTCGCTGCGCGAGCTCGCGCTGGCGGAGATCCTCGATCTCGAGCCGGTGCTCCACGCGGCGCTCGGGGATGCGCTGGCGGTCGAGCTCCGGCTAGCGATCGATCATCAGATCGCGTGGCTCGAGGCGACGCTCGCGCGCGAGCACAAGACGATCGATCGCGAGCGCTCGACGCTCGCGCCGTTGCGCCGGATGCGGCTCGACGCAAACGATGCGATGCAGCGGCTCGGTGAGCGGATCGCGGCGGTTCGCGCGGGTAGGGAGTGGCAGCGGCTCGCGCGCGCGTGACGGTTAATTGGGCTCGCTCGATCCGAGCCGGAACCACAGCGAGCGCGCGACGCTACACAGCAGGCAGGTGACGAGCACCTCGCGCAGCCCGGAGGCCGGTGCCGCGTGTTCGTTCAGCCGGTAGGTCCCGGTGCATTGCGGGCAGGTCATCGCCCGCACGCGGACCTCGATCACGGCCGACGAGTCGACCACGATCGGTCGCTCGCGCGAGCCGCCAACCTCGAGCGCCGCCAGGTGCTCGCGATCGCGGACCAGCTTGCGCAGGGCGCGCTCCTGGACGCGGCGTTCCGTGCGGGGGCGCTTCTTGACCATCAGTCGAACTGCGAGCGATCGAGCGGGCGGATCCCGAACCGCGCGCGAACCGCGTCGAGCGGTTGCTCCCACAGATCCTCCCACACCACGCCGAGCAGGGGCGCGGCATCGCGACCCGCGCGATACGCCTCGAGTGCGGAGCGACGCAGCGTGTTCCAGCGCCGCTCGAGCACGAGGTGCTTGAACGTGCCGAACACCATGATCAGCGCCGACACCGGCAGCCGCAGCTGGCCCCACGAGAACCAGTGGGTGAGCACCTCCTCGTGGCCGGTGATGCCGATGCCGAGCAGCGCGTGCCAGACATCATGGGTCTGACGAAATCTCCGCATCAGGAACGCCATGTCCGGATCGTCGACGTGGCGGGTCGCCGCGGCCTGGTAATCCGCGGTGAGGTGGTTGCCGTCGAGATGACGCACGTACGCGCCGCCGAGCGTCGTCGCCGGTAGCGCGCGCAGATGGTCGAAGTCGACGCGCTCGCTGGACAGCTCTGGACGTTCGGCGAGGATGCGGCGGCCGTCCTCGGTGGCTTCCATCTCGGCGAGCAGGCGGCGATACCGCGGGCGCCCGGTGATCTCCTCCACGCGATGGATCTCGTGAGTCTTGGTCGAGTCGCCGAGGACCCGGACCACTGCCTGCCCGATCCGATAGGCATCCTGAAGCGTTGCGGCCACCGTCATGATCGCAGTGTTCCGCTCGCCGCCCCGAGCGTCAACCGTCGATCCGATCTGCGCGCGGCGTCGTGGTCAGAACGACAGGCCTGCCAGCGGCCCGGTCGCCAATCTGACCCGGTCTCGCGGTCAGCTCGCCGGATCTCGCCGGATCTCGCCGGAGATCGCCGGATCTCGCGTGCTTGCCGGGCGGCATGCGCCTTGAAACGCATCCGGGCATGGATGTGCGCGCGACCCGGGCGGTCTACCTGGCATGCTTCGGCTCGCTGACGCTGTTCAGCTACCTGCTCGGCACGCTGCTCGACACGCGGGCCGGCGACGAGACGGCGACGCTCCAGCTCCTGCGGGTCGTGATCACGGTCGCGTGCTGCGCGATCGCCGAGCGCTGGGTCCGCGGCGTCGAGCAGCCCCGGCTGCCGGCCGCGCGCGCTACGATCGCGAGATGTCGCACGCCGACGCGGAGACGCTGGGTCGACTCCACCACCTGATCATCAAGTCGTTGGTCGAGCGCGGACACCCACCGGTGGTCGACGAGCTGTCGCGCGAGCTCGCGACCGACGCCGCGCCGTGGCTCGATCGCCTCGTCGCCGAGCACGGCGTGGTGCTGCATCCCGGCACACACGAGATCTGGATCGCGCATCCCTTCAGCGCATCGCCGACCGCGGTGTGGATCGATCGCGGCGATCGCGGGTGGTGGGCGCCGTGCCTGTGGTGCGCGCTCGGGATCGCGACGCTCGCCGCACCCCGCGCGACGATCCACACGCGGTTCGCAGGCGAGTCCGAGCCCGCGGTACTCGCGCTCGCGGACGGAACGATCACGCCGTCAGTGCTCGTCCACTTCGCGTATCCGGCGCGCGACGCGTGGCGCAACGTCGTCCACTGGTGCGCGAGCGTGCTGCCGTTTCGCGATCGCGATCAGGTCGTGGCGTGGTCGACGCGGCACGCGATCCCGCATGGTGACGTGGTTCCGATCGATCGCGTGATGGCACTCGCGCGCGTGTGGTACGGGGGCCATCTCGATCCCGCGTGGCGGAAGTGGACAGGCGAGGAGGCGAAGCAGATCTTCGCGGGGGTCGGGCTCACAGGCGCGCACTGGGCGCTGCCGAGCTCCGGGGAACGGTTCTAGCGCAGCCCTTACGGGCGGCGCGGCGCGGTCGGAGCGGGCGGATTGGCAGTGGGCGGCTTGGAGCCAGACGAAGAGCCAGACGAAGAGCCAGACGAAGAGCCAGAGCCAGAGGACGAGCCAGACGAAGAGCCAGACGAAGAGCCAGACGAAGAGCCAGACGAGGCAGCGCCGGCAGCCGAGTTGTCGGTCGCCGAGTCGTCAGTCGGATTCAGCGAGGGTCCACCAGTGTCGATCGGGTTGGTCGTGATGTTGACGGCCTCGTCCCACGCGATCTCCGGCCCCTTGCTGTCGCGAGGCTGGCTGCGGCGCGAGACCCGTCGCTCTTCCTTGATCTTCGCCTTCTCTTTGAGCTCGGATTCGCGTTGACGCTTGGCGAAGGTGGCTTTTCGATCGCTCATGAAGGTCGACTACCATAGCCGAGAACGTTCGCCACTGCTCGTTTCCAGCGCGATTGTGTGCCGGATGTCGCACATCGACGCGCGCATTGGCGTAGGAAACAGTCTCACCCGGTGCCCGGGCTGGCGAGCGCGAACACACGCGTGAGATCGATCGGAACCGGCGGGCCGAGCCGCATGCGCGATAGCGGCTTCGCGATCGTGAATCCATTCGCCTCGAACACCGGCGCGTGCACGAGCGGGATCGCTGCGTAGCTGCACCCAGGTGCAAGGCGATCGATCAACGCGCGCCCGATCGCCGGCTCGCGCGCGATCACCGGGCCGAGTCGACCGTCGAGCACGAGGCCAAATCCCGCGAGGCCATCGCGCGTGTGGATCGTCGCGCCGCGTGCGTCCGCGATCAGCGGACCGAGGATGGACGAGCGATCGCAACCGACGGTCTCGCGATCGAGCGCGAAGATCGCAGCGCGGTCATGCGCGATCGACACCGCGTCGCCGGTGTCTGCCTGCGTTCGCGCGAGCAACGTGGACGCGTAGTCGTGCACGTATCCCAGCCGTTCGTACAGGTGCGCGCCGTGCGCGGTCGCCTCGAGCAGGAACGTGGTGATCCCGGCGCGCCGGCTCTCGTGATGCGCGTGCTCCAGCACGCGGCGTCCGATCCCGCGTCCTTGCTGCGCGGGCGACACCGCCATGCAGCCGACAAAGCCGACCGCGCCGTAACGCAGCACGGATGCCATGCCGACGAGCGTGTCGCCGTCGAGCTCGCCCCATATCCCGTCGGGCTGGGCGCTGAGATAGCGCGCGAAGTTCGCGGCCCCGCCCGCGAGCCCGACCTCGGCGAG
The DNA here is from genome assembly GCA_037720695.1 of Kofleriaceae bacterium. GTDB lineage: Bacteria > Myxococcota_A > Polyangia > Haliangiales > Haliangiaceae > JABFXX01. Next base: position 45,468 of record JBBJLY010000026.1, on the reverse strand, counting down.
CAAGGCCATCGCGGAGGGAATGTCGGCGTGATCGAGGATGCGCAGCACGCGTCTTCGATAGCGCGTGACGCTGCGGCCGCGAAGGGACAGCACGCGGCCGGTTGCAGGGACACGTCAGGTGAGCGAGCCGCGATAGTGCAGGAGCTCGAGCCGGACCTCGGCGCCGGTGCGCGCGAGCAGGCTCGAGCACGGCGGGCAGTCCTCGACCACGATGTCGATCTGCGCGCCCTCCGCGTGTGGCTGGATCGCCGCGAGCAAGCTGCCAACCAGCGTGGGACGTGCGACGCGGAACGGGCTCGCTCCGATCCCGCGCGCGTACGCCGCGAACCCGACCGCCGCGAGATCTGGATCGCGCAGCTGCAGCAGGATGCTCCGGCTTCGCGCAACATCGCGAGTTGCCCCGACAGCATGCCGAGCGCGCGCTCGACATCGTCGTCATCGGCCGGCAGACCTCGACGCCACCGCGGGATCGCACGGCAACGTTCCGGCGAGCGTCCACGGCACGCGGAACACGGTCGAGCGGTGCTCGATCTGCATCCCCAGCTTCTCGTACAGGTGGACCGCTGGCATGTTGTCGCGCTTGACGTTCAGGTGCCACTCGCGGATGCCGTGGGCGCGGAGCTGGTCCGCCGCCGCCCGCATGAGGTCCGCACCGACGCCGGTGTTGCGCGCCTCGCGAGCGACGACGAGATTGCGCACGTGGCCGGCCTCGCTGAGCGCGTAGAAGTCGATGTACCCGGCGACCGCGCCCCCCCGATCGGCGACCAGCGTCGATCGCACGAGGTCGGTCGTCCAGCGATGCGGCGACGGCGTGGGGCCAGGATAGCCGAGCTCGCGAAACAGCTTCGCGAATCCGTCGTAGTCAGCTGCGGTCGCGCCCCGGATCACGGAGCTTGTAACCAGGTCAGCGGCGACGTGATTCCCGCGGGAAGTCGCTCTCGATCTGCGTGATCCTCGCCCACCCTCTGGCGCATCGGCGGGAGGCGATGCACGTTGCAGGAGATGGCCGACTCCCTGTACCAGGCACTCGGCGTGCCAAAGGACGCGAACGCTGACGCGATTCGCAAGGCGTACCGCAAGCTCGCGCGCAAGCATCACCCCGACGTCAACCCGGGCGACAAGGGTGCCGAGGACAGGTTCAAGCAGATCTCGACCGCGTACGACGTGCTGTCCGATGACAAGAAGCGCGCGGCCTACGACGAGTTCGGCGACGAGTCGCTGTCCAACGCCTTCGATGCCGACAAGGCACGCGAGTACAAGAAGTGGCACAACACGCGCCGCGAACGCAGCGAGCACTTCGGGCAAGGCCCGGTCGACTTCGACTTCTCCGAGCTGTTCGGCCGCGCACGCGGTCCCGCGCGTGGACAGGATCTCGCCGCCACGGCAGAGCTCGATCTGCGCCAGGCGATCGAGGGCTTCGAGCTGACGCTCGACATCCCGGGCCAGGGCCCGGTGCGTGTCCGCATCCCGCCGGGCGCCGACAACGGCTCGACCGTGCGAATCCCGGGCAAGGGCGCCCCCGGCGGCCGTGGCGGGCCCCCTGGTGATCTCGTGATCGAGACCGTGGTGCGGCCGCATCCGCGCGTGCGGCGTGACGGCCTCGATCTCCACCTAACGCTCCCGGTCGCGCTCGACGAGGCCTACAACGGCGCCACCGTCGATGTCCCCACATTCGACGGCACGGTGACGCTCAAGATCCCGAAGCTCGCGCAGAACGGCGCGAAGCTGCGACTCCGCGGCAAGGGCATCAAGCGCAAGGACCGGCAAGGCGACCTGTTCGTGCAGCTCGACGTGCGCCTGCCGGATCGCGAGGACGAGCGCCTCGCCGAGGCCGTGGCCGCGACCAAGGACGCGTACTCGAAGCCGGTGCGCGAAGGGTTCGCGCTATGACCCGGTTCACCTTCAGCGCCTGGTCCAGCTGGTTGGTGGCGACGACGAGCTGGTCACCCGCTGCGTCGAGGAGGGCATCATCGAGACCCGTCCCGACGACGACCGCGTCACGGTCGACGTCGACCGTGTGCTGGTCGCCCGCACCCTGGTGCGAGATCTCGAGGTCGACTGGACCGCGGTCGAGCTCGTGCTGCGACTGCGCGAAGAGCTTGAAGTCGCGCGTGACCGGATCGCGACGCTCGAAGCCGAGCTCGCGAAGCGCGCGTAGTTGATAACCGTCGTGCGATTGCGCGTGACGCGCCCGCAACCGGGCTCACGTCCGTGGCAGGTCGATCGTGAACACGCACCCCGTGCCCGGGATATCTCGGACCCCGAGCGTGCCCCCGTTCGCCTCGACACAGCGGCGGCTGATCGACAGGCCGAGCCCGACACCGGAACGATCCTTGCCCCGCTGCGCGAATGGTACGAACAGTGATTCGGCCGTGCCGGGTGGGAGCCCTCCGCACTGATCCGCCACCTCGATCAGGACATGATCGTCGGCGAGCCGCGCCGTCAGCGACACGCTCCCGCCCGCCCGCGTGAACTTGAAGGCGTTCTGAAGGAGGTTGGCGAGCGCGGACGACAGCATCTCGCGGTCGGCCATCACCGTAAGCCCGGGCTCGACTGCCATCGTGAACGCGACCTTCCTGGCAGTGGCGTCGAGCTGAGCGGCGACCCGGACCGCTTCGAGCAGGAGCTCGAGCGACGTGAGCTGGCGATGCGGGTCGAGACCAGCGGTCAGGCGAACATCGACAAGCGCGCGATCGATCATGGTGCGGAGCCCGTCGAGGCTGCGATCGAGCACGGCGCCGGTAGCGCCGGCGACTGCGCCGTGCCCTTCCTTGATCGCGGCGTACGCGAGTGTCGCGGTATTGATCAGGTTCCGCAGCTCGTGCGCAAGCCGACCCAGACGCTCGTTGAGGCTCTGCGTCCCCGACTCGGAGAGTGAGTTTTCACGCTGGCGGCCGTACTCGCCAACGGCGCTGGCGATCGCACCATCGAGGCAGCGATTGAAGGTGTGGAACTCGGGGACGCTGATCGGCTCGCTCTTCTCATCCGCGAGCTCGGTGAGGGCCTGGCACAGATCGCCATAGTCATGAACGACCTGATCGACCGTGAACCCTCGGTGCAGCAACTCACCGCCATGCTGGCTGGCCGATCGATCGATCTCGGTCGGTTGCGAGTCCTGCGAGCCCCGCGAGCCCTGACCCGAGGTCTGCTCGATCCGGAGCATCGTGACCAGTTGATCGATCAGCAGCGGCACGCCGTAGTCGAGCTCGATCGCAGTTGGCTGGGGCGAGGGTCGCGTCGCCACCTTCACGCGGCATCGCGCAGCTAGCTCCTCGCGGTGGAGATGGAGGAACTCGTGCAGCATGGAGTAACCGTAACTCACTATCGGCCGTTGCCCCGGCAAACCTGAGTACGGGAAGATCAGGAGATGTCAATGTGGTTGTCGTCAGGCACGATCCGGAACCACAGCGTGCGTGGTGCGCTGCACTGGCGGCACGTCACGTCGATCCGACGGATATTGGACCGCGGGCGTGTGTGCTCCTCGACCCGGTAGTCGCCGCGGCAATGCAGACACGGGATCGCCGCAGTCCGCACCTCGATCACTGCGGCCGAGGTGACCGACAGCGCACGATCAGGCGAGCCGCCTGGCAACAGCGAGGCCAGGCGCTCGCGTTCGGACTTGACCCGCAAGGCGTTCTCGAAGGCGCGCGCTGACACGGATCGAATGTAGCGATGGTCGCGCCGTTCAGCGACCCGCCGATCGGCTAGTTGCCGGGCGAGGCCGTCGGGGTGGTCGCCGCGCGTGCGCGGGTTTCGGTCGATTCGCGCGCGCCGAACACGGTGCAGGTGTTGTTGCGGATGATCCACTCGGCGTCGTTCAGACACAGATCGAGGTCGTAGATCTCGCACTCGACGTCGTCCTCGTCGACCAGCATCGCGTCGTAGAAGTCACAGTCGGCACCGAGCGTGATCTCCTCGTCGGGGAGCAGCACGTCACCGCCGAGCTGGTTTGGGCCCCAGCCGCTCTCGAAGCTCGCCGTCAGGTAGAGCTCGGCGATCGTGTAGTCGGACTGGTTCACGACGGTCAGGGTCGCATCGGGCGCGGGGTCCGAGGTGCAGGCACCGACCGAGAGACCGAGGCAGGCGAGGAGCGATATGCTGAGTCGAGTCATCATGCGCACGCATCAGCGCAAGCCATGTGCCGGCACACGGAGGCCCAGCACGGCGATTTCGCACGGGTCGCGGCGTAACTGCGTCACCCGCGCACGGTCTCCCCGCCACAGCGCGCGGCCGCGCAGCGGGTATCTCGGAGATCAGTTGATCGCGCGCTGGCTGTTTGCCGCCATTCTGCTCGCGGGCTGTACCAAGTCGAGCACCGTGTGAGCCCGGACCCGACGCCGACGACGGTCACGCCCACCGCGACTCCCGATCCGCAGCCGGAGGTGAAGCCTCGCCCCGTGAGCAGCATCACGGTCGTGATCGGAGCCCGAGCCGGCCCGCTCGATAGTCCGCCGCGCGCCGCGCCGACCGCCAGCTCGCCTTGCCGGACTGCCGTGTGGCAGATCGCGCATGTGATCCCGACGCGCGTCTCGCCGTCGACATTCGCGAACACGACCAACCCGGGGATCGATCCGTCGCGTGTTCGATCGAGGCCGACCGCGCTCGCGATCGCGGGCCGCGTCAGGCCCCACTCGACGAACACCTCGGCGCGCAGCGGGCCCGCTCGGGCGTCACGATCGCTGCGGCATCGTCGGGCACCGCGGCGCGCACCGCATGCGAGGACGGCGGCGCGCATCAGTAGTGCGGCGGACGCTCGTACGCGGGCGACGGTGACGTCCGCTTGAGGTCTCCGAGCTCGCGCTCGACGACCTCGAGCCGCGCGGCGAACGTGCGCACGAGCTGGTCGAGCTCGCGGATCAGGCGATCCTGGTAAGCGAGCTTGACCTCCAGATCAACGAGTTGCTCCGCGTCGACGGACATGGTGTCGACGATACGCTAGCATTCGCGTTCGATGAAGGTCCTCGTCGTCAACGTCGGCTCCACATCCGTCAAGTACAACCTCTACGAGATGGACAGCGAGGCGCGGCTGGCGACCGGCCGCGCCGAGCGTGTCGGCACTCCCGACGGTGTCCACATCCACGAGGATGGCAGCACGCCGATCGAGGGCCGCACGGCGGCAGATGCGTTGCGCGCGATCCTGTCGCATCTGACCCGCACCGGCGGACCGTTGCCCGAGCCCGGCGCGCTCGGTGCGGTCGGCCATCGCGTGGTGCACGGCGGCGAGCAGCTGATCGTCCCGACGCTGATCGACGACAAGGCGATCTCGATCATCGAGCAGTGCTCGGTCTACGCGCCGCTTCACAATCCGGTCAACCTCGCCGGCATCCGTGCGGCGCGCGAGGTGTTCCCTTCGGTGCCGCAGGTCGCCGTGTTCGACACCGCGTTCCACGCGCAGCTGCCGCCGCACGCGTACACCTACGCGATCCCGCACGAGCTGTATCTGCAGAAGGGCATCCGCCGGTACGGCTTCCACGGGCCCAGCCACCAGTTCATGGCGCTGTCGGCCGCCGAGCACCTGCGGACCGATCTATCGCGGCTGAAGCTCGTGACCTGTCATCTCGGTGGCGGCGCGAGCGTCGCGGCGATCGACGGCGGCATCTCCGTCGAGACCTCGATGGGCATGACGCCGCTCGAGGGCCTCGTGATGGGTACGCGGTGTGGCGATCTCGATCCCGCGATTCCGCTGCAGCTCGCACGCGACGGCATGACGTTCGATCAGATCGACCAGCTGCTCAACCGCGAGTCCGGGCTCGCCGGCCTGTCAGGCATCGGCGCCGACTTCCGAGACATCGAGCTCGCCGCCGAGGGCGGGAATGTTCGCGCGCGGCTCGCGATCGACGTGTTCACGCACCGCATCCGCAAGTACGTCGGCGCCTACGCCGCGGTGATGGGCGGCGCCGACGCGATCGTCTTCACCGGCGGCATCGGTGAGAACTCGGCGAGCGTGCGCAGTCGGGTCTGCGATGGCCTGTTCTTCATGGGCGTCGTGCTCGATGAGGAGACCAACAAGACCCGCAAGGCAGCCGATCACGGCGGCGTGGTCGAGGTCACCCAGATGCGGTCGCCGACCAAGGTGATCGTCGTTCGCACCGACGAAGAACGCATGATCGCGCGCGAGGCGATGCGGTGTGTCGCCGGACCCACGGGAGCGATCCGTAGCGTGCGCGCGCGGCCGATCCCGGTCGGCGTCAGCGTCCGCCACGTTCACCTCAGCCGGCAGCATACCGACTTGCTGTTCGGCCCGGGCTACGAGCTGGCGAAGAAGCGCGACGTCACCCAGCCGGGCCAGTACGTGACGCGCGAGACCGTCGATCTCGTCGGACCCAAGGGCGAGCTGCGCGGGGTCGCGATCATCGCGCCGCTCCGCAAGCAGACCCAGGTCGAGGTCGCGCGAACCGACGCGTTCACGCTCGGGCTCGCGCCGCCGCTGCGCGAGAGCGGCAAGCTCGACGGCACGCCGGGTCTGACGCTGCGCGGCCCCGCCGGCGAGGTCGCGATCGAGAGTGGCGTCATCCTCGCTCACCGCCACGTCCACATGAACCCGGCGCAGGCCAAGGACTACGGCGTCGCGGACAAGGATCTGATCAAGGTCCGCGTCGAGGGCGAGCGCGAGATGACGATGGGCGACGTGATCGTGCGGGTGAACCCCGAATACGACCTCGATCTGCACATCGACACCGACGAGGCCAACGCGGCCGGGCTCGGGAACAATAGCGTCGTCGCCTTCGAAGGCCTGCAACGGTAGTTGCACGGCGACTTCGATCGTCGTATCGCATCACTCCATCGTGAAGCGTTTCGTCGGGTCCTGGATCCTGGTGGTCGGGTCGCTGCTCGGCTGCGACAACGGCTCGTTTCGCGACTGCGCGATCGCGTGCACCGCGGCGTCCGGATGTCCCGATGGTCTGAGCTGCAACACGGAAGGGCTGTGCCGGATCACCGGCGCGGCCGGATCGTGCCAGGACGTGCTCGACGACGCGCGGCGCGACGACGGCGGGACCTGCGAGGAGACGTGCGCGGCCCAGGACTTCGCGATCGCGCAGGACGGCGCGCGCGGCCTCGCGCTCGATGCGACGGATGTCTACTGGACCACGGAGCAAGGCGGCACGGTGATGCGGCTCGCCAAAGCGGGCGGCACGCCCGAGCCGATCGCGACCGCTCAGCTCCTCCCCCTGTCCGTCGCGGTCGACGCGACGCACATCTACTGGACGGCGTACGACGGCGGCACGGTGATGCGGCGAACCAAGGCACCTGGGACTGCCGAGGCGGTCGCCACTGCGCAGCAGAGCCCGAACGGCCTCGCGCTCGATGACACGCACATCTACTGGGCGAATCAGGCGGGCAGCACCGTGCTCCGTCGCACCAAGTCGCTCGGTACGATCGAGACGGTCGCCAGCTCGCAGAGCGGAGCCTCGCGCGTCGTGCTGGACGCGACCCACGTGTACTGGACCGCGGTTACCGCCGGCACCGTGATGCGGCGGACCAAGGTGGCTGGAACGCCGGAGACGCTGGCGAGCACGCAGGCCGGCGCGCGCGGCATCGTGGTCGACTCCAGCCACGTCTACTGGAGCGCCGAGGACGACGACACCGTGATGCGGCGCTCGAAGACCACGGGCACGACGCCCGAGCCGATCGCGACGCTGCAGGACGGCGCGCGCACGCTGGCGATCGACGGGGACCAGCTGTTCTGGACCAACCGCGACGGCGGCATGGTGATGCGGAGCCCCACGACGCCGGGCACCCCGACGCCCCTCGCGACCGGCGAGCTGACGCCTGACGGGATCGCGATCGACGCGACCCACCTGTACTGGACCGAGCGCGACGGCGACACGGTCAAGCGGATCTCCCGCTGCGCCTGCGGGTTCTGAGTCACAACCGGCTGGCGAGCGCGAGCCCGCGTCCGCCGGTGGCCGCGACCAGCGCGTCGTACTCGGCGCGTGCAACGGGATCCGGGACGCCGTGACGGAGCGCGCGCAGCAGCGTGTTCTTGCGCGTGTGCTCGGCGGCGATGAACTCCATCGCGGTGACGTCGTAGCCGGCGGACCGCAGCAGCAGCGTCCGCATCGCGTCGGTCATGTGGGCTGCGGTCTCGCGGCGCAGGTGAGGTGCTCGCCAGATCGGCGCGAACGCGCCGGTCGCGGCCGGGTCATCGGCGAGCGCGGTCCACGCACGCGCGAGCTCGGCCTGGCAGCAGGGTGCGACCGCGACCAGCTCGGCCTGACGAGCGACGCCGATCGCGATCGCATCGCAGGTCGCCGTGTCGCACGCGTGGAGGGCGAACACCGCATGGAACGGGTCCGGGCCGGCGAGCGCCTCGAGCGGCGTGGCGACGAACTTCACGACGTCGGCGAGCTCCGCGACCTCGGTGCGCCGCTGGCATTCGGCGATCACCGCGGCATCGCGATCGACGCCGATGACCTCGAGCGGCTGACCCCGCTGGCGTGCACTCCACGCGACTAGCAGCGTCAGGTACGAGCGCCCGCAGCCGGCATCGAGCACGCGGAGCGCGCCGTGTTTCGCATGGAGCGCGTCGAACGTCGGACGCAGCACCCGCACGACGTTGTTGATCTGGAGAAACTTGCGCACCTCGCGCGGCGGCATCGTCGCGTCGCGACGGAGCAACCCGAGCGCGCGCAGCAGCAGCGGCGCCTCGCCCGGCAGGATCGCCAGCTGCTTGCCGTCGGTGAGCTCTCGCGTACGGGCCTCGGTCCAGTGCGCGCGCGCGGTGGCGGCGAACTCACGCGCCCACGTTTCGCGACTCATCCCGCAGAGGATACACTCCGCACATGGTGCGCGAGTGACCGCCGTCCGCACGCTCGGCCAGTTCGTCGAGGACGAACAGCTCGTCGGCTGGCTCGGCGAGCAGATCGCCGATCTCAACCGCGCCGCCGGACGCAACGCGAAGCAGGTCGGCAAGCTGCAACAGCTCCAGGTCCAGTGCACGAGTTGCACGGTCACGAAGATGTGCTGCTACTCGCTCGCGGTTGCCCGGCTGTACGAGGGCGTGGTGATGGCGGCGGAGCTGCGCAAGACGGGCCGCGACACGCCCGAGCTCCGCGAGCGGCTGCGCGCCCGCGCCGAGGCGATGGAGGCGGCGAGCCCCTACGAGTGGAGCACGCCGTGTCTGTTCCTCGACGAGCGTGAACGCTGCACGATCTACAGCGCGCGGCCCACCAGCTGCGGGACCTTGCTCGTCTACAGCGACCCCGCGCTGTGCGCCGCGCGATCGCGGGAGATCCAGGTCTACGTGCCACACGCCGAGCTCGCGCACGCGGTCGAGCTCGAGGAGGTGTTCCGCCAGCGCCTCGCGCTACGGCACCGCGTCGGCCGGCGATATCTCGGGGTGCTGCCCCGGATGGCGCTGGTCGCGCTCGAGGCGTGGGACCGGACCGACTTCCGCGACTATCTCCGTCAGCTGCCGTGGCCGAACGAGGCCGAGCTCTCGAAGTGGACCCCGGAGTGACGTGCGGGCCGCTCGGCGGTGACGCTCTCGCCTTCGAGCATCGCGCGCAGTGAGCCCGCGATCTCGATCACCGCGTCCGAGGCGCTGCGACTGACGCCGGTCATGTTCGCGAACCCGTGGATCAGCGACTCGAAGCGGCGCACGGTCGCCTGCGAGCCGTGGGCCCGCAGCGCCGCGGCGTAGGCCTCGCCCTCGTCGCGAAGTGGATCGAAGCCAGCGGTGATGATCAGCGCCGGTGGCTGACCGGCGAGGCTCGGCGCGACCAGCGGGCGCAGCCGGTGATCGTCTGGCGCGACGCCGACGGTCTCGACGTATTGCTCGAAGAACCAGCCCATCACGTCGCGCGTCAGGAAGAAGCCCTCGGCGAACAGCTCCTTCGAAGGATACGTGCCCTCGTGATCGATCGTCGGGTAGATCAGCAGCTGGCAGCTCGGTGCGTCGAGCGTGCCCGACGTGAGCTGCGAGACGACGGTGGCGAGGTTACCGCCGGCGCTGTCTCCGGCGACCGCGACCCGCGATGGATCCGCGCCGAGCTCGGCCGCGTGACGCCGCGCCCACCGGTACGCGCGCTCGGCATCCTCGACCGCCGCGGGGAACGGATGTTCGGGCGCGAGCCGGTAGTCGATCGCGAGCACGTGCACGCCAGCGTGACGGCACAGCATCCGGCACAGCCGGTCGTGGGTGTCGAGATCACCGAACACGAACCCGCCGCCGTGCAGGAACACGACGAGCGGCGCCCCGAGATCCGCGACGTAGTGACGCGCACGCCGGTTCGCGACGGTGAGCTCGCGCACCGGGAGCTCGATCGGGGTGCCGGCCGCGACCGCCGCGGCCATCCGCTGGTGGTGACGCAGCTGACCGGGCGAACCAGTCGACAGATTCTCGCGCTTGCCCATCGCGGCCAGCACGAGCTTGATGTCGGGCGCGAGCGTCTGCCCGTCGAGCACGACGGGCTTTCCGGCGAGCTTGCGCTGCACGCGATCCGGTAGCGCGGTCAGGGCGATCGCGAGCCGGCCGCGCGCGCGATCGATCGCACCGAGCCGGACGCGCGGGCGTCGCACCCGGCGCGTCACGTACTCCGCGGGGCGGAAGCGTTCGACCCGGCGCTTGAACGTGGTGACGAAGCCCGGCCACAGCGTCGTGTTGCGGCCGTTGGCGTCGAGGTACCAGCTCTGACAGCCACCGGCCGTCCACACCGTGCCTTTCATCTTGGCCTGGACCTCGTCGGCGAACGCGGCCTGGACCTCGGGGCGCGGTTCGATCGCGGCGACGTCGTGCCGCGCCATGTGGTCGAGTGCGCCGAGCACGTGCTCGATCTGGCTCTCCATCATCGCGATCACCGAGCTGTGGCCAAGCCCGGTGTTGGGGCCCTGGAGCAGGAACAGATTCGGGAACCCGGCGACCGTGGTGCCGAGGTGCGCCGTCATCGTGCCAGCCCACGCGTCGCGCAGCGTCGTGCCCTCGCAGCCGCGGATCACGCGCGCGATCGGCAGGTCGCGGACCTCGAAGCCGGTGCCGAAGATGATCGTGTCGACCTCGTGCGTCGTGCCGTCGGTGGTGATGATCGCGTCCGCCGTGATCTCGGCGATGCCGGAGGTCACCAGCTCGACGTTCGGCTGCTGGATCGCGGGCAGGTAATCGTCGGAGATCAGCACGCGCTTGCAGCCCATCGTGTAGCTCGGCGTCAGCTTCGCGCGCAGCGCAGGATCGGACACCGCGCGCGCGAGGTGGCGCTGCGCGAGCCGCTGGCCGATCCGTGCGGCGCGGACGTCGAACAGCGGCAGCGCGAACAGCTCGCGATAGCCGTAGATCGCGGCGCGCATCGCGAGCTGCGCGATCGTCGACGCCTCGAGCACGCGACGGGTGGTTGGCGACAGCGCACGATCCCGGCGCGGCAGGATCCACGGCGCGGTGCGCTGAAACACGAACAGCTTGCCGACCTTGGGCTGGATCGCGGGCACGAACTGGATCGCCGAGGCGCCGGTGCCGATCACGGCGACGCGCCGACCCGTCAGATCGTGGTCATGATCCCAGCGTGCCGAGTGAAACAGCTTGCCCGCGAAGCGAGCCATCCCGCGCAGGTTCGGCAGCACGGGCTCGCTGAGTCCGCCGCCCGCACTGACCAGCACGTCGGCGGTGTACTCGCCGCGCGAGGTCGAGATCCGCCAGCGATCGAGCTCCGGCTGCCACGCGCACTCGAGGATCGTGTGGCCGAACCGCAGATGCGGCGCGAGCTCGAACCGGCGGCTACAGGCCTGGAGGTATGCGAGGATCTCCGGCTGCGGCGAATACGCGCGCGTCCAGCTCGGATTGCGGGCGAACGAGAACGAGTACAGATGTGATTCGACATCGCACGCGCAGCCCGGATAGGTGTTGTCACGCCACACGCCGCCGAGCCGATCGGCGCGCTCGAAGATCACGAAGTCACGCTCTCCGCGCTGCGCGAGCCGGATCGCCATGCCGAGACCACCAAAGCCGCTGCCGACGATGGCGACGCGGGAGTGTCGTGACTGCATGCCCCGAAGCTAGTGCTCTATTGACTACTGGTCAATAGATGAAGACAGCGCAGTCTTCTTCGCTTTGGAGAATCCCAAAATGTTCCAAATGGTTACCCCAGTGCTACCCCATCCCGGCCAGGCGATCGGCGTATCGTGGCAGCGCCATGTCCTGCACGCGAAACCACGATGCGGACCTCCCTCGTGCGGTGGGCGCTCTCGATAGCGCCGACCACGGGTTCTGGAATCACAAGTGCGCCGGCTGTGCTTACGAGATGGGGCGGGGGGATGCGGCGGCGGCGGAGGAGCGGTTGCGCGCACAGGTTCGCGAGCTCGAGGCCCGCATGGTCGAGCTCGAAGCCAAGCTCGCGCCCCGCGCACGGCCCGTGACATTCAGCGGGCGGCGCACCGCGCGCTGATCAGTCAACCGGGATCTCGAACGCGAGCTTCGGCTCCTCGATCTTGCACTCGTCATCCGTGCACACGCTGAGCTTGAACGTCCCGGCGATCTTTGCGAGACCACGACGCGCGGCCTGGAATGTGAGGGTCAGCGTGCCGTGCTTCGCATCGTCGCGCACGAACGTGCCGGTGCCCACGACCTCGACGCCGGGTGCGTCGTCGGCGACGAACTTGAACGGGTACGTCTCGTTGACGTGATAGTCACCGAGCGCCGACAGCGCGAGCCTCGCCTCGCACGGGCTCATCGGCGCGCACGGCGTCTTCGGGCCAGGCTCGACGCGGAAGTACGGCTGCTCGGCGAGCACGACACTGCCCGCCGCACGATCCGGGGTCTTGTTCGCCTGTGGTTTGGGCTTGTCACGGCCGCAACCGAGCGCGAGGACCAGGACCACCCAGCTAGCCCGCATACTTCACGGAGCACCCGTACGCCTTCGACGACGGCGTGCGCACCGGCTTGCCCGCGGCGACGTCCTCGATCGCGGCGTCGACGTAGTTCACGAGCTTGCCGCCCTCGGCAGACTTGCCCTCGCCGTCGGGCGAGTTGTCGATCGCGCCGGCGTACACGAGCACGCCCTTGCTGTCGATCACGAACATGTGCGGCGTGTTGGTTGCGCCGTACTGCTTGCCGACGGTGCCGGCCTCGTCGCGCAGGATCGGGTGCGTCATCGACCACGTCTTGGCCGCGTCGGTGTTGATCGCGATCTCGTTGCCCTGCTTGCCCTTCGCGGCGCTGTTGATCGCGAGCCACACGACGCCGGCCTTGGACTGCTTCGCCGCCGTGGTCACCAGCGAGCCCACCGTGTGCGACTTTTTGACGTACGGGCAGCCCGGGTTGAACCACTCGAGCACGACGACCTTGCCCTTGAATGCGGACAGCTTGACCTGCTTGCCCGCCAGGTCCGTCAGCGTGAAGTCCGGCGCGGGCTTGCCGAGTGCCGCCTTGCCAGCCGCTGCGACCGGGGCAGCTTTCTCCTTGGTCGGGCCGTCGGCGAGCGCGGTCGAGGTGAGCAAGGCAACGGCGAGGAACGCTTGGGCAATCCGCATTGGCGGCATTTAGCACGCAAGATGAATCTCTGCCCGCCTGCGGCGTATCATCAGCCATGCTCCGTGCAGCCTTTCCGTTCGTCGCCCTCGCCACCCTCGCCGGGACGGCGCGGGCCGACGATGTGTTCGCCGTGTGCCGCGGCGAGTCGAAGACCACCGTCAGCGGCAAAGGCAAGATGTCGATCGCGGTCGTCTATCCCGACGACTATCCGGTCGCCACGACGCCCGCGTCTCGCAACGCGATCGGCGCCACGATCTCGCGCACGGAGAAGGCGAAGATCGTCTCCAACAAGGATGTCGAGGCCGCGCGCAAGCTGGTCGACGACAAGAAGTGGACCGACACGAGCGACGCCTGTGGCTTCGCGCCGTCCCTGATCGCGGTGCTCGGCATCAAGCACACCAACCTCGCGACCGCGCGCGCGAGCGTCGCGTGTGGCGCAGGCGATGCGTGCGAGCTGATCGTCGATCTCGAGCGCCACGGCCGGCCGACGGCCCAGCGCTGGGTCCGCTACACCGCGCCGCTCAAGGGGGCGAAGTCGGACCTCAAGGTCCATATCGCCGCCGCGTCGAAGCTGGTCGCGAAGGGCGCGCCGCCGAACATGTCGACCAGGGGGCTCGCGGTGAAGGAGCTGCCGAGCGGCAAGGTCACCGTGCGCAGCGATGTCGACGGCGCGCTCGACGCCGACAGCACGATGGAGACCAGCAACGCGTTCGCGTCGTGCGGACCCAAGGGCCGCAAGGCGCACGACATCCGCGGCTACTGGGCGGAGTGGTCGCTGTCGGCCAAGGGGACCGCGTTCCAGGTGTTCGTGAAGCCGTTCGGCGGCAATCGCGATCCCGCCGATGCGACCGCCGCGGACTGCATCAAGAAGGCGCTCGAGACGACGCAGCTGTCGTGCCCGCGCGACGGTCGACCGGTCAAGGTCAAGACCGCGATCTGCCTCTAACCGCGGCGTCGGCGCAGCGTCAGCACGAGCGCCACCAGACCAAGCCACAGCGCGGACGAGCGCTGCGTGCTGCAGCCGCCATCGCCGTCTTCGGGAGGTTGCGCATCGTCGCGCAGCAGCTCGATCTCGAGCTCTGTCCGCTCGCCAGCGGCGATCCCCTGATCGAGCGAGCGCTCGGTGTGACCCGGCGCGAGTGCGGTGACGGTGATCGAGCCGACGGCGATCCCCGTGAACGCGAACGTGCCGTCCGCGCCGGTGATCACCTCGTCCTCGCCCACGCTGATCGTCGCGCCCTCGATCGGTCCGAGGTCGTCGAACACGCGGCCCGCGAGCTCGCCTGCATCGATCGGCGGGTCGCCGGGGACATACGGGTCCAGGCCGTAGTGGCGCTGGAGCGCACGCAGATGCGCGATCGCGGCCTTCTGGCGCTCGGGGTCGGACTTCAGCTTCGCCGCGTCGCCTGGGTTGGTGATGAACGCGAGCTCGTGCAGCACGGCCGGCGCGGCGGTGTCGCGCAGCACGGCGAAGTTCTCCGTCTTGTTGCCACGATTGGTGAGCCCCCACGCGCGGATCATCTCGGCCTGGACGAGGTTCCGCAGGTCGGCGCCGGTCCCGGTGGCGGTGAGCGAGAACGTCTCGGTCCCGTTGGCGGTGGTGTTGCCGAACGCGTTCGCGTGGATCGACAGGAAGCGATCGGCGTCGCGGTTGTTGGCGTACGCCGCGCGACCGGCGAGCGACACGAACGTATCGTCGGAGCGGGTCAGGAACGTGGTCCACGTGCCACCGCCGCCGGCATCCGCCGTGTCGGCATCGAGCAGCGCGCGGAACCGCTTCGACACGTCGAGCACGACCAGCTTCTCTTGCATGCCCGTCCCAACCCCGCCCGGATCGCTGCCGCCGTGGCCGGGGTCGATCACGATCTTCTTGGCCTGGGCCGCGGCGATCGCGGGGATCGCGAGCACGAGCAGGATGACGAGTGCGCGCTTCACGGCGACACCTCCAGCGTGGCGACGAGCACGTTGCCCGTGTTGTCGTCGAACGCGATCCGCGCACCGTCGGGCGCGTAGCTCGGACGGCGCTCGATCACCGACTCGGTCGCGGTCAGCCGCGCCAGCTTGCGCTGCGCGACGTCGTAGCTGAACAGGTCCGAGGCGACGACCATGTGACCGTCGTCCTCCGTGACCTCGAAGACGAGCTTCGACGAATCGGGAGACCAGGTCGGCGCGGTGCCGGCTGCGACCCGGACGAACGTCCCGGTCGAGCGGGTGTAGATGTGGATGCCCGTGGCGAGCCCCTCGAACGCGACCTTGTCCCCATCGGGCGAGATCGTCGCGCCGAAGAAGCGATCGCCGGTGCCGACGCGGACGAGCTGGTTGGTCGCATCGCGAGCGTACGCGCGATCATCGTGCGTGAACGCAACGGCCGCGAGTGCAAGTCGCGTCCGCACGGTACCGGCGCGATCGACAACGAGGTCGCGTCGTGCGCCACCGCGGATCGCGCGGTACTCGATCGTCGTACCGACCCAACGAGCATGCACACCTGCGCCGTCTTCGTCGGACAGCTGCCGGGTCGCGCCGTCTGGCGCGATCACGAACAGCCCGCGAAGCTTGGGACCGGTGACGAGCAGATCGCGACCATCGGGCGCGAACCGGGGAGCGAGATAATCGCCGCGAGCGATCGTACGAGCGCCGACCAGACGGTCAGCACGCGCCTCACCGGACACGGTGAGACCGAGCACTCCCAGCGCGACAAATGGCAGCCACCGCACGCGCCAGCACTCTGCAACGATCGTGCTGCGAATACACCGGCAGTGATCCGGTAGTTACCCGTGATCGCGGTGCAAACGACCGTCCGCATTCGGCGCAGGTGACCGGTTCGGGTTGCACTGAGTCGGATCGAGGTACCGCGACCGCGACCGCGTAGACTGCCGTCCGTGCGTCGCATCCTCGTGGCGGTCGTCGGGCTCGCGGCCTGCGCGTCCTCGAGCGGCGAGGACCGCGAGGCGCGTGCACTCGCCGCGCTGGATCTCGCCGCGGCATCGGCTCGCGTGCGCGCGCTCGTCGTCGACTGTGCCGGGTTCACGCGCGCGCTCGGCCGCATGAAGTACCTGGCCGGGCGTGCATTACTCGGGCTCGCCGCCGACGCGGTCGATGCCGCGCGCCCGTACTGCGAGCATCCACTCAACGCGGCGCGAGGAGGTCTGCCCGCGCATCAGCTCGCGCGCGCGCGCTTGCTCGACCGCCCGGCGGACGCGCTCGCCACGCTCGAGGTGACCAGCCGCGAGCCGGCGATCCAGCTGCGGCGGGCCGAGCTGCTGGACGCACAGGGCCGACCGGCCGAGGCGCTCGTCGCACTCGATCTCGCTGGCCTGCGCGATGACGAGACGCAGGTGCTGAGGCGATCGCTCGTGATCGCGACGCACGCGGTGGCCGGCCGACACGCGGAGCTCGCGCGTGTGATCGCGGACGCGCCGGTGCAGGATCGGCCAGGGCTCGCGCATCGCGCGATCGCGCACCTGCCGGTCGTGCAGCTCGACGCGCTGGTTGCGTCCGCAGGTCCGGAGCTCGTCGTCGCGATCGCGGAACGGCTCGAGCGCGAGCGTGGACCCGCGGCGGCGCTCGCCGCCCGGTCGCGCGCGGCGGTCCAGGCTCCCGATGATGCGGAGCTCCACGACGCGCTCGCGCGTGCGCTGATCGCCGCGCACCGGATCGACGACGCGCTGGTCGCGTGGGCTCGCGCGGCCCCCCTCGCGCCAGCGCAGCCGAGCTATCGGATCGCGCCGGTCCGCGCCCTCGTGCTCGCCGGGGAGCGCGACCGCGCGCGCGCTCGTGCACGCGCGGTCGCCACCGCCGCGCGGCAGACCCGGGATGCCGAGGCGGTGCTCGCGGCGTCGAATGCAGCGAGTGCGATCGATCCAGCCCGCGCGGTTGCGCGCGCGCGCGTGGCGCTCGCGCTGGCGCCCGGCGACGGGCGGTACGCCTTCCAGCTCGCAGGTCGGCTCGCGGAGGCCGGCGATCCCGCGGCTGCGGCCGAGACCTACGTCGAGCTGCTGGTGTGCGGGCGGCATGGCCGGCCCTGGCACCGTCACGAGCTCGCGGGCAAGCTGATCGCACTCGCGACCGATCGCGCGTCGGCGCAGCGCGTGCTCGCCGCGCTCGATGCGAGCCGCAGCTGTGCCGTCGTCGAGCCGTCGCAGCTCGCGACCTACATCCAGCCGGCGCGCGCGAAGCTCGCCGCGATGTGATTCAGCCGATCACGGAAGGTAGCGGGCTCGCGAGATCGTCGCGGTGCCGCGTCGCGAGCTCGACGTTGCCGAGGTGCGGGTACGGTCCGTCGTGGCGCGAGCGGGTCTCGAACTGCGCGCCGAGCTCCAGCTTGTCGATCAGGTAGCTCGCGAGCGCGGGACGTGCGACCGCGCGGGTGGCGACCAGGTGGCGGATCCCGGTGATCTCCGACTGCGCGAGTGCGCCGACCCGGCGGGCGGCGTCCTCGGCCCACACTGCGGAGCGGATCTCGTCGTGGATGATCGTCATCGGCAAGCCGCGCGCGTGGCGATAGCGCAACCAGTCGAGGTGGCCGATCCGGCCGGTCGCCGACGGCCCGATCCACAGCCCGCTCCGGACCACGAGCGTGTTCGGTCGCGCCAGCAAGATCTGCTCGGCCGCGACCCGGGTCTGGCCATAGACGCTGATCGGCGCTGGCGCGGCGTCCTCGTCATACGGTCCGTGATCGCCGCCGAACACGTGATCGCTCGAGCAGTACACGATGCGGGTCTCGCGCGGCGCGTAGTCGGCGAGGATCCGCGTGCCATCGACGTTGACCGACCACGCGAAGTCCGGCGACTCCTCGCAGCGGTCGACATCGCACACGCCGGCGCAGTGAATGATGACGCGGGGCCGCTCCTCGGCGAACAGCTGCGACACCGCGAGCTCGTCGTCGAGGTGGATCCCGCGATCGACCCCCGCCGGCGGCGCGCGCGTGAACCCGTTGCAGAACGGCGTCAGCGCGAGCCCGCTCGACCGCACGATCGACCAGCCGATCATCGAGCTCGCTCCGAACAGAAACGTGTCGTCAGAACGCGATGGCATGCGACCGCGCACATCTATATCCGACCGAACCGCGTGTGTCTGGCGTGAGGCAATCAGCGTGGGTGGGCGGCTGCAGCTTCGGCAAGTGCTCGTCGCGCTTCGGCTTCACCGCGGCGCGCGGCTTGCAATTCGTTCTGGTCATGCTGGAACCGCTTCGCATCGCGACGCCCGCATCGTCGCGCATCTACCTCGGGCTCGCGACGGTGGGGCTTGGTTGTGGCCTGATCGCTGCGCTCGTGGCGATCGCTCCCGCTGCCGCGCCGGCGCGCGTGGTCACGACTCGCAAGTCGACGTTCCTCGACCCGGCCACGGCCGAGCCGCAGCCGGCAGCCGACCTCGCGCCACGCGATCCGACGCCGGGCGAGCTGTCGCTGGTGTTCCAGCTCGACGGCGTGTCGTACGTCGCGCTCGCGAAGCTTGGCGCCGGGGACGACCTCGATTCGAACGTCGCCGCGATGCCGAAGCACAGCAAGCTGAAGCTGGGTACCGAGCGCGCGTCGGGGATCATCTCGGTCGTCGGCGCGGTCGAGAGGGATGACCTCCCCGATCGGTTCCAGAGCTGGAACGACAAGCGCGTGACCGTGGATGGCAGCTGCACCGCGACCGTGGACGGGTTCGCCGTGGTGTCCCGTCTGGTCGGCGACCCGGGATACGCGGGACTCGAGGCCACTGCGTGGACGCCGAACACGGTGCTCGAGAGCGGCAACCCGGTGCTCGCGGCGCGCCTCGATGCTTGCGCGTCTGGCTCGCTGGCACGCGACGCCGATCGGCCGGCGATCTTGTGGCCCACCGTGCTCGACAACCCGGCGCTCGCCGAGGCCGCGCGCAAGCTCGTGATCGATTCCGAGTACGGCACGGCCGCGGCGGCGTCGTGGAAAAACGCTGCGGCCGAGGGTGCCGAGGTCGAGGGCGTGTGGCACGAGCAGGCCACGTTTGACATCGACGTGCTGCAACACCCGACGACCAAGGTCACGTGGGTCAGTGTCCACGCCCACCACGTGGAGGATTGTGGCGGCCCCTACGTCAACGTGTTCGGCCTGTTTCGCGTCGAGGGCGAGGAGCTCGTGACAGTCGAGCTGCACGAGCTCGACGGCATGACTGAGGTCGACCTGTTCGATCTCGAGAACGACGGCATGTTCGAGCTCGCGGGCGAAGACTCGGCCTACGACTTCGTCGTCAAGCGCGCCGATGGCGGCGCGCTCGGTCGCCTCGAGGTGCCGTTCTTCGGCTGCCCCTGTTGAGCCTTCGATCGGACGGCGATCTGCGGGTAACTACGCAGGTCACGCAGCGCTGTTTCGCGCGATCATTTGTGACCTCCGCTGCCCCTCGGCCAGACGGCTCGGGGCGATCCGGTCAATTCCGCAAAGCGTTCGCGGACGTCGCGCGTCGAACGTGCTGTCATCCTGCCGGTCGTCCTCGAAGGAGCTCGTTCATGCGTGTCCCGTTGTGTGCTGCTGTCCTCGCGCTCGCTGGTTGCGAGTCGTCACCCTCCCGCCCCAAGGCGGCCGCGCTCGATCCGGCGCCAGTCGCCACCGTCGATGCTAGCGTCGCGGTCGTGCCAGATCCCAAGCCCCTCAAGGTCACGCCTCCCGCGGCGGATGCGGTCGTCGCGCTGGCCCGCGGCAGCAACACGTTCGGCTTCGAGCTCTACGCGAAGCTGCGCGGCAAGCCCGGGAACCTGGTGGTCTCGCCGTCGAGCATCACGACCGCGCTGACGATGACATGGGGCGGCGCCCGCGGCGAGACGGCGAAGCAGATGCAGAAGGTCCTGCATCTCGATGGCGCACCCGCGCAGGTGATGACCGTCGCCGGCACGCTCGCGCGCTCGCTCGAGGATCCGTCGCGCCCCGTCGTGTTCCGGATCGCGAACCAGCTGTTCGGCGAGAAGTCGTACACGTTCGAGGAGGTGTTCGTCGAGCAGACCGAGACCGCGTTCGGCGCGCCGATGGAGATGCTCGACTTCCGGACCGCACCCGGTCCCGCGCGCGAGAAGATCAACGCGTGGGTCGAGTCCAGGACCGAGAAGCGCATCGTCGACCTGCTGCCTCCCGATGGGATCGACAGCGAGACGCGGCTCGTGCTGGTCAACGCGATCTACTTCCTCGGCGAGTGGGCGGAGCCGTTCGAGTCGACGCGCACGCAGCCGGCGCCGTTCTTCGTCGCGAAGGCGACGCAGAAGCAAGTGCCGGCGATGAACGCGACGGAGCAGTTCCGGTACGCGCACGCCAACGGGCTCGCGGCGCTCGAGCTGCCCTACAAGGGCGGCAGCATGTCGATGCTGATCGTGGTCCCCGATGCGGTCGACGGCCTGCCCGCGCTCGAGCGCTCGTTCGATGCTGGCAAGCTCGATGCGCTCGTCAGCTCGCTGAAGCCCGAGCGCGTGTGGCTGCAGCTCCCCAAGTTCGAGATCGCACCGGCGCAGTCACTCTCGCTGGGCGATCAGCTCGTGGCGCTCGGCATGCCGCTCGCGTTCGATCGCAAGCGCGCCGACTTCACCGGCATCGCGAACCCGACCAATCCGGAGGACCGCCTCGTGATCGCGAAGGTATTCCACAAGGCGTTCATCAAGGTCGACGAGAAGGGCACGGAGGCCGCTGCGGCCACGGCCGTCAGCATGGCCAGGGCGGGTGGCGCACCGGCCAAGCCGACGGAGCTCAAGGCCGACCGCCCCTTCCTCTACTTCATCCGCGATACGGCGAGTGGCCTCGTGCTGTTCATGGGCCGCGTGTCCGATCCGTCGGTCAAGTAAGCGCGAACTTCCTGCGCGAGGCGCGCGCCACTCCCGCAAATGGCGCGCGATCCGACGAGTACACGCCACCACGTGTCCGGACCATGGCTTGCTGGGTCGCATGGGATGCGGCTCGACCCAGATCCAGATCCCGGTACGTTGCTCATCGGCGCCGACTGGGCGATCGCCCACGGCGATGCGGGCGGTCTCGCCTACGTCGCTGCAGAGCTCGGGATGCAGTTCCGCGGCAGCATCGCGCGAGAGCTGCTGGAGCTCGCGCACCTCTGCGAGAGCAACTTCGAGCGGGCCGCGAATCGGTGGCCGATCCTGCGCGCCCGGCTCGGACCGCAGTCCCGCCGGGAGACTTGCTCGCCTGGCGGCTCGCTGGCGTAGCTACCAGATGCGGACGCGCTTGTCGGGCGCGAGGAACAGCTTGTCCCCGGGCTTGGGCTCGAAGGCCGCGTACCACGGGTCGAGGTTGCGGACGACGGCCGCGCGGAACTCCGACGGGCTGTGCACATCCGTGACGAGCCGGTTCATCAGCTCGGCATCGCGATACAGCCGCCGCCAGACCTGGGCCCAGCCGAGGAAGAATCGCTGGTCTCCCGTGTAGCCCTCGATCACGGGCGCCGGCTTGCCCGCAAGCGAGATCTGGTAGGCGGTGTGCGCGATCGTGAGACCCGCGAGGTCCGCGATGTTCTCGCCGAGCGTCAGCTCACCCTTGACGCACTGGGCCTTGCTGTCGCCTGCCGGGAACGGGCAGTAGGTGTTGTACTGCGCGACGAGCTGGCCGGTCGACACCTTGAACTTCGTCGTGTCGGCCTTGGTCCACCAGTTCTTGAGCGCACCTTTGGCATCGTACTGCGCACCCTGATCGTCGAAGCCGTGGCTGATCTCGTGGCCGATCACGGCACCGATGCCGCCGTAGTTGACCGCGTCGTCGGCGTTCGGATCGAAGAACGGCGGCTGGAGGATCGCCGCGGGGAACACGATCTCGTTGAGCGTCGGGTTGTAGTAGGCGTTGACCGTCATCGGGGTCATGCCCCACTCGTCGCGATCGACCGGCTTGCCGAGCTTCGCGAGCAGGCGGTCGTACTCGAACGACGCGGTCCGCTGCGCGTTGCCGAGCGGATCACCGGGGACAACCTTCAGGTTCGAGTAGTCGCGCCACTTGATGGGGTGACCGATCTTGGGGTTGTAGGTCGCGAGCTTCTCCTTGGCCTTGGTCTTGGTCTCGGGGCTCATCCACGTCAGCGCGTCGAGCCGCTGGCCCATCGCCAGGAGCAGGTTCTTCACCAGCTGATCTGCACGGGCCTTGGTCGCCGGGGGGAAGTGCTTCGCGACGTAGAGCTTGCCGATCGACTCGCCGAGCGCCGCGGTCACGAAGTCGACACCGCGCTTCCAGCGCTCCTTCAGCTGCGGCGTGCCGCTCAGCACCTTGCCGTGCATCTCGAAGTGCGCTTCGACGAACCGCTTGGGCAGGTAGGGCGCGGCCTCGTCGAGCAGGCGCAGGGTCAGGTAGTCTTTCCACACCGCGACCGGCTGGCTCTTGATGAGCTTCGCCATGCCGGCTACCGCGGGCGGCTGGTTGACGTTGATGCTGGTCTGGCCTTCGAGCCCGACGCCCTTCATCCACAGCTTCCAGTCGACGCCGGGCGCCTTCTGCTGGAGCTGCGCGACGGTGAGCTTGTTGTACGTCTTCACCGGGTTGCGATTCTGGACCTTGGTCCAGTGGACCCTCGCGAGCTTCTCCTCGAGTGCATACACCGCCGCGCCGCGCTTCTCCGCGTCCGGCAGCTCGACCAGCTTGAACAGATCGACGATGTACTTCTTGTAACCCTCGCGCTGTGGCGCGAACTGCTTGGTCTTGACGTCGAACATGTCGCGATCCGACAGCCCGAGGCCACCCTGGAACATGATCGCGATGTGCGTGTCGGGCTGCTTCTCGTCCTGCAGCACCGCCGTGATGAACGGGTTGTTCGTGAACTCGCGCGCGAACGTGGCGAGCGTCGAGACGATGCCGTTCGTGTCCTTGATCGCGTCGATCGCGGCGAGGCGCGGCTTGAGCGGTTCGAGACCCTTGCTCTCGATCGCCGCCTCGTCCATGAAGCTCTTGTAGTAGTCGCCGATCTTCTGACCATCACTGCCCGCTGCGCCGCTCGCGGTCATGATGATCTGCTTCGTGCGCTCCTCGCTGCGATCCGCGAGCACGGTGAACATGCCGAAGTTCGACTTGTCCGCCGGGATCTGCGTGGCCTTCTGCCAGGTGCCGTTGGCGTACTGATAGAAGTTGGTGCCCGGCGAGAGGCTCTTGTCCATGCCCTTCGCATCGAAGCCCCAGGTCCCGAGCTCCGGCTTGTTCGACGGCGCCACCGGTGGCGTGGCGGTGGCGGTGTCGGTGTCGGTCGACACGTTGGCCGGCGGCGGATCCTCGGGAGGAGCGGTGGTGGTCGTGGGCGGCGTCGACTTCGAGCCGCAACCGATCAGCGCGGCGGTCGCGGCGAGCAATATCGTCTTCATGGATGGCGACGGTGCTACCGCGTCCTCGTCGCTTTGCAAAGATGCGACGGCAGGGGTGCCGCACGAAGTCGCAGGGCTACTGGCGGCCGACGCTGAAGTAGCTGGCCTTCGGATGCGCGAAGTACAGCCCCGAGACCGAGGCCGTCGGGTGCATGGCGTACGACTCGGTCAGGATCACGGTGTGGTGCGCGGCGTTGTCGAGCAGCTCGAACAGCGCGGCCTTGGGCGCGTGGTCCGGGCAGGCCGGGTAGCCGAACGCGGGGCGGATGCCGCGGTACGTCTCGGCGAGAATCTGATCCTGGGCCAGGAACTCGGTCGGCGCATAGGCCCAGTCAAGCGTCCGCACGCGGTGGTGCAGGACCTCCGCTGCGGCCTCGGCGAACCGGTCGGCGAGCGCCTTGGCCATGATCGCGGTGTAGTCGTCGTGATCGGCCTCGAACTTGGCCGCCAGCTCGTCCGTGCCAATGCCGGCGGTGACGATGAACGCTCCGAGATAATCGCGCGGCGGACCTCCGGCGAGCGGCGCGATGAAGTCTGCCAGGCTGTAGCAAATCTCCTTGTCCTCGCGCTGGCGAGGCATCACGAACTGCGCGAGCTCGGTCGCGCCATCTGTCGCGTAGACGTGAATCGTGTCATCGGGCGTGGACGCGGCCGGGAAGATTCCGTAGGTCGCTCGGGCGGTCAGCAGCTTGTCCTTGATGATCCGCTCGAGCAGCGCCTGACCGTCCGCGAACACCTTGCGTGCGGCATCGCCCTTCCTGGGATCGTCGAGGATCGCCGGGTAGCGTCCCGAGAGCTCCCAGGTGTGGAAGAACGGTGACCAGTCGATCCACTTCGCGAGCTCGCCGAGGTTGAGCTCGAGGTTCTTGACGCCGAGCCAGGTCGGCGTGGCGATCGTGGTGGCGTCGAACGTCAGGACTTGCCTGCGCGCCCTCGCCGTGTCGACCGAGAGCAGCGGCCGCTTCTGCGCCGAGACGTGCGCCTCGCGCAGCTGGGTCTGCTTCGCGCGGACCTCGGTGAGATAGTTGTCGCGGTCGGTCGACAGCAACTTGCCCATGACGCCGACGGCGAGCGAGGCATCCGGCACGTGGACCGTGGGACCCGCGTAGGCGGGCGCGACCTTCACGGCGGTGTGCTTGCCCGACGTGGTGGCGCCGCCGATCAGCAGCGGGATCGTGAGCCCGCGGCGCGTCATCTCGGTCGCGACCGAGATCATCTCGTCGAGCGACGGCGTGATCAGGCCGGACAGGCCGATCAGATCGGCGCCGAGCTCGGCGGCGGTATCGAGGATCTTGTGCTGCGGCACCATCACGCCGAGGTCGGTGACCTCGTAGCCATTGCAGCGCAGCACGACGGCGACGATGTTCTTGCCGATGTCATGGACATCGCCCTTCACCGTGGCGATCACCATCTTGCCCTTGGCCGTGGTGACCCCCGTGCGCCGCTTCTCGGCATCCATCAGCGGCTCGAGGATCGCGACCGCCTTCTTCATCACGCGCGCCGATTTGACGACCTGCGGCAGGAACATCTTGCCGGCGCCGAACAGCCCGCCGACGATGTTCATGCCGTCCATCAGCGGACCTTCGATGATGTCGAGCGGCTTGGGATACGTCGCCAGGGCCTCGGCGATGTCGGGATCGATGAAGTCGGTGATGCCGTTGACCAGCGCGTGCGCGAGCCGGTCCTTGAGCGGCTGGCTGCGCCACGCGAGCTCGTCCTCCTTGCGCACCGTGGTGCCGGAGAACGAGGCCGCGAGGGTCAGCATCCGTTCCGTCGCATCGGGGCGGCGGTTCAGGATCAGATCCTCGACGTGCTCGCGGAGCGTGGGATCGACCTCGTCATAGACCGCGAGCTGGCCCGCGTTGACGATCGCCATGTCGAGCCCGGCCTTGATCGCGTGATACAGGAACACCGCGTGCATCGCCTCGCGGACGCGCGGCGAGGTGCGGAACGAGAACGACAGGTTCGAGACGCCGCCGGAGACCTTGGTCCCGGGGAGCTCGGCCTTGATGCGCGTCACCGCCTCGATGAAGCTGACGGCATACGGGTCGTGCTCCTCGATACCGGTGCCGATCGTCAGGATGTTCGGATCGAAGATGATGTCCTCGGGCGGAAACCCGACCTGCTCGACGAGGATGTTGTACGCGCGGTGCGCGATCTGCAGCCGGTGGTCGACCGTGGTCGCCTGGCCGGTCTCGTCGAACGCCATCACGACCACCGCGGCGCCGAACCGGCGCACGATCTTGGCCTGACGGATGAATTCGTCCTCACCTTCCTTGAGCGAGATCGAGTTGACGACGCCCTTGCCCTGCAGGCACTCGAGGCCGGCCTCGATCACCGAGAACTTGGACGAGTCCACCATCACGGGGATCCGCGCGATGTCGGGCTCGGCCGCGATCAGGTTCAGGAACCGGCGCATCGCCGCGACGCCGTCGAGCATGCCCTCATCCATGCAGACGTCGAGGATGTTCGCGCCGCCCTCGACCTGCTGGCGCGCGACCGCGACGGCCTCGTCGTACTTGTCGTCCTTGATCAGGCGCCGGAACGCCGCCGAGCCGGTGACGTTGGTGCGCTCACCGACCACGACGAAGTTGGTCTCCGGCGTGATGGTCAGCGGCTCGAGGCCAGACAGCCGCATGTAGCTGGCCGGCTTCGGGATCGCGCGGACCGGCACGTTGTCGACCGCCGCGCGGATCGCCTTGATGTGCTCCGGGCGGGTACCGCAACAGCCACCGACGAGGTTCAGCAGGCCGTCGCGCGCGAACGAGCCCAGAACCTTCGCCATGTGCTCCGGCGTGTCGTCGTAGCCGCCGAACTCGTTGGGCAGGCCGGCGTTGGGATAACAGGCGACGCGGAGCCCGGCGATCCGCGCGAGGTCCGCGACGTGCGGGCGCATGTCGTCCGCCCCGAGCGCGCAGTTGATCGACACCGCGTACAGGTTTGCGTGCGAGACCGAGTTGAAGAACGCCTCCACCGTCTGACCGGATAGCGTGCGGCCCGAGCGATCGGGGATCGTCACCGAGGCGATCACCGGGACGCGGCGGACACCCTGCGCGAATAGCTCCTCGAACGCGTACAGCGCCGCCTTGCAGTTGAGCGTGTCGATGTGGGTCTCGGTCAGCAGCAGATCGACCCCGCCGTCGATCAGCGCGCGCGCCTGCTCGGCGAACGAGTCGACCAACCCGCGGAATGTGACGCCGCGTGCACCCGGATCGTTGACGTCGGGCGAGAGCGACGCGGTCTTGGTGGTGGGGCCGATCGAGCCCGCCACCCAGCGCGGCTTGCCGTCCTCGCGCTCGGCCTGATCCGCGGCGCGGCGCGCGCACTGCGCGGCGGCGAGGTTCAGATCCTTGACGACTGCCTCGAGCCCGTAGTCGGCGAGCGCGAGCGACGTTGCCGTGAACGTGTTGGTCTCGACGATGTCTGCACCCGCGCGCAGGAACTCGAGGTGGATGGCCTCGATCGCGTCGGGCTTGGTCAGCACCAGGAGGTCGTTGCACCCCTTGAGCGGCAGCGCGTGGTCCTTGAAGCGCTCGCCGCGCCAGATTGCCTCGTCGGCGAGCTCGAGTCCCTGCACCATCGTCCCCATGGCTCCGTCGAGGACGACGATGCGATGGGCGAGCAGGTCGGACAGCTGATCGACGGACGACATCCGAGCCTGATTACCACCGTTCGGCCAGGGACGCACCGGCTGCGGCCGGTGCTAGGGTCGCCGCAATGATCGAGGCGTACGTGTGGACCACCCCGAACGCGCAGAAGGCGCTGATCGCCCTCGAGGAGCGCGCGCCGCCGCAGGCCTTTCTCGCGATCAACCCGAACCACAAGATCCCCGCGATCGTGGATCCCGAGGGCCCGGATGGCCAGCCGATCTCGGTGTCACCCGGCGCATGACGGATCCGTCCGAGACCATCGACGAGCACGACCGCCGCACGCGCGCCGCGCGCCGCGCCTCGTTCGATCGCAACGCCGCGCTCTACGACGCGGTGCGCCCGGGCTATCCCGAGCGGCTCGTCGACGCGGTGATCGCGCGCGCGCCGGGGCCACGGCTCCTCGAGCTCGGTGCGGGGACCGGCAAGGCAACGCGCGTATTCGCCCGCCGCGATGTTGCAATCACCGCGCTCGAGCCCGGCCCCGAGCTCGCGGCGCTGCTCCGCCACCACGTCGCCGGTCGAGATGTCAGCGTGCGCGAGACCGAGTTCGAGCGCTTCGACGAGCGTGGGTTCGACCTCGTGTACGCGGCCCAGGCGTTCCACTGGATGGATCCGGAGACCCGTTGCCACCGCGCGGCCGCGGCCGGGCAGGTACTCGCGATCCTCACCAACGAGAAGCAGCCGCTCGATCCCGATCTGCGCGCCGAGCTCGACGCGGCGTACGACGAGCATTTTCCACTCGCCTGGCTACGCGGCTCCGAGGACCCCGTCGAGGCGACGCGCGCGCTATGGACCGGCGAGCTCGCCGCGAGCGGGTGCTTCGGGCCGATCGAGACGCTGACCGAGGCATGGCGCGAGCGTTACCCGACGGAGCGCTACATCGAGCTGCTCTCGACTTATTCCGATCACGCGGTGCAGGAAGATCCGCGTCGGCTCTACGACGCGATCCGCGCCGCGATCGATCGCCGGGGCGGCGTGATCGAGATCCCGTACCTGACGATGGCCTTCGTCGCGACCGCACTGGGGTAGCGTCCACCGCGCGACGCGTTATCGTCGGAACTGCGTGGCCTACCGCGACGATCGCGAAGCATTGCTGCAGCGCACGCTCGCGCTCGAGGGCGAGCTCGCACGCACGCGTCGCGAAGCCGAGGAGCTGCGCGCCGACAACGAACGGCTGCGCGCACCGCCGAGCCCGCGCCCGTGGCGCTCGTACCGGCACCGAAATCACGGCCGCAGGCGCGGGTCCGGCTCGAGTCCCGGGACCTCACCCGCTGGACCTCGGTCATCGTTGGCGGGGCGTGCGCTGCGGTGTGGGCCGTGGTCGCGGTGCTCGGCTGGATGGGGCCGGGCATGGTGGCCGTTGCCGCGCTGACGTCGCTCGCTGCGGGGATGGGGGCAGGGCTCACGGCGACGCACCGCGCCCGGACCGTACGCCTCTGGACGTCGCTGCCGATCGACCACGCGAGTGTCGAGCACCTGGCATCCCAGCACCGGCGCTCCGTGGTCGTGAAGCTCGACGTCAAGTTCGGCCAGCCGTTGTCCGGCGCGCAGCGCAAGGCACTCGTCTCGCGGCTGGAGGGTGCCGGGCTCCGCCCGCGCTGGGAGGAGGGTCTCCTGATCCTCGCCAGTCGCCGGCTGCGCTGTGCCGACTCGCACCGGCAACGGGTCGACTCGACACCGATCTTCGAGTTCGTGCAGACCGCGCTGGATGCGCTGGTCAAGGCCGCGGGCAACCACGACATCGAGCGCATCAGCGTGCGAAGTGGGAGTTGACCGGATAGCCGCGAGGCCGTCTGGCCGAGGGGCAGCGGAGGTCACAATTGATCAGAACGGGAGGTCGTTGAGATCGTCGGTCGCCACCGGCCGCGCATCCTCGTCGCGCGGCGGCGGGACGTCGAGATCACGCGGGTCGTATCCGCGACCGTTGCCCTGGCCACCACCACCGCGCGAGTCGCGACGACCACCGCCACCGTTGCCGCCGTAGGCGTTCTGCGAGGCACCGGCGCGCTCGATCTTCCAAACGTCGAGGCTGTTGAAGTACTTGACGTCGCCCTGCGGGCTGCGCCACTCGCGGCCGCGCAGGCTGAACTCGATCCGGATCTGGTCGCCGACCTGGAAGCCGTCGAGCTGCTGGCAGCGTTCGCCCGAGAGCTGGAACAGGACGACCTGCGGATACTTTGGATTGTCGGACATCTCGACGACGAACTCGCGCTTCGAGAAGCGCTCGGACATCTGCTTTGTCTCGAAGATGGTGTGGAGCTTGCCGGTCGCTTCGATACCCATGCGCGCACCTTACAGCCAGGGTCGGACATCGAACACCGTCGATTTGCCAACCGCCCGAGATCGCGGACCTAGGTACGAACACGAGTACCCGGCGCCACCGCCGCGCGAAAGCTACAGCGACTTCTTGATGAACGCGCGCAGCTCGCTCTCCCACGATCGCTTCTGACCCTCCTTCGGGACGCCGACCGCGAGCGTACCGGCCTTGAGCGACTGCGTCGGCGGTGCCGCGAAGCCGACGCGGATCGTCTTGATGCCCTGCTTGACCGCGGCCTTCTGGGTCTTGCCCTCGAGGCACACGTTGCGGACCTCGCGCGCGGGCTGCGCGAGGAAATTCATCCGCAGGTTGTCGACGCCGGTCTTGCCGTTGCCGTTCCACGCGCTCTTGAACGTCGGCTTGTCGAGCTCGAGCTTGAACGTGGTGTCACAATCCTTGCCGGCGAGGTTCACGTACTGCGCGAGCTCCTTCTCGATCTGTTCGAACCAGCCCTTCTCCTCGAGCGTCCAGTCCTTGTCGGCGAGCGCGGGGGTCGAGACCAGGATCGCGAAGGCAACGATGGCGGTGTGCTTCATCGAGCCACCGAAGTGCAAGCACGAGACCCACGTCAAAGCCGCGAGATCCCGAGGCCCGAGTGATCGGTGTCGCTCGCAGCGCGACAGGCCGTCGCCTCGCGGGCGACGGGTGCGTGAACGTGGAAATCGGAGGTACAGTCCGCGCGATGTCGGAGCAGATCCTCGATTCCATTCTCGACGCCACGGGACACACGCCGCTGGTGCGGCTCTCGCGCATTGCCAAGGGCCTGCCGTGCGAGCTGCTCGGCAAGTGCGAGTTCATGAACCCCGGTGGATCCGTCAAGGATCGGATCGGGGTCCGCATGCTGCTCG
Source organism: Kofleriaceae bacterium (assembly GCA_037720695.1). Taxonomy (GTDB): domain Bacteria; phylum Myxococcota_A; class Polyangia; order Haliangiales; family Haliangiaceae; genus JABFXX01. Next base: position 14,912 of record JBBJLY010000026.1, on the reverse strand, counting down.
ATGCCGAGCGCGACGGCCGGATCAAGCCGGGCGACACGTTGATCGAGCCGACCTCGGGCAACACCGGCATCGGCATCGCGATGGCCGCGGCGGCGCGTGGCTACCGCGTCATCATCACGATGCCGGAGAAGATGTCGCAGGAGAAGCAGGTCGTGCTCGAGGCGCTCGGCGCCGAGATCATCCGCACGCCCACCGAGGCGGCCTGGGACTCTCCCGAGAGCCACATCGGCGTCGCGCGCCGACTCAAGGAGATCATCCCCAACGCGCACGTGCTCGATCAGTACGCGAACCCCTCCAACCCTGCCGCGCACGAGGAAGGCACCGGTCGCGAGATCCTCGATCAATGCGGCGGCAAGCTCGATGCGGTGGTGATGACCGCCGGCACGGGTGGCACGATCACCGGGGTCGCGCGCGTCATCAAGCGCGAGGTCCCGACGTGCAAGGTGATCGGCGTCGACCCCGAGGGCTCGATCCTCGCCGGCCCGGGCGAGATCAGGAGCTACAAGGTCGAGGGTATCGGCTACGACTTCATCCCGGACGTCCTCGATCGCCGGCTCGTTGACCGCTGGGTCAAGTCCAACGACCGTGACTCGTTCCTGGTCGCGCGCCAGCTGATCCGCCAGGAGGGCCTGCTGGTCGGTGGCTCGTCGGGCTCTGCGGTGTGGGCCGCGCTCCAGGTCTGTCGCGAGCTCGGCGCGGGCAAGCGTGTGGTGGTGATCCTGCCGGACTCGATCCGCAACTACCTGAGCAAGTTTGCCGACGACAAGTGGATGCGACAGCAGGGCTTCGTCAAGGGCGACTGGGAGGTCGGCACCGTCGGCGACGTGATGCTCGCGCTGGACCGTCGCGACGTCATCTCGCTCGACCTCAACGACAAGCTCGGTCGCGCGACCGAGAGGTTCAAGGAGCACGGCATCTCGCAGATGCCCGTGCTCGATTCAGGCAAGCTCGCCGGCATCCTGACCGAGAGCGACGTCCTGCACCACCTGGTGTCGGGTCGCAGCACCAAGGACACCATCGTCGCGGAGGTGATGGAGCGCAAGGTCTCCACCGTCGGGCTCAACGCGGGCTCGAGCGAGTTACCGCGGATCTTCGAGCGCGGCGAGGTCGCGATCGTCGTCGACGATGGGCGCCAGGTGATCGGTATCATCACCAAGATGGACCTGATCGAGATGCTGGCCGCGCGCCATGCGCCGTTGCCGGCGTAGGCAAGGTTGCCGGGAGCCCGGAAGTTGTAAGCGAGCCCAAGGTTTCTACGGAGGATTCACATCGACTCGGCTCCGGCAGGCTCGTACAACTGTGGCCACCCGATCTATGCCACGAGCCGCATCGTCGACCGACTGGATGGAGCCTGGTGATCGCATCGGCGACTACTCGATCGAGGTCGAGATCGTCCGGACCAAGACCGAGATCTCGTATCGCGCGGTTCACCAGCTGCTGCCGCGTCGCGCCGTCATCAAGGTGATGCACACGGCCGGGGGGGCGACCAACGCCGCCTCGATGCACCTGCTCCGTGAGGCGTGCATGCTGGAGGCGCTGCAGCACCCCGGTGTCGTGCGCGTCTTCGAGTCCGGCGTGCTCGCCGATCGCCGGACCTGGTTCGCCTACGAGTACGTCGCAGGCCCGACGGTCGCGACCGTGCTTGCCCCGGGCTCGATCGATCGCTCCGATGCAATCGCGATGCTGCGCGACGTCTCCGAGGTGCTGGTTCACGCGCACCAGCGCGGTGTCATCCATTGTGGCCTCCGTCCGGGTCGGATCGTGCTCACCGGGCGGTCGCGGGGTTCGCGCTCTGCCTCTCGGACTGGAGCGATGCCCGCGCGCACGACGCCGCGCCCGCGCCGTACCACCCGACCGCCGCGGCCTGGCACTACACCTCGCCCGAGCTCGCCGCCGGCGACGCACTCGACGATCGCACGGACGTGTTCGCACTCGGCGTGATCGCCTACCAGGTGCTCACCGGCACGCTGCCGTTCGACGGTCCGATCACCAGCGAGACGGTCCATATCCCGTGCGACGTCCAGTGTGCCGACGCGCCGCGCGAGCTGACCCACCTCGTCGATCAGATGCTGTCGTTCGACCGCTGGGATCGCCCGAGCAGCTCCGAGGTCCGCGACGAGCTCGACTTCCTCGCCGACGCGTTGGCGACGCCGGTGCCGCGCGCGTCGGGGCTGGTCCGGCTGCGCCGCCCGCGGTGGACCCCGCCAATCGAGATGTCGGACAAGCGGTTCCCTCGTGGCACGCGCGAGCTGACGGATCGCGATAGCGAAGGCATCCCGAGCGACGAGATCAACGACGGCTGACGGGTCAGCCCATGCTCGCGAGCTGGCGCTCGAGCGCCTTCGGGTCGCGCTGCCGCATCGTGAATAGCTCGCGCGACATCGGATCGGGCAGGATGTCGTCTTGGCCCTGCGCGAGCCCGTCGAGGATGCCGGCCGCCACGATCTCCGGTGAGGTCTTTGGCATGTCGAACGTGCGGATCATGTCGGTGTCATCGCGCCCGGAAACACCGCATGGACGGAGATCTGTTTGGCCGCGAGCTCACCACGCAGCGCCTGGGTCGCCGAGTACGCGGCCGCCTTGGCTGCGGAGTAGCCACCGAGCGAGGGCATGCTGGCGAGCGAGACGACGGACAGGATGTTGACCAGCGCGGCGGGTCGCGTGGTGCTCGTGCGCTCGAGCGCAGGCAGGAACGCGCGGGTCGCGGCGAGCGTGCCGTAAAAGTTGATCGCGAAGTCCTCGGCGATCTGCGCCGGGGTGCTGACCAGGACGTTATAGGACGCGAGCACGCCCGCATTGTTGACGAGGATGTCGAGCTCGGGGATGCGTTCGGCGGCCGTCGCGAGCGAGCGTTGGTTCGTGATGTCGAGCGCGATCGGGATCAGCCGATCGGATGCGATGGACGCGAGCTGGACGGGGTCTCGCGCGCCCGCGTAGACCCGGCGGGCGCCGGCGGCGAGGAACGCTTGGACGAGTGCACGGCCGAGGCCTCGGTTCGATCCGGTCACGAGCACGGTTGTTTGGGAGAGCTGCATGGCCTTCACACTGCGGCGGTCACGGCACCTCTGGTAGAGGGGCTGCGGGCAAGGGATTCTTGCACTGCGGTAAACAATCGACGACGTTCGCGGGATGTCGTTGCTCGAGCAAATGGCCACCTTCGTGCGAGTCGTCGAGGGCCGCAGCCTGTCCGCCGCGGCGCGGGTGCGAGGCCTGTCACTCCCCGCGGTGAGCCGCCAGCTGAGCGCGCTGGAGGACGACCTCGGCGCGAGTCTGGTCGTGCGCTCGACCCGCCGGCTGCACATCACCGACGCGGGCCAGCAATGGTACGAACACTGCGTCCGGGTGCTGCGCGAGCTCGAAGACGCACGCGCGAGCGTCCGCGGCAGCAAGCTGGTGCGCGGGACGGTCGTCGTCAGCGCCTCGCTCACGTTTGGATCGGTGGTGGTGGTGCCCCGGCTGCGCGCATTGCGGCGCTCGCACCCCGACCTGGTGGTGGATCTGCGGCTCGAGGACCAGCTGGTCGATCTCGTGGGGGAGGGCGTGGATGTGGCGCTGCGCGCCGGGGCCCCGCCGCCCGACAGCACGGCGGTGATGGCCCACCCGGTGCTGACGATGACACGGGTGGTGGTCGCGAGCCCTCGCTGGTTGCGGGCCAACGGCACGCCGCGCACGCCGGCGCAACTCACCCGACACGAGTGCCTGGTGCAGGTGACGCCCGCGGGCCATGTGGTGCGATGGAAGCTACAGCGCTGTCCGGAGGCGGAGACGATCGACGTCCGCGGGCATCTGCGGTCGAACGCACCGATCTCGTTGCGAGATCTCGCGGTCGACGGCTGCGGGCTGGCGTACCTGCCCGACTGGCTGGTCGCCGGGGATCTCGCGGCGGGGCGGTTGCGGCGCGTGCTGCCGGCGTGGTCGTCACCGGACCTGACCGCATGGGCGATCCACCGCATCGAGCTGCGTGGCGCCCCGCGGGTCCGGGCGTTCGTCGACGCGCTGCTGTGATCCGCTGTGGTCTGCCGACCGTCGCGTCCACACCGGGGGCGGCGATTGGAAGTAGGTCGCTCAAATTCGCGGGATGGTCGATACTGATCGTGGGTTTGAACCCTTTGGAGAACATGCGCACCACCTGGCTGCTCGGGCTTGTCTTCTTCTCGGCCTGCGGGTCGAAGGTCACCAACAACACGCCATGCGAGTCGGCGAACCCGCCGGCGGAGTGCACGGTCGCCTGCGATCCGACCGCGCCGGACTGTCCACCGGGCTATTACTGCGGCGCCAACGGGACCTGCACGGCGGATTGCACGCCAGGCGGTAACGAGTGCAACTCGGATCAGATGTGTGACGGGACCGGCCACTGCGTGCCGCTCGACATCACGCCGGATGCCGACTGCCCGAGCGTGAACTTCACGGCGGTGCAGACGATCCCCACGGTGCACCTGATCCTCGATCAGAGCGGGTCAATGTCCGAACCGTACGGCAGCACCGATCGCTGGAACGGGCTGCGCAACGCGCTGATCGATCCGACGACCGGCGTCGTTGCCAACCTCGAGAGCAAGGTGGTGTTCGGCGCGACCTTGTACAGCGGCGTGTCGCAGAGCGTGAACGGCACGCAGGTCGGGATCGCGCCGTGCCCGCGCCTGATCTCGCGCCCGCGCGCGCTGAACAACTACAACGCGATCCGCTCGATGCTGCAGAACGCGAATCCGATCGAGGACACCCCGACCGCCGAGTCGATCGATGCGATCCGCGCCGACTTCGCGGCGAACCCGCCGATGGCCGGCTCGCCGCCGATCATCGTGCTCGCGACCGACGGGCTTCCCGACACCTGCGCCGATGCCGATCCGCCGAACACGACCCGGCAGAACGCTGCCAACGCGGTCACCGTGGTCGCGGCGCAGAACGCGTTCACCGCGGGAATCAAGCTGTTCTTCCTGTTCGTCGGCAGCGCGGCGCAGGCGGGCACCCATCCGCAGCGCATGGCGAACGCGGGCGCGGGGCTCGACCCGGTAACAGGGACGGCGCCGTACTTCGAGGCGACCGACCCCGCGGCGCTGACCGCGGCGTTCAACCAGATCATCGGCGGCACGCTGTCGTGCGAGCTCGATCTCGATGGCAACGTCGACATCAGCCAGGCCAGCTCGGGCACGGTGATCCTGAACGGGCAGACGCTGACCTATCCGACCGACTGGGAGCTCGTGGACACCAACACGATCCGCCTGCTGGGCGCCGCGTGCTCGACGCTGACCAGCTCGACGAATCCGACCGTCACCGCCGAGTTCCCGTGCGGTGCGGTGATCTTGTAACCAGCTCGAGCAAGTCATCGAGCAGCGAGGCCGCGGTCGCCGGGCTGCCTGCGAGCCCCGAGCCGCACGCGGTGATCGCGGCGCGCGTGCCGTCATCGATCACGGTCAGCACGCAGCCGCCGAGTGGATCGGTCGGCGTGACGAGCCGCGCGGGCGACGATACGGCGCAGGTCGGTGGCAACGCGACGTCGAGCCGGATCCGCGACAGGCACGCGCGCCCGCCGATCACCTCGGCGAACCGATCGAGCCAGCGCGGGCGATGGACGCTCATCGTGCGGCGCTTCCATGCGAGTGGAGCGGGGGTTGCCCGGGCCGCGGCGAGCAGCCGTGCGGTCAGCCCGATCCCGCTCGCTTCCCGCGCGAGCCGGTCGCGCGTCCGCGCCTCGAACGTGGCATATGGCTCGGGCAGGTTGCCGGAGAACCGGACGCTGAATGAGGGCTGGATGACGCGGCGGCGGATGCGAAGCGGGTCGTCGCGATCGCCCGGCGCGATCGGGATCTGGAACGTCGGCGAGAAGGCGGCGTCGGACCGGCCGGCGCGATCGTGCAACAGGCAACCCAGCGCGTATGCGAGCGGGACCACGCGCGGTGCGGGTTGCGACAGCCCCGCCACGCGATGCCGAGCGGGATCGCGCCGGGGACCGGTGCGAGCGCCGGAACCGGCACGGGGGCCCCGGGCGTCGCGGGAACCAGCTCCGCGATCCGGGCGGCGATCCGTGCGTGGCCGTAGCCGTCGACCACCATGTGACAGGTCGACACCGTGCTCAGCTCGCCGGCACGTCCGAGGCCGAGCCAGGGTCCGGCGCCGTCGATCCAGGCCCGCCGATGTCCATGCCGCGCGGTCGCGATTGGATCGTCACCGATCGAGACGCACACGAACGGCGTCACGTGCCGCGGGCCGGTGTGGCGATTGGCGGCGAGGTGCGCTGGCGTGATGTCGTCGAGCGCGACCACGATACAGCGATCGCCGATCGCGAAGGCGCCGTGCGTGAGCGAGCTCGCCACGGTGATCGCGCGGCCGCCGTCGTCACGCAGCGTCACCGAGAGGCGTTGATCGGGCAGACATCCGTCGAGCTCGCGGATCGCCGTGCGCGCGGCCTTGGCTCGCTCGATCGCGTCGGCAAACGGATCGCGCGGCGGCGGCGCGACGTGACCGAGGAACGTATCCGCCGTCGGTTCTGCATCGGCGATGATGTAGCCCGCGCGGGCAGGTGCGGCCTCGGCGATCGCGGCACCGCCGGCAAGCAACCACCACCGCGGGTCCGGATCGGCGAGCTCGACCAGCTCGCCGTGGAGCTCGACCGCACGCCGGGCCCACGCCCTCACGCGAGCTCCAGGATGTAGACCGGCTGGATCGGATCCCCGCGCATCGAGCAATGCGCGAAGCCAGCGTCGGCGGCGAGCCTCGCGATCGCAACGGCGGGCGGCGCGGTTCGCAGCACGAGTGGTGCGAAGGTGTGACGGAGCACGGGCGGCAGGTGATCGGCGTGCGCCGCGATGCGCGTGCGGTCCGCCGCCGGATCGAGCTCGACGATCACGAGCCGGCCACGCACCACCCGGCGCAGCTCGCGGAACGTCTCGGCACGATCGCGGACGTGACGGATCGACGACAGGCAGATCGCGAGATCGATCGACGCATCCGCGAGCGGCAAAGCCTCGCCGCGCCCTCGCAGGACGCCGGGCTGCGCGAAGTCGCGGCTGGGATCGATCGCGATCACGGTCAGCCCCGGATGCCGCACCGCGGCAGCGCGGGCGAACGTGCCCGGACCGCAGCCGAGGTCGAGCAACCGGCCGGTCGGTGCGATGGCCAGCAGATCGAGCAGTCGGTCATCGAGGTCGCCGAAGGCCGGCCGCTCGTCCCGGGCGTAGCGACGCGCGCTGGGACCCTCAAACGGGTGACGATAGAGCAACCGATCGAGGAGTGGCACGTACACGAGAGGCGATGATTCGCCCGAAGTCGCAAGCCATTCAAGGTGAGCTGGGCCACATGGTTCATTCACCCTCGCTGTCGACCGTGATGTTACGGTGCGGGCGATGAACAAGCTCGCCTTCGTGGCTGCGCTCGGGCTGCTCGCGGCATGCGGTGACGACGGCGACAGCAGCGGCATCCCGGCCGACTGCAACCCGCTCGGAGGCCAGGGCTGCATGTTGCCGTGGCCCTCGATGGCCTATGCGACGGTCGACTCGTCGACCCCGACGGGCTACCGACTCGCAATCCCGGTGGGTGCGATGCCCGTCAACGTCGACGGCATCTCGATCGAGCCGGCGTCGCTCAACCGATGGGACGGGTTCTCGGCGATCGGGCCGATGCTGGCGATGTTCCCGAACGGCGTGTCATCGACCGGGCTGCCCACGCACCAGAACCCCGAGGCGTCGCTCGCGGCGACCTCGCCGATCGTGCTGATCAGCATGAAGACCGGCCAGCGCGTGCCGCTGTTCGCCGAGGTCGACCAGAACACCTCCGCGACGGCCAGCCGCGCACTGATCATCCGCCCGCTCGCGCGCCTGGAGACCAGCTCGCGCTACGCGGTCGCGATTCGAACCTCGGTCAAGTCGGCCGACGGCAGCGAGCTCCCGGTGTCACCCGCATTCGCGGCGATTCGCGACGGCACGAGCTTCTCTCACCCGCGGTTCGCCGGTCTCGCCGAGCGCTACACCGAGATCTTCAGTGCGCTGGCGACCGCGGGCGTCGACAAGAGCGAGCTCGTGCTCGCGTGGGACTTCGTCACCGCGTCCGACCAGTTCCTGCGCTCCGACCTGACCGCGATGCGTGACGACGCGCTCGCGGCGATCGGTACCGCCGGCGCCAACCTGACGTTCACCGCGACCACCCAGCCCAACACGGGGCAGACCTTCAAGCGCTACCTCGGCACGTTCAAGTCGCCGGACTTCCTGACCGCCGGTGAGACCGACGCGTCGAAGCTGCGGCGCGACGGCGATCAGCGCCCGCTGATGCAGGGCCTGCGCGACGCACCGTTCGCCGCGATCATCCCGAAGTGCGTCGAGACCATGCCGCTGCCGCGCCCACCATCATCTTTGGCCACGGTCTGTTCGGCTCGTCCGAGGAGTATCTCGACGATAACTTCGTGGCCGATCTCGCCGAGCAGCACTGCCTGATCATCCTCGCCGGTGACTTCATCGGGTTGACCTCCCGCCAGCTGCCCGTCGTGCCGCTCGCGATCAACGACCTCAACAAGGGCCCGACCATCACGGAGAAGCTCGCGCAGAGCGTGATCGACTTCATCGCGCTCGAGTCGATCACCCGCGGCCCGATGGCCAGCTCGCCGGAGTTCCGCGGGCCCGGCGGCGTCGCTGTCATCGATCCGTCAAGGACGTTCTACGTCGGTGGCTCGCTCGGCGGCATCATGGGCAACACGATCATGGCCTACGATCCCAACCTGACGCGCGGTGTGCTCGCGGTCCCGGGCGGCAACTGGTCGATGCTGCTCGAGCGCTCCACGGCGTGGTCGCTGCTGATCGGGGCGTCCCAGGGCGCCTACGAGGACCAGGAGGTCTACCAGCTGAACCTCGCGGTGGGCCTCGGCATGGGGCTCGAGCCCTACGATCCGCTGACCACGGCGGCCCACGTGATCAAGGACCCGCTGTTTGGCCAGCCGGTCAAGAACATCCTGATCTGGTACGCGATCGGCGACGCACTGGTCACCAACATCTCGACCGAGATGGTCGCGCGCGAGATGGGGATTCAGGTGCTCGCGCCGTCGGTCAAGTCGCCATGGGGGCTGGCTCCGGTCGCCGGCCCGCTCGCCAACGGGGTCACGATCTACGACGAGCACCCGATGCCGCTACCGCTCGATACCAACGTCCCGCCGGCGACCGACAACGGCACGCACTCGGGCGTCAATCGCAACCCGGCGGCGCTCCGCCAGGTCAAGAGCTTCCTGCTGCAGAACACCGTCGTCGGCGAGTGCAAGCTGAACAGCACCGCGGCGCCTTGTGACTGCACCACCGGCGCCTGCGAATAGCGACAGCCTGGTCATATGTCGCTGGGGTGGCGGGCGGGGCGCTCGGCTCGGCATGGCGGCCTCGCGTGACCCGGCGTCACCAGGGTCAGGTTCGGCGGCGTCGCGAATCCGGCGCACCGCCACGCCGTCGTCGCCCCACGCCTCGATGTCGAAGTCCGGAGAGCTCGCCAGCGCATTGCTCGCCATCTTGTCGGGGAACGACAGGATGCACACCGCACCGACGTTTACTGGGCACCTCGTATGCGCCACCGTGCGGTGGCACAAGTACTGAGCTTCAGCTTTGTTTCGCTTGCTGCGATGACGACCATGAGAAGTAGCGGACTGTGCAACAAGCCTTAAGGGCCCGCGAATGCATAAGTCGACCGGTCACCTGTCCTCGTTGCGCCGCTTGATGACGTAGTCCACTCACCATGGAAGTCGTCTCTCTCGAGCCGCAGCGCGCGGAACGCTTTGACGGACAGCTTCTTGCCGATTGGATACCGACGACGATCGATGCGCGCGTGGACGACGAGACCACCGCGGTTGGTCGTGTTGCCGATCAGGTTGATGATCGACTCGTAGGTCCGGAGCGGCCGACCGTGCCAGTTGATCGAGATGAACGAGAACAGACGGTGCTCGACCTTGTTCCACTTGCTGGTGCCGGGCGGGAAGTGACTAACGTGGATCGCAACGTCGAGCTTGTCGGCGAGCCGTTGCAGCTCCGCCTTCCACACACGAGCGCGGTAGCTGTTGCTCCCGCCGGCATCGGCGGTGATGAAGATCTCGCGCCCGTCCGGGTATCGCTTTTCGCCGACCTGCTTCCACCACGCTTCGATCGAAGTGACCGCAAACACCGGCGTGTCGTGATCAACTCCGACGCTGACAAAGCCGTCGTTGGCTGCGAGGTCGTACACGCCGTACGGAATGGCTTTTCCGATCGCATCGGACGGAAAGTCGTGGACGTCCACCAAGTCGGGTCGGCCTGCGGCTGCCATTCGCGTCCGCCGTTCTTGAAGTTGCCGACCCCTTCTTCTTCGTATCGACGGAGATCACCGGGAGTCTACGCTCGACGAAGTCGTCAGCCTTGGCGTTGATGTGCTCGAACTGCGCGTTGCGATCAGGGTGTTGCGCTCCTTCGACAGACTTGTTCGGTGCCTGGAGGCTGTAGCCGTGACCGCGCAGCAGTTTAGCCACCGTCTTGTCGCAGACACTGATCCCGTGCTGCGTGAACAACTCCGCGGACAGCACGTACCTGCTCTTGCAGGTGCAGCGCAGCGACGATTCCGGTCGCCCCGCGTCACTGGATCGACGAGCTTCTCGATCGCTGGCCAGACCTCGGGATGCGCCGCCTCGAAGGGCCGCTTGCCGTTGCTCCGTCGCACCTTGACGACGTCCTCGGGCCGCGCTCCCGCGCGCGCCTCGTCCCGGCCCTTGCGCACGGTGCTGATCGCCATGCCCGTCGCGCGCGCGACCGTCGCTACGCCACCGTACCCCAGCGCTCCAGCTTCGGTACCCGCACACAGCCGCCGTGCTCGCTCATCCATGGTCGGCTTCAGCAGCCGCCAGTTCTCACGAACCGACTTCTCCGCGTCCACTCCGCATGTAGATCACGTCGAGGTCCACCATGTCGATCTGCGATCCATTTTCGCGCTGACTCGATCGACTCGCCCACTCGCGGCCCCTAGGGAGTGACATCGAGGCAGAACGCGATGACCTTGATGTCGACCGAACTGACCGTGTTATTCTTGAACTCGCATCCCCAAGCCGGGTTCGCTGGCAGTTCCTTCGCTCCGCTCTCTACGAGGTAAATGTCTGGAGCGCCGCTGGCCACCGAAGTACAGCTGCCGCCTGTTAGTTGATCGCCGGGCCTGCAAGCGCCGCTTTGCCCTCCGCGGGCGTTCGGTGCAAGTGTTGCTGTGTTCTCGCGTGTGTAAAAACGACCGGCGAGTGGAGGTTCGGCCGCCGGACAATCGCATACTTGCTCCGCTGCATCTGCCTTGCCAGGAGAGTCGTCGGAGCACGAAATTACCAACGCAATGCCACAGATACCGCCAGCGACCAAGGTAAGAAGAGTTTTAAGCGACATCGGTCTCCATATTGAAGTTCGGGTTGTCTGCGCAGTTCACGGAAGTGGCGTTTCTGTACGCACCCATGTGCCCTCAAGTCGGGAGCCGAAGCCCACGAGAACGGGCGGAATGGTGGCCGTCGGCGACGTGAGCGACTCCATTCGCGTGGCGCCAACGAGATTCAAGCTGACGGACATGAGGGCGTGATAGGAGCGGAACGTCCTCGACTGCACGCAGTAGGTCTTGATCATGCCAGAGCCAGGGGGAGACTCTCGCTCTTCGGTGAGCGAACAGTACGGGGAGCTCTGGAGAGCGAGCCTGCCTGTGGCGGAAACAGAGCCGACCAGGAAGCTATCGCTGTAAGGCGGGACTGACGGCCTGTTGGCGTCGGTCGGGTAGAGCGAGGGCTGGGGGTTCAACATTGTCATCGCCACGAAGTAGCGCGGTCCCGACCCGGCTCCCGCCGACCGCGGCGGGACGACGAACCGGAATGACGTGTCGGTGACGTTGCAGCCGACGCACGGGATCTCGCCGATGATCGGGCCAAACGCGAGGTCGGTCTCGTAGAGCCGAGGGCGGATCTCCAGTGCGCCACTGCCAGCTGACTGGTTCGGCGAGATGTAGGGGTTCGGCGGTGTAGGATTGGTACATACCGCTGGCGGCGACGCGACATCGCAGTTGACATCGGTGATGTCGACAGGCGCACCCAGGTTCGCCGCGTACCTGAACTGCCGGGTCCCACTCACCGCGGACGGCTTCTGCTCGGTGAGCGTGAGATAGACGTTGCTGGTGGTGCCGTTGATGAGGCGCTGGTGGACGAGCGAGGCGCCTTGGCTGCCCGGGTTCAGAAGCCGGGTCGCGACAGTCTCGAACATCCCGGCCACCGGCGCCAGGGTCTGGCGGTCGAGCGCCAGGCTGTTGTTGTTTCCATCGTCCCAGAAGTGCAGCGGCGGCGCCTTGAGCGAGAGTGCGAAGCAGCGCTCGATCGTGGTCGTGCGTCCCAGCCGGTCGCTGGCGCGCAGCTCGACCTCGTAGGTACCTTGCGTCGTCGCAAGGCCGGTGACCTGGCCGTCGTAGATCCCGACCTGGGCGATCGCCGGGGTCCCGGTCGCGGCGACGACGGTCCAGTCGCGGACGACGGTGTCCGGCGTGCCGCGGCGGAGCACCCGGTACTGGGTGGACATCGCGGTCAGCCCGACGCCGTCGTCGGTCGCGGACAGCGGGTACAAGATCGGGTTGGGACCGGGCTGCTCGATGACGTACGGCGGGGAGGACGCCGCGAGCAGGTAGCTGTACTTGGTGACGGCGGGGCAGCCGGCGGTGGAGCCGAGGTCGATCTGGGCCCCGCCGTGCGCGTGGGAGGGCTTCTCATGATTGCCCGGGACGCTGGGCGCTTGGATGAACGTGACCACCTCGTCGAGCTCGTCGTAGAGCTTGGCGTTGACCAGGGTAAGGCTCGGCGGCGTCGCGTCGTAGCGGATCCGGCGGGTCGCCTGGCCTTCATTACCGGCGAGGTCGGTCACGAGGACCGTGACGTCGCGTCCCGCGAGGTCGATTGCCCCGGCTGGCAACGCGATCGAGAACGTGCCGCTGCTGACGGTGCCGGGATAGTCGACGCCGCCGATCCGCGCCTGGACGGAGGCGGGGTAGAGCTCGGTCAGGGTGCCGGTCAAGGTCGGGGTGTCCGACGCGGTCCACCAGGTGGAGCCGTCGACGAAGAACCCGGCCGCGGAAGGCGCGACCACGGGCCTCGTGTTGTCGACCACGAGCCCGCGGGCGGCGGTGCCGAGGTTACCTGCGAGGTCCGTCGCCGTCGCCACGATCGACAGCGTACCCTCGGAAAGTTTGGTGGTGTCGATCGTCGCCGTCGCGACGTTGTTGGTGGGGTCACCATCGCTGTCGGTGAACGCCGGGAACCGGACGACCGGATTTGGATCGACGTCGTCGATCGCGGTGACCTTGACCATCCGGGTGCCGCGGATGTAGGCGCCGTCCACCGGCGAGTCGGCGGAGAACTGCACCGTCGGCGCTAGCCGATCCAGGGTCTCGATGCACGTGCTGCCGAATAGATCGTCATCGACGCTCTCGGAGATCGCCCGCGCGACCGGGATGATGTCCGCAGTGGCGAGGTTGGTGCCGTTGATCTCGGGGTTGGAGATCACCTTGGTGACGACGCCGCCGAGCAGCGCGCGCGGGGTGCCTACGTAGAGGTCGCACAAGGTCCGGCAGGCGCCGAGCGTGCAGGTCGTGTTGGGCGGTGGGTTGCAGCCGGCTTCGACCGGTGCGCACAGCCCGAGCTGCAAGCCCGCCATCGTCCGGCCGTCGGCATTGCCGTCGTTGCCATCGAACACGCGGCCGAGCGTGTCGGCGCCGATGTCATCGGCCCACAGCTGGGTTAGCCGGAACACGTTGGCCTCCTGCGGCGACGCGCCCGCCTCGTTGGCGATGTCCTGCACGAGGTAGCTAAGCGCGGTGTGAACCAGCGCGGCGCGTACCGGCTCGGTCGGGCTCGAGGCCGGCTGGCCGAGGTCGGCCATCGCCACCCGCAACCAGTCGACGTTGCCGAAGTGATCGTTCAGGTGATCTGTCGCATCGGCGAACGCATCCTCGATCTCGAGGCCCGCCTCGCGCAGCTTGTACCGCGTGCGCGCGGCGATCAGGTGGCCGACAGGGCTCACCAGCACGCCCGACACCTCCTCGAGCAGGTCGAGCGGCATGATCGTCTCGAGCGCCGCCGTGGCGTCGAGCTGGATCGTCGCCCCGGTCGCCCGGTCGACGTAGCTCCCCCCGCTCGCGCGAACCATCACCAGCCCGTTCGCGACGCCGGTATCGATCGCGAACGCGCCGCGATCGTCGGTCGTCGTGTCGCCGACGTGGCTGTAGATCTCGCCGGTCTCCAGATCGAGCTGGTCGACGGAGACCGTCGCGCCACGCAACGGACCCGAGATCAACACGCTGCCGGCGAGCTTGCCGGTCTGGTTGGTCGGCGCCGGCCCGCCGTCTTCGCCACATGCTACGGCCCCAAGTGCCGCGGCCAGAACCATCCCCGTTCGAGTCATCGATCCACGCTCCAACCCGTTGGCGTGGACGCTCTCATGTTTCGAAACGCAGTTCGAGTGCAAATGCAACATGACCGTGTGCTCGGCCGCGATCCGCGCCGGTTGCGTACGAATCCTGGGACCCGCGGTGACTCCACGCACACCCGGCCGCTACACCGACTGCAGAACTCGCTAGACGGAACGCGGGCCGAGGTCAGTTGGACCCGCGATCTTGATCTCCCGCATGCCCGATCCACCGCCGCAGTCGCCGCGCAGCGTGTTCCCAGTCGGCCGGACGGGCGCGCCAGTTTTTGGTCGTGGCGGCGGCGTTGAAGCCCGCGTCACGCTCGTCCACCGCGACCGCGGTCGCCGGCTCGCTCGCGTTCGATCGTGGGGAGTCGCAGAGCCGGCGGGAGCCGTCACGGGCGGTGGCGCAGGACGTGAGCGGCCGACCCGCGGGCAACAGCCGCCGGCGCCGGACGGTCGCAGCAGGCCTCGATCCGTGACCGAGACTTGAGCGTGGTCACCGATCGGGATCCCGGT
>JBBJLY010000409.1:0-5573 GCA_037720695.1 Kofleriaceae bacterium | reverse complement strand
GTCACCCGCGTGCCCTCCCCGCTGGCCTCGAACCACAGCTCGACCGTGGTGGTCTCGTCCGGCATGAACGTGATCGAGCGCCACTCGAACATCAGGCGCGCGGGCGGCTCCCATGCCGTGATCGTGCCGACCTCGTAGCGCGCGTGCTCGTGTTGCTCGAAGATCTTGCCACCGAGTCGCGGCTCGAGGTGCAGCGTGCCCGGGCTGCGTCCCGCGATCCGATACGCGGGGCCGCGCCGCCACCAGCGATCGATCTCCTCGCTGAACACGGCAAACGCGTCGCCGACCGCGACCTTGACGTAGGTGGTGACGCGGACCTGGTCGCCAGGTGGAACGTCGGAGATCACGGCTTCTTGCCTCGCGTCTTCTCCGCGTACACCTTGAACCCGGCGAGCTCGAGCGCCCAGAACTGCTCGACCTCGTCGAGCCAGCGTCGCAGCGCGCCGAACGGCTCGGGTCGAAGCCGATAGATCCGCGCCCGCGCATCCGACGCCTGACTCGCCTGCTCGACCACGCCGGTCGTCCGCAACACGCGGAGATGACGGCTCATCGCCGGCCGCGACTGGCCGAGCTCGTCGGCGAGATCACCCGCGCGTCGGGGCTTCTTGCGTAGCAGCTCGATCACCCCGCGGCGCGTGGGATCGGCGAGCGCGGAGAACGTCGCGTCGAGGCTTGCCGCGGCTCTCACTTCGCAGCCTTCGCATCGCGCAGGCGCTCGAAGAACCACCAGCGATGGCCCTCGAGGTCCTCGCACTCGTAGCCGCGGTCGAGCCAGTAGTCTTCGCCGTAGTCGTGCTCCTTCGGCTCGTCCGTGATCTTCGCGCCAGCCTTGCGCGCGCTCTCGCAGTGCGCGGCGGCATCGTCGACGTAGACCATCATGTTCTGGGTGTTCTTGCCGCCGATCGACTGCGGGCTGGTGCGGTACGTCGCACCCTTGCGGGCGCCGGAACGCTCGTCCCCGACCATGATCAGGCCGTCCCCGAACATCAGCTCCGAGTGCTCGATCAGGCCACCCTCGCCTTCGATCTTGAGCCGGACCTCGAAGCCGAACGCGGTGCACAGCCAGTCGATCGCGCGTGCGGCGTCCTGGTAGTAGAGGGCAGAAGAGATCCGGGTCCAGTTGCTCGGGGACGGTTTCATCGCGGGCTCCAGGTAGTTGTTGGTTTCAAGCAATAGTTAACTCAAACCACAACCATTCGCAAGCGGCACGTCTTATCGCTTGTGCCGGACCGTGGATCACGGACACTGCCCCGCGTGAAGATCACCCGCCGCCGCGTCGCGCTCGCCATGCTGGCGCTCGCGTTCGTCGCCGGCACGACCTGGGCCCTGGTCACGGGTCGGGTGTCAGTGGGCTCGATCCGGATCTGGCTCGAGTCGCTCGGCTCGGCGGGCCCGCTGCTGTTCGTGCTCGTGTTCGTGCTCGGGGCGCTGATCGGCCTGCCCGGGATGGCGTTCGTGATCGGCGGCCGGCTCGCCTTTGGTCCCACGCTCGGGTTCTTGCTCGGCTACGGCGGGGGGATGCTCGCCTGCCTGGCGCCGTTCCTGCTCGCGCGCCGGATCGGTCGGACCGATGCGACACCGTGGCGGCCGCGGTTCCGGCTGCTCCGGCGCGCCCTCGAGTCGCTGGAATCCAGGCCGATCCGCTCCGTGTTCATGCTGCGGCTCGTCCTGTGGTTCAACCCGCCGCTCAGCTACGCGCTCGCGCTGTCGGCGATCTCGACCCGGTCGTACCTGGCGGGCTGCGCGCTCGCCCTCGCCCCGGTCGTCGCGCTGGCGGTGTTCGCAACCGGCTGGTTTGTCTGAGCTTCAGGCGCCGCGACGGTTTCCGGTCACGAAATCGCGACGCCCACGCACGTGACGCGTGATGCGCAGCGCGACGCATGGTCACCTGAAGTCGTCGTCGAGTGCGCCTGACACGAGCGCGAAGCATCCCCAGGAAGTTTGATTTGTTGGTTTCAGGTTGAGATCCGATCGAGCCGATCGATCCGATCGATCCGACGTCCGAGCGAGCCGACCTGTGATCCAGGCGTGACCGGGGTCCAGAGTGATCCCCGGGGCTGACCCACGGCCGTCCGGCCAGCGGGAAACTCCGGCGCTGATCACTTCACGCGAACGGGTGCGGTCACCGTGCGGATCAGCGCCGGCTTGTCGACGCGCTTGCGGATCTTGCCGATCCGCACCCAGTAGGTCTGACCGCGCTTGAGCTGCCAGCGCTCGTCGGGCGCGCGCAGATCCTGGCCACCATACGACCCGCGCTCGCCGGGAAATGTCAGCAGCGCGAACGGCGTGTCGCCGAGCTCGTCGGCGACCGCCCAGCCATCGCCGTCGTTTGCCGGTGATGGACCGACGAGCTGGAAGTACACGGCGTCGTTGTCGCGCGCGACCGAGATCGTGCGCGCGCCCGCTGCAAGGTTGCCATCGCGGATCGCATGACTCGGGATTGGCGCCTGATCGGGAACGTCACTCGATGCGGCGGCCGGCACGGCCTGCAGCGTGTCGACCTTCCAGTACCAGCGCCGCACGTTGTCGAGCGCCCAGGCGCCGGCGAGCGCGACGCGGTCACCTTCCTTCGCGGTGTGCTTGCCGAGCAGCACGCGGATTCCGAGCGCGCCGTTGCCCTCGGTATCGTCGACCAGCCAGACGTAGGGCGACGCGATCATCCCGGCATCAGCACGCGGACCGCGAGCGCCTGGCGCGGGCGGTGGCGGCTCGGGATCGACCACGAGCACGGTGGGCCCGATCCGGCCGTACACCGTCCCACGCTGGCCGCGGCGCGCGAGCAGCCGGGCGCGATCGATCACCGCCTGCCACGCTGGAATGGCGCCGAGGTCCGCGATCAACTTCCCGGGATCCGGCGGCTCGGGCTCCTCGATCTTCGCCGGTGGCGCGTCCTCGCCAGCGGCGATCGCAACATCGAGCGCCATCGAGGCATCGCGCGCCGCGCGGCCATCGCCAGCCGTGGTCGTCGACTTGCCCTGACACGCGGCGAGCACGAGCACGAGTGCGAGCGGCTTCACCATGCCAGCGTGCCGAGCAGCGCAGCGATCGGCGCGAGGCCCGCGGCATCACCGTCGTCGAACGCAGCGACCTGGTAGCTATCGAGGTCCAGCACGGCGACGAGGTTTCCCTGGTGGGTGATCGGCAGGACGATCTCGCTGCGCGACCCAGCATCGCATGCGATGTGTCCCGGGAACTGCTCGACGTCGGGCACGATCACGGTGCGGCGCTCGCTGGCGGCGGTGCCGCAGACGCCGCGGCCGAGTGTGATCCGTACGCAGGCGACCTTGCCCTGAAACGGGCCGAGCACCAGCTCGTGACCGCGCAGGATGTAGAACCCGACCCACGACGCGAGCGGGACGCAGTCGCGGATCGCCGCGGCAGCGTTCGCCAGGTTCGCGATCAGATCGGGCTCACCCTCGAACAGCGATGCGAGCTGTGGGGCGAGCTCGCGGTAGCGCGAGTCCTGGTCCGTTGCCGCGAACGCGATGCTGTCCGCCATCGCGCCGGGCCGGCCTAGCCCGCCGCGAGCGCGCGCGCTGCGTTGAGCGCGCGGGGGATCCCGAACGGGCTGACGCGAAGCTGGACGATCAGGAAGTCACCCTCGGTCGACAGGCCCGCGATCTGCGTGACCGGCGTCAGCGTGCCGAGCACGCCGCGCACCTTGTCGTTCGACGCGAACTTCGGGTTCTGCATCAGGTCCAGCACGATGATGTCATCATGCGCCTCGACCAGCACCGCTGGCTTCTTGGGCATGAACTTGGCCAGGTTGCCCGGCTTGCTCAGGTCGAGCGCGCCCGACTTGATGAGACCGGCGACCGGCGTGAACGACTCGCCGAGCACCTTCATGGTGACGTCGGACAGCCGCAGCGTGACCTTGAATGCCGTGTCGGTGACCTCGATCTGATCGATCCGGATCGACGCGCCGGCTCGCACCGTGGTGCCCATGAGATCGACCGTGGCACCGAGCCCGATCGCGGGAGGCCGCGGCGTGATGGTCACGTCCTGCGGCGCCTTCTTGGACGGCGGCGTGTTGGCGATGAACCAGCGCAGCGCGTCGAGCGGTACCGCGACCCGCATACCCAGCGCGTGCCGGGCCATGCTCAGCATCGTGGTGGGGTTCTTGACCATGAAACGGCCTGCGGAACGCAACGCAGCGCGGAGCGGAAGTGCCATTGCTCGAAGGTATAGCAGTGGCTCCCCGCACGTCGCGCACCGGAGTCCGCTAAAACATCACGACGCGTAACGGCTGCGCGAGCACCGCCCCCGCCACCGGGGTGCCGTCGACGATCGTCCCGAACACGAGTCCGGGAGCGGCGCGCCAGTGCTCGACGTGCCGGCCGCTGCCACTCGCACGATGGTCTGGCCGCTGAGCGACGTGCCATTCAGCGACATACCATTCAGCGACATGCCATTGAGCGACATGCCATTGGCACTGGTTGTGTGTTGAGAAGTCTCGGAGACTTCTGGTTCGGTTTCATCGTCGACCTTGTCGACGACACATCCCGTGAGAATGACACTCACGGCAGCGAGGTAGAGTTTCTGCATGCCTGTAATTTCGCCCATTCTGGAATAATGAACAGTCAGCGATCGGGTATCGATTTTGCGTATCCCGCCGGTATCCGATCCGACGACACGACGCATCGAAACGCCGGCAACCGCGCACGGTGCGCGGTTGCGGATCGAGACAAGCGGAGCGCTGCGCATGATTGCGAGTCCCTGAATCAGGTGGCGCTTGACCGGTTAGTTCGCCGGCATCTCGTTGATGATCAGCGTGCCGGTCTGGAACGTGGTGCCGCAGGTCGAGGTCGACGGGATATAAGCGGTCGGTCCCTTGAGGCACGGCGGCGGGCTGGCCGAGGTCAGCAGGTAGCGAACCTGGCCCGACATGTTGATGCACTTGGCACCCGTCGGGGTCCACTCGGCCTCCTTGACCCAATCCGCCGCGTCGGCCTGGATCCCGACGTTGTCGTAAAGGTTCAGCAGCGTGCCGTCGACCGTGTACGGCTGACCGTTGCCGCAGTAGTCGCCACGCAGCAGGCGCGTGCACGACACCAGGTGCGTCGTGCGACCGGTCCAGGTCTTGTAGCCCAGCTCGACGCACTTCGCGATCGCCTTGCCGCGGCACGCGAACGTCTGCTGGGTGGTGCTCGCCGTGAACGAGCCACCGCCGGTCACACCGGCGCCCATGTTCCAGGTGCCCGCCGTCGACACGGCGAGGATCTTCGCGCCCGCGGAGTCGACGCCGCACAGCGGCTGCCAGCCGGAGCTGGTCTGGTACGAGATACCGTACATGCCAACGTCGGTGTTCGTGCCGGTCCCGCGGATCGCGGTGTCGATGCGGAGCGGTAGGGTCGCGCCGCTAGACAGGTAGCCGGTGAACGTCGCGCCGACCGCGGCGGTCAGGACCGTGCTGGTCAGCCCGGTGCCATTGAGCGACATCCCGTTGAGCGTCGTCCCGTTGAGCGACATCCCATTGAGCGACATGCCGTTGAGCGACATGCCGTTGAGCGACATGCCGTTGAGCGACATGCCGTTGAGCGACATGCCGTTGAGCGACATGCCGTTGAGCGACA
>JBBJLY010000408.1:0-5574 GCA_037720695.1 Kofleriaceae bacterium | reverse complement strand
GGTGCGATACGGATCGGTCACGACGCGGGGGTGAGGCGTTCCTGGTAGATCCGCAGGATGTCTGCGGCGGTCTCTTCGATCGCGCGGTTGGTGACGTCGATCACCGGCCAGTTGGCGTGCTTGCGGAAGATCTCGCGCGAGTACGCGATCTCGTTCTCGATGTGCGCACGCTGACCGTAGCTCGAGTCGTTGGGCATCCCGAGGTGAGACAGCCGGGCCTGGCGGATCCGCATCAGCATGTCGGGCTGGACGATCAGGCCAAACACCTTGCGGTCGTCGACCTGGGTCAGCTCTTCCGGAGGATCGACGCCGAGCACGAGCGGCACGTTGGCAACCTTGAGGCCGCGCTGCGCGAGGTACGTCGACAGCGGCGTCTTGGACGTCCGCGAGATGCCGACCAGCACGACGTCTGCCTTGGGCAGGTTGCGGGGCTCCGCGCCGTCGTCGTTCTTGACCGCGAACTCGACGGCCTCGATCCGGCGGAAGTACTCCTCGTTGACCGAGTGGAGGAGCCCAGGCACGCCCGCGGGGGCCGCGCCGAGATACATCGCGAGCTTGCTGATCAGCGCGCCGATCAGATCCACGGTCTCGATGTTGTAGCGCTCGACCAGCGAGCTGATCAGGCCCCGCTCCTCCGCGTTCACCACCGTGAACACGACGAGTGCCCGCTGCTCTGCGGCCTTCTCGAGGATCTGCTCGAGCTCGCTCTCGAGCCGGACGCGCGAGTACAGCCGGATCTGCACGGGCTCGCTGAACTGCAGCGTCGCGGCGCGGACCATGCGCTCGGCGGTCTCGCCCGTGGCGTCGCTGATGATCATCACCGTCTTCATGACGCGCTCGGTATATCACATCGTCGCGGCGACCTCGCCGGGCTGCGATCGTCCGGGTGCGGGCGCTGCGGGCCTGCTAACTTCGAGGCGTGTTTGTAGACGACTACACGCTCGCCGCGCTCCTCGCGCTGTCGCTTGTGGGCCTGGTCGTCGCCGTGATCCGTGATCGCAGCGCCGGGGCGGAGCGTCGCGATGCACGCCAGCGCCGGGCCCGCGAGCGCGAGAAGGTCGATCGTGGGCTCGAGCGCGAGGCCGAGAGGGCGTTGCCGCGCGCCACGGCCCGCCCCCGCACGCGGTCGTGAGCTCACCCCGCGAGCAGCGCGCGCAAGGTCTCGAGTAGCTCGCGCTCGCCCGCCGTGGGCTCTGCGGTGAGCGACACCTGGACGAACAGCGTGAACATCAGGTTGCGCGCATTGCGCTGCGCCGCGAACTTCGGCGCGTCGAACACCGGCGTGTTGCGCTCCTTCAGCGGCGCGACCACCTTCTGCAGCCACGCCTCGAGCGCCGGCTTCGCGACGCCACGCTTGACCGCGGCGAGCACCGCGGCCGCGAGCCGGCCGTCCTCGCCGTACGCCAGGATGTGACCGTGGCGGCGCGACGTGAAGCCAGCGACCGCGTCGAGCATGGTCGCGCGCTCGGTCTCGCCGAACAGCGTCAGCTTCGCGAGCTGCGCGAGCAGATCCGCCGCGTGCGCCGCGGCGTGGATCCAGCCCTGCGCGCCGACGTGGCCACGCAGATCGGTCTCGCGCTGCGCGTGCGTGTGCGCGGCGGCGAGGATCGCGCGGCGCAGGTCGTCGGTGAGTGCCGGCGTCGCGGCGTCGCGGCGGACCACCACGGAGAGCACGAGGAGCGAGAACGATCGCCGCAGCACGTTGGCGTCGCGGGTCCCCGTGATCAGCTGCTGCGCGAGCGCTGCGACCTCGGCATCCGCGAGCACGCGCTTGTCGATCCAGGTTGCCAGCACCTCGTAGCCGATGCCGTCGCGGCGCGCCGGGTCCGGCGACCCGAGATACGCGACCAGCTCGGGCACCAGCGCCGCGGCCGTGGTGCCCGCGGGCACGCGAAATTCGTCGGCGATGATCGCCTGCCAGCGCTGCATCGCCTCGTCGCGGGCCGGGATCACCGCGCGCTCCTGCTCGACGCGGGTCGCGGGACCCTGCGGTGATGGCGTCTGCGAGCAGCCGACGAGGACGAGGATCACGAGCGCGACGTGCTTGATCACGCGCCCACGCTAGCAAGCGGCAACCGGCGCTGGAACTGCGACCCGCGCGCGACAGCCCGCGACGGCATCATGCGGGCTCGCCGCCTCGTTGCCGATCAACCGCGGAGCACGGGCAGGCGCAATCGCGGTGCCGGGTCATGGCCCTGGGCGTGGCCATGATCGATCACACGCGGGCACTCGGGATCGGGTGCCGCCGGATCGCCGAGCACGTGCGACGACACGACCTTGCAGCCACCGCGGCACAGCGCGTGGTAGCTGCAGCTGGCGCACGGCTCCTTCGCATCGCGCCACGTCCGGAACGCGCCGAACGCACCGTCGGTCGACCAGTAGGCAGCGAGCGACGTCACCTTCGGACGTTCGCCGTCTAGTGGCGGCGGAGGCGCGGCGAAGCTACACGCGGTGAGCTGGCCGCCGGGCTTTGCGCCGACCAGAAAATCTCCGCCCGTGCACCCGTAGACCGCGAGCTCGGCGAGCAGGCCGCGGTCGGGCGCGTGATGCGCGAGCATCGGCGTGTACGAGCAGTCGACCTTGACCCGGATCGCGTGACGGCGGGCGGCGTCGAGGATCGTGGGCAGGAACGCGCGGTGCTGAGCGTCGGTGCAGCGGTGAGATCCGTACGCGCGCGAGCCGCGGCCCGACGGCTTGAACCGGAGGAGCTCGACCTCGGACAGCCGGCGCGCGGCCGCGTACTCGAAGATCTCGTCGAGCTGGTGGAAGTTGTGGCGCGTGACGACGACGTTGATCCCGACCTCGCGCTTGGCCGCGCGCAGCCGGCGGATCGCGGAGTCCGCCCGCGCGAAGCCGTCGAAGCCGCGCACGGCGGCGTAGGTCGCGCCGAGTCCGTCGAGCGAGACGTTGATCTGCCCGAACCGGTCGGCGATCGCGAGCAGGTCCTCGAACCCGTCGAGCCCCGAGGTGGTGAGGTTGGGGATGATGCCGCGCCGGTGCGCGTGATCCGCGAGCTCGCCGAGCCACGGCAGCACGGCACTCTCGCCGCCGCCGAGCGCGACATGAAACACGCCAGCCTCCGCGAGCGCGTCGAGCGCGCGGGACCATTCGACGAGCCCCCACTCGTTGGGCGCGCCCTCGGCCGAGGCGCCAGTGTAGCAACCGGTACAGCCCGCGGTGCAGCGGTTGGTCAGCTGGAGGTGCGCTTCGAGCGGGGCGGACAGCACGTGGTCCCCGAGCGCGGGCTCGGGGCCCTCCCACAGGGCAGGGTTCCCGTGATCGCGATCGTGCGGCGCGCCATCGCACGGTCGACGAACACCAGCGCGCGCGGGACGGTGAGCTGGACGATCGCGCCAAACCGCTCGAGCCGCGATCGCCGCGGTGGCGCGCGCCGCGTCTGGGCGAGTCGCTCGAGGACGAGCGCGGCGACATCAGCCAGACGGCGTAGGCGGGCAAGCACGCGGCGACCTTAGCAAGCCCGCGGCGAAGTACGATGCGGCATGGATTCGGAGCGTGGGAAAGACACGGGGCTCGACGACCCAATCACGACCGGTGGCGGCATGAGAGGCCGGCCCTCGGAGCTGCGGTTCGCCCGGGCCGGCGAGCGCTACCGGATGGGGAAGCTGCTCGGCAAGGGCGGGATGGGTGAGGTGCTGACCGCGACGGACGACCAGATCGGGCGCGAGGTGGCGATCAAGCGGATGGCGCTGACCTCGGAGCAGGCGATCGCCCGCTTCGTCCGCGAGGCGCGGATCCAGGGCCGGCTCGAGCACCCGGCGATCGTGCCGGTCCACGAGCTGTCGGTCGACGAGGAAGGCTATCCGTTCTTCGTCATGAAGCGGCTGACCGGCACCACGCTCGAGCACATCCTCGACTCTCCCGAGGAGATCCGCCCGACCCGGCAGCGCCTGCTGCGTGCGTTCGCCGATGTCTGCCTCGCGGTCGAGTTCGCGCACACGCGCGAGGTGATCCATCGTGATCTCAAGCCGTCGAACATCATGCTGGGCGATTTCGGCGAGGTCTACGTGCTCGACTGGGGCGTCGCCCGCCTGATGGGCGAGCCGCTCGCGCCCGAGACCCCCGACCGCGAGACGCCACCGGGCGAGACCGAGGCCGGCGCGATCCTCGGGACCGTCGGCTACATGCCGCCGGAGCAGTTGCGTGCCGAGGCCGTCGACGCGCGCGCCGATGTCTACGCGCTCGGCTGCATCCTGTACGAGATCCTCGCCGGTGCGCCGCTCCACAAGCGCGGTCAGCTGACCGCCGCGTTCGACGACTACGATGCCCGCCCGTCGAGCCGCGCGCCCGAGCATGACATCCCGCCCGAGCTCGACGCGCTGTGCGTCGCGGCGACCGCGGTCGAGCTCGAACATCGGACGCGATCGGCGCGCGCCCTCGGCGACGGCGTGCAGCGCTACCTCGATGGCGATCGCGACACCGCACGCCGTGAGCGACTCGCCGCCGAGCAGCTCGACCTCGCCCGCGCCGCACTTGCCGCTGACGACGAGCCCGTCACGCTGTCGTCGTCGATCCGCAGACCGATCGGCGACGCCCGCCGGCGGACCGCGATGCAGCACGCGAGTCGCGCGCTCGCGCTCGACCCCAACGCGACCGAAGCGGCAAACCTCGTCGGACGCCTGATCCTCGAGCCCTCACGCGAGACCCCGCGCGAGGTCGTGGCCGAGCTCGAGCTGATGGACGTCGCGAACCTGCGCGGTCAGGCCAAGCTCGCGGTGATCGCGTTTCTCATCACGCTCGGCTTCGTGCCGATCATCTGGTGGGTCGGGATCCGCAATCCGCTGCACGTCTCGCTGTTCGCCGGCGCGGCGCTGCTCAACGCGATCATCGCCTCCGTGCTGGCGCGCTCGACGCGCCGGCTATCGAACTCGCTGCTCTACATGATCGTCGCCGCGGGCGTCGTCATGGTCGCGACGGTGTCGCGCGTGTTCACGCCGTTCCTCGTCACGCCGGGCCTCGCCGCCGCACTGGTGCTGAGCTACTGCCTGCATCCGCGGTTCGGACGCTGGTGGCTGCTCGGCCTCGTGATGTCGACCGGCGCGATCGTGCCGTGGCTGCTCGAGCTCGCGGGCGTCATCAACCGCACCATGAAAGGCGTCGACGGCCAGCTCGTGCTCTACAACGACAGCAGCCAGCTGCTGATGCCCCAGAGCGAGATCGCGCTCGCGCTGTACACGATCGCGCTCGTCATCATGGTCGGCGCGGTCGCCCGGACGACGGCGCGCACGCTGCGCGAGGCCCGCCGCATCGCGCACATGCAGGCGTGGCACCTGCGGCAGCTGGTCCCGATCCCGAGCTGACGCCGTGGGACTGGCTCGACAGCTGGGACGCCGTGGGCTGGTCGACGCTACGACGTCCGCTGGACGCCTCGCTAGCCCAGGCCCGATCCGGATCCGGAACCGGGGACGTTAGCCGTTAGCCGATCGGGATCCGAGGACCGGGTCCGGAGGCGTTAGCCGTTTGCCTCCGAGCCAGGCGCTCGCTGACGTGTGCGAGCGCGTTGCTCTCGGTCTGGCGCTCTCGCCTTGCGGGCCTGCGCGCACCGGACCACGCCGA
>JBBJLY010000171.1:0-18468 GCA_037720695.1 Kofleriaceae bacterium | reverse complement strand
ATCTGCGCAACCTCCACTTCGACACCGATGCGCTCGAGTACATCCCGGGTGCGCCCGTGCGCGTCGTCGTCCGCCTGCTGGGCCGCGACTACCAGCCGATGCCCAACGGGGCGGTCTCGCTGGTCGTCCGGCGCGGCGCCGACCCCGCGCGCGCGGAGCAGGTCTCGAAGGCGGAGGTCACGGTCGGCGAGGACGGCACCGCGGTGCACGAGCTCGGCGGGCTCGCGCCCGGCGTGTATCGGGTCGAGGCGCGCGCCACGATCGGCGGTCGCCAGGTCGACGCGACGGATATCTTCCTGGTCCGCGAGGGTGGCACGGAGCTCGATCGCCCTGTAGGTGACCCCGCGACGCTCCAGGTGATCGCCAGCGGGACCAACGGATCGGCGCTCGGGCCCGTGCAGCGCCTGCCCGTGGACTTGAAGTTCGATCCACCGCGGATCGTGCGCGTCGATCGCCGGACCGACGTCGAGCTGTGGAGCCGACCGGGCCTGTTGATTCTCGTGGTCGGGCTGCTCGGTCTCGAGTGGCTCTTGCGCCAGCGAAGCGGCTACCTATAGAACACCTACCCGGGGCCGTTGCCCTGGATTTCCCCGGAGTTTGCATGGCCCTCCAGCTCGATAGCCTCGTCACGGACCTCATCTTCCAGACCTCCGCGGCGATCGATCAGAAGACCCTGATCGATGGTCTCGGTGGTCAGGACGTCCTCGAGTCCAAGCAGCTGCTCGACGTCGACCGGCTCGACCCACGCGCCGAGATGGAGCTCTCGCCATCGATGCCGTTCCGCCGGCGCGGCGAGCGGCGGTTGATGATCCTCGATGATCAAGGCGTCACGCCGCGGCCGGACCCGCAGGCGGATCCGATGATCAACACCGACCTCCGCCCGCACAAGGAGACGCTGATCGGCATCTGCGAGAAGCTCCCGATCCGGCTCGGCCGGCTGTTCGTGCTCGGGAGCTGGGGCGACGCGGTGCTGGTCGCGCGCTCGGCGCGGGATCTGCGCGGCATCGCGCTGCTGCCGTGGGCACTCGACCCGCAGGTCGATCTCGACGGCAAGCGCCGCGCGACGCCGCTATCGCAAAAGGAGTTCGAGGCCAAGATCCTCGTGTACGAGAAGCGGCTCGAGGAGCTCGACGACGAGCAGATCCTCGCGAGCCTCGAGGGCCTCAACTTCGAGCGCCGCGGTGACCTGGTGATCGTCGACGTGCTCGAGCCAGATGGCACGTGGGACCAGCGCAAGTCGGTGGTGATGGAACACCAGCTGTCGGCGATCGAGCGGTTCTCGATGATCCCCGGCGCTCCCTCGTCGACCCCGGCGAACAACGCCGCGCAGACGCCGGCCAAGGAGCCTGCCAAAGCCGCCGCTCCGCCGCCAGCGCCTGCCAAGCCGGCGAAGCCCGAGCCGAAGGGCCCGCCGCTCGCGGCCCAGGAGGTCGATGGCGCCGTGGTCCTCGTGTTCCCACAGGAGCGGTTCGATCTCGACGTCGCCGCCGCGCTCGGCAAGCGCGACTGGGATCAGGTCGTGCGCAGCTCCGACAACCTGTCGGGCTCGATGCGCGACAAGATCCAGCGCGACGGTGCGAGCTGGATCGCACCGATCGAATTCCTGTCCGAGGTCTTCGTCGATGGCAAGCCGCTGACCAAGGCCGAGTTCGAGCGCGACTCGCAGAAGGCCGACAACGTGAAGTCACTCGACGTGCACTTCCCGCGGTTCGGTTCGGTGACGCTGCTCGAGATCTCCGGCAAGGGTCGGTTCGTCACCTCGCTGCGCGATGCCAAGCACGCCGCGACGCTCGTGGGAGGCTGACGATGACGGTGCGCGCGCTGGCGGTGATGGCGATGCTCGCCGCAGCCCCGGTCCACGCCGCACCACCCGACGAGCTCGCCGCCGCCAGCGTGATCTTTGCGCGCGGCGACACGCTCTACCGCAGTGACGGCCGCGGCAAGCAGGAGACGATCGTCGCGACGCTGCCGGCGAAGGTCGTCGTGCGCGCGCTTCGCAGCGACGCCGCCGGCAACGTCCTGCTCGCCGACCTCGGCGGCAAGTGGCACTGGATGGCGGTCGGCGGGTCCAAGCTGGTGCCTCTCGCATGCGGCGACGGTCCCGCCCAGCTCGCCGAGGACGGCGCGTGCGTGCTGTGCCGCAATCCAAAGCTCGCAAGCGGCTCGATCCTCATCAACCTCAAGACCAACCAGGTGACACCTGTCGCGATCCCGACCCCGGGCGCGCGGCTGATCACCACTCCAGCGCGCAAGCTGGTGTGGACCGACGCGGGCGGCGTGTGGACCGCGCCACCGGCGGATCTTCGACACAAGACGCGGGTCGCGGCCGAGGCCCCGCTCCGCTCGTTCATCGCCAGCCCCGACGGCACGCGCGCGTTCGGCACCTACAACGATTACCTTTACGAGGGCGCGCGCAAGAAGGTGCCCGCCGAGCTGCTGATGGCGTTCGCGCTCGACGGCACCGGGGCACGGCGCAAGGCGGTCCAGCACGGCGTCCCGATCGACTGGTCGCACGACGGTCAGTACCTGCTGGTCCAGGACGGCAGCGCCGCGTGTCTCGTGCGTGCGACCGGAGGTCAGTACAAGTGCTGGAAGGGGTTCACCGCGGTCTCGCTCGCGCCGGACGGCTCGTATGCGCTCGTGCTTGGCAACCGCGATGGGTCGCGCCAGAAGTCCGACAAGGCCGACGACGACGACAAGGCCGCGGAAGACGATGGCGATTCAGATTCGGACGACGACGTGCCGGTCCCGCTGCCGACGGGCGAGCTCGCGCTCTACGCTGCGAAGCTGGCCGGGCCGTACTCGCTCGCGCCGAAGCTGGTGACCAAGGTCGTCGACGGCGCGGCGCTGTGGCTGCCGAAGCCGTAGCACTACGGGACGTAGATCGTGTCGCCGGGCAGTACGAAGATGTTCATGTCGAGCCGCTTGCCCGACGACAGCGCTTCGTAGTCGATCGGGATCGACTTCGGCGCGGCGGCACCCTTCACGGGGCGGAACAGCAGCACCTTCCGCTGCTTCGCGAACCGCGTCGGCCCGCCGGCGATCGCGATCGCATCGGACACCGTGACGAAGGAGCTCGACGTGAACACGCCCTGGCGGACGACCTCACCCTGGATCGTGAACCGGTAGCTCTTCCAGTCCTTGACCGCGACCGTGATCTCGGTGCCCTGCAGCTTCACGAAGTCGGTGAGCCGCTTCTTGATCTGTTCCTTGAGCGCACTCGGGGTCTCGCCCGCTGCCTTGAGGTCACCGACGAGCGGGATCGTGATCGTGCCGTCGGGACGGATCGTGGTCTCGGTGTTGAGATCCTTGTTCTCCCACACGTTGACCGCGACGATGTCACCGACGCCGAGTACCAGCTCCTTGTTGCGTGGGTCCGGCTCCTTTGCGTAGTCGTAGGCAGGCAACGACGAGGGGCAGCCGAGCACGAGGAGGAGGAGGAACAGGCCGAACGCGCGCATCCGGCGCAGTGTACGCGCTGAGCGACCTAGTTCCAGTCTTCGCGCACCAGGATCGCGCCACCCAGGGGCATGATCGACATCCGCGCGTAGCGCTCGGTTGGCTGCTTCGGCGTGGTCGCTTCGAAGAACAGGGTCCGCGAATCGCAGCTGCCATTCGGGAAGCAGCGGACCTCGAACGCGGTCCAGCTGGTCGTGAGTCCCGTGATCGTGGCCTTGGGCGCGACGCCGAGGCCCCACGACTCGCCGATCACTGCCTTGTCGAGCGTGTAGCGCTCGACTTCGATCCAGTTGGCGGTGGTCGCGGGCGGTGGGTCTTCCTCCAGACGCTCGAGCACGAACGTCGGCTGTACCGTGAACGGCGCGATCGCGCGCACGCGAGTCCGCGCCTTGGTACCGAGCGCGGCAGCGACGGCGGGCCGGACCGGGCCGAGCGCCACCGCGCGGCGACTGGTCTCGCGCATGAAGTCACCCAGCCGGTTCGCCGCGTCGATCGGCTTCTGGTCCGGTCGCATGTAGACCATCGCGAGCGCCGCGAGGACGCCGATGATCGCGATCACGACCATCAGCTCGATCAGCGTGAAGCCGCGCTCTCGTGTGTTCGTCATCGCCCCACCGCCAGGTTCCGGAAGTCGACGCCGAATGTGGTGTAGCGATAGATCCGGTTACCTTGCAGCATCGGGTCGACCGCGTCGGGCACCGGGATCGCTGGACGATCGCCGAGCGTGTTGAAGTCGACGTTGCCGGCAACGGTGAGCTCGGGCGTGGTGGCGGTCGCGATGCCTTCGACCTCGCGGTCGGTGCGCGCGACGACCGAGATCGTCATCTGGATCGGCGGCGTCAGCGCGAGCGCCGGCGACGTCAGCGCCTGCTGCATCGCGCCCGAGTACCATTCGCGCAAGGGATCGGCATCGGGGTCCGCGGTGTCAGCCGCGTCGTTGTCGAAGAACTGGGTCGCGACCTGGATGTCGGTGAAGCCGTAGGCGAGGTCTTGCCAGTCGTTCGGTACCAGGCCGCCGGACGGCGACAGCTGGAGCACGCCATCCGCCGGCCGCGTGAGATCGATCCGGTACGCGCGACCGACCAGCTTGTACATCATCGCGTTCGCCATGCCCGGGCAGTGGCTGTTTGGTGCCTGGCCGTACGGCGCGACCGTCGCGAAGTCGATCGTCCACACGCCCGACGGCTGGCTGATGTTCGCAATCTGGAGCACGCAGGCGTCCTGCAGTGCGAGGTTGGCGTCGACGCCCGGGGCGAGCGGATTGGGGTTCGAGATGTCGGCCGCGGACAGCACGACGATATCGTTGAGGCCGAAGCCGGTCGGTGAATCGACGGTGGCCTGGAGAAAGCCGGCGGTGATCGACAGCACGTACGACTGCACCGTGAGGTCGGCGTAGTAGAACCGGATCTCGTCGGGGTTGGTCGCGCTGTTGATCACGCGGACCGGCGGGTTCCAGTCGACGCCGGTGCTCGCCATCCGGAAGCCCTTGGTCATGCCGAGGCCCGCATGCTTGGCATCGAACTCGATCATCGCGCGCGCCCCGGCGAGTACGCCCTGGACGTTCGCCACCTGCTGCTGGCCACGATAGGCGAGCGACATCCGCAGGAAGATCGACAGGATCATCCCGACGAGCAGCGAGCTGATGACGAGCGCGACCATCAGCTCGATCAGCGTGAACCCACGCTGGCCGCCCCGCCGGCGCCGGATCACAGCGCTTCCTCGACGGTGCGAATCAGCTCTGCGGCCAGGGTGTGATCGAGCGCCCCGCCGTTGGCACCGGCCGCACCACCGTCCTCGGTGTAGCTGGCCTCGACCCGGATCAGCCACAGGCTGGTCGACGCGGCGTTCAGGATCGTGACCATCACGCGCCGACGATAGGTCATCCCGGCGCGTCCCGCGACACTCGACATCGTGACGTCGATCGGCGGCACCGTGGCCGGTGACCCGGTCAAGGTCGTCATCATCTCCGCGGTGCGCTGCGCGCGGAGCGACTCCAGCGTCTGGTTCGCCAGCTGCTGGGCCTCCGATGCACGGCTCGCGTTGTCATTGCCGCGGGCGATGCTGAGGTGCAGCGACAGCAAGCCGACGAGCCCGATCGTGGTCACCGCGAGCGTGATCAGGAGCTCGAGCAGCGTGAAGCCGCGCTGCCGCCGCGGCGATCTCATAGGACGATCCGCCAGCCCATCAGCGTGAACGGCGCGGTGGTGCCGACGGTCTGACCCGCCGTGCCGTTGTCGCCCGGGCCCTGGCCCTGCTGGTAGCCCGACGCGGTGTCGGCGCCGGCCGTGGGCGCGCGCGGCGTCCCGATCCGCGCGACATCGCCGGACAGCGTGGCGAAGTAGATCGCCCCCGCATCACCGTAGAGCCCGCCCATGACGGCCGACGACACGGAGAGCGTGAAGTCGTTGACGAAGGCGTTGGACGCGTCCGCGTTGAGCTCGAACGCCTCGATCTTCGCGCTGCCCGGATCGCACGAGTTGGTGCCGACCGTCGGATCGATCGTGCGGGTCAGGATGATCTGCTCCGGCGTGACCACGGACCCGCCGTAGAACTTCTCGCACGCGCCGGCCGCGTTGCAGGTGCCGACGATCTTCGAGCGGATCGCGCCCGTGTCGCTGTAGACGGCGTAGAAGTGGTTGACCACGGTCGAGTCGACATTCTCGAGCCCGCCGGTGCCGAAGAACAGCACCATGCGAGTCGAGTTGTCGGTGCGCGCGGCGATCGTGCCCGCGATCGGCCGCTCCTGCGCGAGCGCGCCGCTGGTCAGCTGCGTCGAGAACAGGGCGTACTGGATGCTGCCATCGGGTGCCGTGTTGGCGGCGATCGAGCCCATGTTGGTGTTCTGGTACCAGGCGCCAGCCAGGTCGACACCCGGGGCGACCTTGTAGACGTAGCCGCACTTGTCCGCGAACACCGCGCGATCCGCGTAGCCGTTCAGGGTGGGCAGACCATCCTCGCCCACGTCATCGGTCTCGAACACCGAGATGTCACTGGTCACCGGGCACCTGGTCTGGAACTTCCACATCAGCGTGCCGTTCGCGAGGTCGTAGGCCGACACGACACGGCCCTTCTGCTCGAGCGTGTCCGTGTAGTCGACGCCGGTCGCGGCGAGCACGAAGTAGCGCTCGACGTTGTTGATGAGGACGCGCGCAACGGCAGGCTTCGAGTACGCCTGACCAGCCTCGCCATCGCCCGGCGTCGCCGACCACATCGGCGTCGGGCCGTTGATCGTGCCGGTGCTCGCGTCGATCGTGTCGGTGACATCGAGGGCCGTGAACGCCTTGCCGCCGTTGCCTTCCGCGACGAGCGCGACGGTCTTGAACACGCCGTTGCCCTCGTGGAAGTCGACCAGCGTCGGCGAACCGTCGGGATACGATGCGATGCGCGGGTTGTTGGTCCCGTCGTTCGCCGACGCATTGGCCGCCTGCGTGTCGGTGAAGTCCTTCAGCATGCCGGCCGCGACGGTCGGCGGGATGAACGCCCAGGCCTCGGTGCCGTTGATCGGATTCGAGATATCCGACGGCCGCGTGTGCATTGCGTGGATCATGCCGTCCTTCGCCCCGAACATCACGATCTGCGGCCGGCCCGCCTGGGCGGCGATGAACGTCTCGACGCGCTGGCGGTCGATCGAGGTCACGAACGTGTACCAGCTCGGCCGCCCGGGCTTGGTCAGCACGGCGGGCGTCGAGGTCTCGACCGAGCCGAGCTTTTGGAGCGCCGGCGTACCCGTGAGGGTGACGCCAAAGCGTGGGCTCCGGATCCAGTTGATGAGCTCGAGCGTCGTCGTGTCGTCGGGGGTCTTCAGGAGGTTCTGCATCAGCGCGTTGGTCGCGTTGCTCGCGTTGAAGTCCATGCGGACCGACAGGTTCTGGACCGAGGTGTAGATCTTGCGGCTCGCGTCCGCCATCGCGTCGAGCTTGGTCGAGCCGTCCCAGTAGATCGTGTTGAGGCCGGCGTTGATCGCGTAGAACCGGCCGCGGTCACCGGGCTGGTGGAACGCGCCGACGTACGCGATGCCGTCGTTGACGACGACGCCGCCGCGGTAGTGCTCGCGCGCCGCGGTGTAGTCGAACTTGGCCGACATACCGGTCATCGTCGGGGTCGACGTGTGCGCGGCGTTCGAGCACATGTTGACCTTCCAGCGCACCGAACGACCGACTGGCTTCGGGAAGTTGACGCAGTAATCGGTGGTGCTGCCGGTGCACACGCTCGCCTGCACCCAGTTGGCCGGCTCTTCGTTCGACAGGTAGAACGTGATCGTGCCGCCATTGGCGGAGAACGTCGGCGTCACGCGTGCCGCCGTGATCACCATCTCCTCGTCGTCGAGCGCGCCGATGTCGAGCACGCCGGACGACGCCTCGCCGCAGTCGACGTACTTCGCTGACATCCGGTCTGCGATCACGTAAAAGCCGCTGGTGTCGTTGCCATCGGCCACGAGGATGTCGGGCGAGTGGGTCGGATCGTTGTCGTAGTCAAACAGCACGCCGACGTCGTAGTCGTTGACCGGCGCGCCACGGGTGGTCAGCTGCTCGCTCAACCCGCCGGAGAACGGCGCGCCCGTGCCGTTGTTGCGGTAGTAGAACGACGCGCCACCGTTGGTGCTGCTCTGATAGTTCTTGCCGTCGGTCGCGACGACGAGGTCCGGCTTGCCGTCGCGCGAGAAGTCCGCGATGAACACGGCGGTCGCGGCGCCCGGGAACGACGGGATGTTCTGCGATGCGACGTTCTCGAGCGCGGCCGTACACCCAGTGCCACCGGTACAACCCTTGAAGATGCGCAGGCGTGCCGTGTTGGGATCGCAGCAGTTCGCCGCACCGACCACGAGATCGCGCAGGCCGTCGGCGTCGAGGTCAGCGTAGTCGAACACCGGGAGGCCGCCCTGGACGTTGGTGCCGAAGCCCGCCGTCGCTTCGACGTTCAGATCAGAGATCAGGTAGCCGCCGTCGGTGAACATCGGCGCAGCCGAGCACAGGACGTGGCCGTCGGGCTGGACGGTGCCGACACAGTTGTTGAGCAGGATCCGGATCGAGCCACCCTGCTTGCCACTACCGATCAGGAGATCCTGGCGGCCGTCATTGTTGTAGTCGACGACCTTGGTGTTGGTGCCAGACCACGTCTGATAGCCGAGCGAGGTGGTGATCGTGAAGCCCGACTCCGCGGCGTACGCGGCGGCGAACACCGGGTCACCACCGGCGTCATTGGCCGCGCTGTTGAGGTACACGGTCAGCGCCGTGATCGGATCGGGACCTGCGCCGGCATCGGGCGCGTAGGCTTCGAACACGTCGTCCCAGCCGTCGCCGTTGAGGTCACCTGCCGCGAGCCCGAACCGGCCGTTGAAGCCGCTGCCGTGGAGATCGCGAACGACGGTGAACTTCGGGGCGACCACGAGCGCCGGATCCATCCAGTTCGGCGCCGGGCCGCTGTACGCGGAGCACGCGGGGGTCGTGCAGTTCTCGTTCTGCCAGGTGTCGTTGCGCAGCACCTGGAGCGGCGAGTCCGCCACGCCGTCGAGCGTGCCGACGAGGTCGGGCCAGCCGTCCTTGTTGAAGTCACCGGTCGCCGCATAGGAGATTGGTGACACCACGGTCAGCGGCGCCGCGTTGAACGTCTCGCCGGCGCGGGACAGCTCGAGCTGACCGCCGCTGGTGGTGGTGTACTCGGTTCCCTCTCGCGTGGTGTCGGTCTCGAGTGCAGAACCGTTGTAGACCGTCGGATCCGAGGTGGTCGGGCACGACGGCACGGTGGGGAACTGAGCCTCGGACGGACGTGCGAGCAAGGCGAGCCCGGTCGTCGTCGCGATCACCGCGACCACTGAAATTCCTGCCCGCTTCCGCATCTTGCTCATCATCATCATCCTCCCGGGCGAAACGTTGCCGTGTCGCCGGTGTTGATCGCCCCAAGACAGTCGTTGCGCCCTGCGCCGTCCTCACTCATGCCGCGTTGCGCGTAGCTCGGACATGGCCGGCCAACGCCAGTGACGTTCGCGGCCGTGACGTCCCACTCGAGGATCGCGACGGAGCCGTTCGGACCGTAGCCGGTGACCCGGATGACCACGCGCTTGTCCGTGTCGGTGCCGCCGACGAAGCCGGGGTCACTCCGGTTGTTGAGGATCGAGATGCTGTACCAGCCTTGCTGATCGGCAGACATCAGCGTGCCGGGCTGGCCGTACTGGATGTTGTTGCCGGGCATGTTCGGCTGTGGCGGGTTCGTGTTGCTCGCCGAGATATAGGCGGTCCAACCCGTCGTCGAGTTGATCATGCGGCGCAAGAAATCCATCGCCACCGCACCACCAGACTCCGCCGCGTAGATCGCGATGTTGTGAAAGCGATCGTTGCTGGTCGTCGCGATCCCGCCCTGCACCGAGACCACCGTGAGACTGCTCAAGGTGGCCAGTGCGGTGAGCACGATCATCGCGAGCAGCATCGCGTTGCCACGTTCTCGTACGCGCCGAGATGTCTTCACGTGCTCCCTCATCAATGATCAACCGTCATTCTAGAAAGGAATCCGGCCGCCGCATAGATTCACGTGGGTTAGTCGTTGGGTAGCCCGTCGGCGTCGAGCTCGACGAGCGCACCCCGGCCTACATGCTCGACGAGCGCGGCCCGAAGTGTGCGCCCATCGAGCAGGGTCACGTCGCCATCCCCAACCACCAGCCAGACCGCGCGGTCGGGCTGGAGATGGGCTGCCGCCGCGGCATGGACCGCCGCGAGCTCGATCGCGTCGATCCGCGTGACGTACGAGTCGTAATAGGACAGCGGCAGCCCGAAGTAGACCAGCCGGCGGTACAGACCAAGTGCACCCTGAGCGGTCGCGAAGTGGCTCGGGAGCGCCAGGACGGCACCCTGCTTCTCGCGATCGAGCTCGTCCTGGGTGACCGGGCGGTGGCCGGAGGCGAGCTCGCGGACCTCGCGCTCGATCTCCTGCAGGGCCTCGAATGTGGCGTCGGCGCGCACGGAGGCGCTGGCGCCGAACGTCCCGTGGTGGCGGGTGTACCCGAATCCACCCCGGGCGCCGTACGAGTAACCCTTGGCCTCGCGGAGATTCATGTTGAGCCGGCTGGTGAAGCCACCGCCCAGCACCTGGGCCATCAGCACGGTCGCGACGTAGTCGGGCGCGTCGCGACGCGGGCCGAAATGGAGCATGGAGACCTGGGACTGCGACGAGCCCGGGATGTCGACGAAGAAGATCGTGCCTGCGGGTGGTGACGGCTCGGGCGGCATCGGCGGCGCGAACGTGCCCTGCCAGCTCGCGAGCGCTTCTTGATCGAAGCACGCCCGCAGCTCGTCCTCGACGAGATCACCGACGACGAACAGCCGCGCGCTGCCTGGCTTGAACCACGCCGCCGCGTGATGCCGGCAGTCCTGGAGGGTGGTCGCCAGGAGCGAAGCCTCGGTCACGATCCGCCCGAACGGGTGATCGCGGCCGTACAGCACGGTGCCCTGGAGCCGGCTCGCGACGGTCGACGGACTTTGCTTGGCCTGACGCACGGCCTCGATCCGCCGCTTGATCATGCGATCGAAGTCCGAGCCGCGGAGCCCTGGCGACAGCAGGGTCTCGACGAACAGCTCGAACGTGGTGGGCAGGTGCTTGCGGAGGCTCGACAGCGTGAGCCCGACCGAATCGTCGACGGCATACGACCCGATGTTCGACGCGGTCTCGGCGAGCCGCTCCGCATACTGCAGCTTGTCGAGCTGCAGCGTGCCCTCGAGGTGCATCGCGAGGCAGATGCCGGCGAGGCCTTCCTGGCCCGGCGGATCGAGCAGCGAGCCACCGTCGAAGTTGAGGTCGAGAGAGACGATCGGCAGCGCGTGCTGCTCGACCAGGTAGCTCGCGGTGCCGCCCGCGAGGGTGAACGATCTCACTGGCGGCGGATGGAACGGCCTGGGGACACCGGGCTCGGGACGAGGCAGGTCCTTCACTAGAGCTCGAGTGGCTGAACGCCGAGGACGATCTGGCTCGGCGACACCGCGTCGAGCCACAGCAGGAGCCGGCGAACTTCGCCGGCGGCAACATCGATCTCGATGATCCGGCGGATCGGGCTGCCGGCGAGTGTGCGCGCGAGGTCTTGCTCGCACGACGACCACGCCGTCGCGAGCGGGGTCGAGCGGATCGGTAGGCCCTCGACCTCGACCGCGAGCCCCATCACGAACTTTGCGAACGCCGGGTTGGCCGCGATGATCACGCCCTGCGGCGTCACCAGCGCGAGCGGCAAGCGGCAGGCATCGAACGCGACGCGTGCGAGCTCATCGCGCCGGTTGGGCTCGGCCGGACGCTGCTCGATCACGACGCGCTTTGCTGGTCCGGCACGGCCGCGGCGCCCGAAGCCGAGCATGTCCATCACGGTCCGCAGCTCGTAGATGAACGCGGCCATGTCCTTGTGACGCTCTGCCGGGCGCTTCGCGAGCGCGTGATAGATCAGGCGCTCGAGCGCGGGATCGAGCCCGCCCTCGATCTGCTGCGACGGCGGCTTCGCGATCTCGTCGAGGTGACCGGCGAGGATCTTCTGCACCGGGCCGTCCCATGGCACGCGCCCGCACAGCAGCTCGTAGAGCAGGATGCCGACCCCGTAGACGTCGCTCGCGGGTGACGCGGGCTCGCCGCGGATCCGCTCGGGCGCGACGTAGTGCGGCGTCCCCGACAGCGAGGTCGATGCGCGCGA
Source organism: Kofleriaceae bacterium (assembly GCA_037720695.1). GTDB lineage: Bacteria > Myxococcota_A > Polyangia > Haliangiales > Haliangiaceae > JABFXX01. The sequence goes on along the minus strand of JBBJLY010000171.1, from coordinate 6,350 downwards.
AGCGGTCAACGAACGCGCGAGCCCGAAGTCGAGCAGCTTGACGAACATCCGGACCCGCTTGCCCTCTTCCTGCTCCTCGCAGATCAGGATGTTCTCGGTCTTGATGTCGCAGTGGACGACATTCTGCTTGTGGATGTAGTGCAGCGCCTCGGCGACCTGCAGCACGATCTCGCACGCCTTGCGGACCGACAGCTGCTTGTCCCGGAACAGGATCCGGTTCAGCGCCTCGCCGTCGACGTACTCCATCACCATGAACATCCCAACCTTCTCGTCCTCGCCGAAATCGACGACCGAGGTGATGTTCACGTGGGACATCGCCGAGGCGAACCGCGCCTCGCGATAGAACAGCTCGCGCGCCTCGTCGGTCTCCGCGACCTGATTGGAGATGATCTTGAGCGCGAAGGTCCGTGACAGGTGGGCGTGGGTCACCTTGTAGACCTTGCCCATCCCACCCTGCCCGATCCGGTTCACGATCTGATAGCGACCGCCGATCAGTGTCGAGTGCTCTGCGGTGGCGACCCGGTTCGCGGCGCTCCGTGGTGGCGGGCGCGGCGTGTGATACGAGGTGCTCGGGATCGCCGCCGGGCGTGCCGCGGCCACGCGGTGTGGGTCGGTCTGCTTGACCATCCGCGCGGTCTCTTGCGCTTCGGGGATCGAGCGCGCGCCGGTCAGTGGTCCGCGACCGGGTGACAGCGCGCGCGGATCGACGCGGACCTCGCTGGCGTCTTCGTGCAGCTCGACCTCGGGCAACCGCGGCAGCTCGTCGATTGTCTGGGTCGGCGCGCGCCGGGTCCGGCTCGTCGGCGGATCGTCGTGCTCCGGCGGCGGCAACGGCAAGTTCGGCCTCCTCCCGGAGGGATTGCGCGGGTCCGCCACGGCCCGGGCAGCGTACACGAGATACAGTCGTGCGGCGATGCTGTGGTCGTCCGCGAACTACGACCCGCACCTGCTGTCGCTACCGTTCGCGATCGCTCCGGCGGCGATGCTGATCGTGATCGCGTACACGGCGGTCATGCGCGGTGCGCCCGCGGTGCGCGGGTTCCTGCTGGCGCACTGTCTGTCGCTGTTGCCGTACGCGCTCGTGATGATGCTGTCGCCGTCGATCACGTCGCCCGAGGTCGCCGAGCGGCTGTTCCAGTACGCGGCCGCGTTCATCCCGATGGCGGCGGCCACTGGCACCGGGTTCCAGCTCGCGCTGATCCGGCGCTATCGCAAGCTCCGCACCCTGATCTGGTTCTTGATCGCCAATGCGGCTGTCTGGGTCGTCATCAGCTCGACCACCGATGCCGCGGTCGAGGGCGTGCAGCGGATGTCTGGCTTCTGGTACGCGAAGGTCGGGCCGTGGGCGTGGCTCGCGCTGCTTCACACGTTCTTGCTGTCGCTGGTCGGCTTCCTGTCGCTTGCCCGGGTCGCGATCGGATCGCCACCGTCCGACGAGCGCCGCCAGCTGCGCGCCGCGCTGCTCGCGAACCTGATCACCTACGCGGGCCTGGTCGATGTCGGGCTCGCCTACGGGATCGGTGTGTTCCCGCTCGGCTGGCTGCTGTCGGGGATCGGAAGCCTGCTGGTCGTCCGCGCGCTGGTCGTCGAGGATCTGCTGCGCGTTCGCGCCGTCGACACCACCGCGCCCGTGCTCGTCGTCCACTTCGCCGGCGGCATCCTGCTCGCGTGGGTGACGCTGTCCCAGCTCGGACCGGCGCTGCCATGGTGGGGCGTCGTGCTGGTGCTCGTGCTGTCGCTCGTCGGCGCCCGCACGAGCATCGCCACCGTCGCGCTGATCAACCGCGGTGGACGTGGTGGCGAAGGTCCGCTCGAGCGTCTACTCGCGCAGCTGGTCACGCGCTCGCGCTCGCTCACCGCGGAGCCTGCGATCGCGAAGCTCGCGCTCGACATCGCCGAGCTCGGCGTCGGCGTCAAGCCGCGCATCCTGCTCGCGACCGAGGAGGACTGGGGCTGGACAAGCGAGACCGGCGAGCGGCTCGCCGACGAGCTCGCGCCGGATCCCTTCCTCGTCGGCTGGCTCGCCGAGCGGCGCGGCCTGTTATTCGTCGAGGACCTCGAGCCGGTGCCCGAGGATCTGCGCGAGCTCTACGCGCGGATGTTTCGCGATCATGCCGCCCGGCTGATCGTGCCGATGCGCAACGCGGACGAGCTCGTCGGCATGGTCGCGATCCCCGCCGATGCACCGTGGCTGCGCGCGCGCTCGGTCGCGTTCCTCGAGCGCGTCGCCGAGCGGCTCTCCGAGGCGCTCGTCCATGCCCGGATGGCCCGCCGCGCCGCCGAGCGAGCCGCCCTCGCGCGTGAGGTCGAGCTGGCGGCGACCGTGCAGGCCGAGCTCCTGCCCGGAAAAGGCCCGCACATCCACGGCGATCTCACGGTCGTCGGATCGTGGCGACCCGCGACCCGCTGTGGCGGCTACTTCTGGGGCGTCTATTCACTCGGAAACGACCGCGTACTGATCGCGATCGGCGACGTCACGGGACACGGCGTCGCATCCGCGATGGTGACCGCCGCGGCCGCCGGCGCCTTTGATGTCTGCGTCCGCCGCGGGCCGATCGATCTGGTCGAGCTGGTCGCCGCGCTCGATGCGGCGGTCCGCCGGGTCGGCGGCGGCGAGCTGGCGATGACGTGCTTCGCGGCGGTCGTCGACACGGCCGCGCGCACGATCACGTTCGTGTCGTGCGGGCACACCACGCCCTATCTGTGCCGGCTCGGCGACGCGTCGACCGGAGCTTCGACCGGAGCTTCGATCGAGCTCCACGCGCTGGTCGCCCGCGGCAATTTGCTCGGGGTCGGCGTCCCCGCGATCCCGCGCGTCCAGCAGCGCCCGCTCCAAGCTGGCGATCTCGTCGTCTGGTATACCGATGGGGTGATCGAGGCGCAGGATCCGGCCGGCAAGCCGTTCGGTGACCGCCGGCTGCAACAGCTGCTGAAGAAACTCGATCGCCGGCGGTTCGGCCCGCTCGCTGTTCACGACACCGTGCAGGCGCACGTCGCGGCTCATCGCGGCGGTCGTCCGCTCGATGATGACGAGACCCTCGTAGTGGCGCAGCTCGCGGGAGGGTCATGAAGCTCCGCGTCCTCAGCTACAACATCCACAAATGCATCGGCGGTGTCGATCGCCGGTACGAACCGAGCCGCGTCGTCGAGGTGATCCGCAAGCTCGACTGCGACGTCCTGATGTTGCAGGAGGTGGACGCCGGCGTCACGCGCTCGCGTGGCGACAAGCAGACCGAGCTACTCGGCGACGAGCTCGGCCTCCCGTACCGCAGCTGGTACCCGAATGTCGACGTCCGCGGTGGTGGGCAATACGGCAACGCGATCCTGTCGCGCTATCCGCTGATCGAGAGTACCAACATCGATCTGTCGCTACGGTTCAAGAAGGCGCGCAGTGCGTTGCATGGCGTGCTGCGCGTCCGCCATGACGACATCGATCGCACGATCCACGTGTTCAACATGCACCTCGGGCTCGCGCGCTACGAGCGCCGCCGCCAGCTGCAGAAGTTCCTCGACAGTCAGCCCTTCGCGCATCTCCACCACGACACGCCGGTCGTCGTCGGCGGCGACCTCAACGACGTCTACGGTGGGCTCGGCACGCTGCTCGCGCCCGCCGGCTTTCGTGGCATCGCCCGCCGCCCGCTGACGTTCCCCGCGTGGGGGCCGGTGCGCGCCCTCGACGGCATCTTCGTGCGCGGGGCGGTCGACTTCGTGCGGCTCGCGCGCTGCGACAGCGATCTCGCGCGGCGCGCCAGCGATCACCGGCCGATCGTCGCCGAGGTCCGGCTGCATCCGCACCACCATCCCGGTGTCGTGGAGCCGACTCCGCCAGCGCCACGCCCGTAGGTCAGGGTGGCGGTGCCGGTGGCGGCTCGACGTGGGAGTCGTCGCTGGACTTCATGAACATGATCGACGCGAACGCGAGCACGGTGCGTCGCTTACCCGGCGTGTCTGCGCCCTGGATGCGCACCGGCTTGTCGGGCTTCATACCCGTACCGACCACGGTCAGCTCGCCGCTGGCGGATAGCTCGAGCCCGATCTGCTTGTCGCGCTCCGTGATCGTCGCCTTGTCGGCGGTGACCACGATCGGCAACGGACCAGCACCCGCTCCGAGCGAGACGATCGTGCCGTCGGCCTGGATGCGCGCGACCGGCTGACCCTGGAACTCGACCGTGCCGTCGGCCTTGATCGTGGGGCCCGCACGGAACTCGCCCGGTCCTTCGCTCATCTCGGTCGTGCCATCGGCATGGATCTTGACCATCGGCGTGTCGCCCTCGAGCATCGCCATCTCGCCGAGCTCGACGGGCGCGCTGGCCGCAACGGCGGGCTGGCTCGGGGTGGTCGGCTCGCCCTTGCTGCCGCAGGCCGCGAGCGCGAGCGCGATTGCCAGTGACTGGAAGGTACGCATGGGGACCTAACGGGTGGGCAGCCTGGATCTTTCAGCGCATCAGGGGCTTGTACTTGATGCGGTGCGGCTGGTCCGCGTCGGTGCCGAAGCGGCGCTTGCGGTCGGCCTCGTAGTCCTGGAAGTTGCCCTCGAACCACTCGACGTGGGAGTCGCCCTCGAACGCGAGGATGTGGGTCGCGATGCGATCGAGGAACCAGCGATCGTGGCTGATGACGACCGCACAGCCCGGAAACTTCTCGAGCCCGTCCTCGAGCGCGCGCAGCGTATCGACGTCGAGGTCGTTGGACGGCTCGTCGAGCAGCAGCAGGTTACCGCCGCGCTTGATCATCTTCGCGAGGTGGACGCGGTTGCGCTCACCACCCGACAGGATGCCGACCCGCTTCTGCTGGTCCTGGCCCTTGAAGTTGAAGCTCGAGACGTACGAGCGCGAGTTGATCGAGCGCTCGCCCATCAGCATCGACTCCGCCCCTTCGCTGATCTCGGCGAAGATGGTCTTGTCGGGATCCAGCGCGTCGCGGCTCTGGTCGACGTAACCGAGCTTGACGGTGTCGCCGATCTTGATCGAGCCCTTGTCGGGCTGCTCGACGCCCATGATCATGCGGAACAGCGTGGTCTTGCCGGCGCCGTTGGGGCCGATCACACCGACGATGCCACCGCGCGGCAGCTTGAACGTCAGGTTGTCGATCAGCACGCGGTCGCCGAACGACTTGGACACGCCCTCGAACGACACCACCTCGCCACCGAGGCGCGGCCCCGGCGGGATCACGATCTCGAGCGACGCGTCGCGGTTCTCCTTCTGCGCCTCGGCGACCATCTCGTCGTAGCGGTTCAGGCGGGCCTTGCTCTTGGCCTGGCGCGCCTTGGGTGACAGCCGAACCCACTCGAGCTCGCGCGCGAGCATCTTGGACCGGGCGTCCTGCTGGCGCTCCTCGTCCTTCATTCGCTTGGCCTTGAGCTCGAGCCAGCCCGAGTAGTTGCCCTCGAACGGGTGGCCCTCTCCGCGATCGAGCTCGAGGATCCACTTCGCGACGTTGTCGAGGAAGTAGCGATCGTGCGTGATGGCGACGACCGTGCCGCGGAACTCCTCGAGCATGCGCTCCAGCCACGCGACGCTCTCGGCATCCAGGTGGTTGGTGGGCTCGTCGAGCAGCAGCATGTCGGGCTTGGAGAGCAGCAGGCGGCACAGTGCGACGCGGCGACGCTCTCCACCGGAGATCTTGTTGACGTCGGCGTCGCCGGGTGGGCAGCGCAGGGCGTCCATCGCCATCTCGACCGTGTGGTCGAGCTCCCACGCGTTGGCGGCCTCGATCTGATCCTGCAGCCGGCCCTGCTCCGCGAGCAGCTTGTCCATCTGCGCGTCGGTCATCTCCTCGCCGAGCTTCATCGAGACCTCCTCGAATCGGGTCAGCAAGGCGCGGGTCTCGGCGACGCCCTCGTCGACGTTCTCCTTGACCGTCTTCGTGGGATCGAGGTTTGGCTCCTGTGGCAGGTAGCCGATCTTGAGGCCCGGCGCGGGCCACGCCTCGCCGAGGAATTCCTTGTCCTCACCCGCCATGATGCGAAGCAGCGTCGACTTGCCAGCGCCGTTGTTACCCAGCACACCGATCTTCGCGCCGGGATAGAACGACAACCAGATCCCCTTCAGGATCTCGCGCTTCGGTGGCACGAGCTTGCGCAGATCCTTCATCACGTACGTGTACTGGGCGGTCATCGCCGGCGGTTATACCCGTCGGGCACCGCGTCGGCTACCGTTGTGACCGATGGCGTACCGCGACGACGCCGGCCACAAGCTCGAGGCGCCCACGGCCGAGGGGATGCTCCGGCTCGAGATCGGGCCGCGAACCCTCAAGATCGGGCTCGCCGCGCGCTCGCTCCACGTTGTCGAGCACACCGTCACGCTGTTCGCGCACCGGCGCAAGGATCGGCGAACGTCGTACAGGATCGC
>JBBJLY010000407.1:0-5648 GCA_037720695.1 Kofleriaceae bacterium | reverse complement strand
AGCATCTCCAGCCCGTCGACGTTGGCGCGACAGGGATGGCCCGGCGTCACGCGCGCGGTCACCGTGCCACGCGCGTCCTTGGCCTCGATCACCGGACGCGGGACCGGCGGCGAAGGCGTGCGACCCTGGCACGCGCCGACGAGGGCGGAGACCAGGACCAGTAGAGAAAGGCGATACAGCACGAGCGGCGCTTCATATCAGGCCGCCGGGAGCGGGGCAATGGCGAGGGAACTTCCTTGTGACGCAGCAGATAGGGGGCCATGCCACATGGGGCGTGGTACGTGGCGTTCATGAGGGTGGCGCTCCTCTTGTGGGTCGCGGCAGCCGCTTGCAGCGGCAAGCCAGCCGCACGCAAGGACGATGCCGGGGTCCCGCGAGACGCCGCTCCCGTCGAGGTCACGCCGCGGACCCTCGGGCTGGCCGATCTCGCAGGCTGGGGCTGGCGAGACCGTGGCGGCCATCCCGCGTTCAAGATCGCGCGGGAGGCCGAGGCCCGCGGTGACTGGGCCGAGGTCGCGAACAGCTGCACCCAGGCCCTCGCGGCCGACCCCGGTCACCTCGACGCCTCGTGGCTGCTCGCCGTCGCCCACGCAAAGCGCGGCCATCACGACCGCGTCCTCACCCCATTGCAGCTCGCGGCCGCAGGAGACTTCGGCAAGTGGGGCCCGGCCTCGCTCGAGCTCCCGGGGATGCAGGCGTTCCTCGCGACCCCGACAGGACAGGCGTGGCGCCGTCGGGTCGAGGACGATCAGGCAAGCTACGTCGCCGCGCTCGCCCGCTCGACGCTGGTGTTCGCGAAGGGTGATCTCTACGCCTGGGATCCCGAGGCCAGCCGGTGGTACCGGGTGACGCGCACCAACGGCGCGGTCGTCGGCGCGATCCGGTTCACGCCTGCACGCATCGCGTACGTCGCTCGCAAGCGCGACACGCTCGACGACAAGAAGTGGCAGCTCGGGATCGGCCTCGTCGATCTGACGCGAGGCAAGAGCTCTCGTCCGCTCGGGCTCGGCACCACGGGCCCCGTCGTCATCGCGCAGTCGCCGCAGCGAGGCGTGTGGATCGGCAGCGGCGGCAAGAAACCGACGCTGTGGCGCCAGCTCGACGACGAGTACCGGATGACCGCGTTGCCGCCGAACACGGTCCGCCCCGCCGGCGCCTGGCTCGAGGTCAAGGGGAAGACCGTCCGCCGCAACGCGCTGGTCTCCGGGATCGCGGCCGACTGGGATGACAGAGGATTCGCGAGCGCGATCCGGATCGCGCGATCGAATCGCATCGTGTCCGTCCCGAGCCCGGGCCTGATCGCGGGGAGCTCGATCGCGTGGTCTCCCGATCGCTCGCACCTCGCGTTCGTCGCGCAGCTCGCCGAGCAGTGTCCGGTCGCGATGCTCGCGAGCCCGACGACGAACGCTGGCTCGGCGGCGCCACCGGACCCAGCTGCGTCGAATGCGGCGGCGTTTGTCGTCGACGCCACCACCGGCGCGATCCAGGAGATCGAGCGGGCTGAGCGCGGGCTCGCCCTCGAGTGGCGTGACGATCGCAAGCTCGTCGTCGCGGGTGATCACGGCGTGTCGGTCGTCGATCTCGACGGCGCCGCGCCGTTCGTGATCGCCGGCGCCGAAGGTCTGCTCGCGCCGCGGCTGCGACCGAAGTGCATCCCGCCAGAGCCGGCAGCCGACGAGCTGCCTCCCGAGGACGAGCCCGACGTCACCGGTGCGGGCAGCGCAGCAGCGAAGCCTTGACGGATCGGGACGCCGCCACGCGTCGACATCGGTGACCCGTCGCACGCCGCCAGGATGGAAAGATCTGGCAGATCACGCGATCTTCACGAGTTGGTGAAACCCGCCGACAGCTGTCACTGACCATCACGCCCGAGTGGCAACTCTTCACCAGCGCGCGACGAGGGTTCGCGAGGTTATCCAGTGGTTGGACCATGGCACATCCAGTGCTCCATCCCTTCTCGCATGATGAATCCCCGCGAGATGCTGGCCGCCGGACTGGGCGGCGTCGTTGCGACCGGTTGCGACCTCCTGACGCTCGTCGTGTTCGTCGAGATCGTCGGCATGCCGATCCCGGTCGCCGCGTTCCTCGCATCTGCCGTGGGGGCCGTGGCGTGCTTCATGATGAACAAGCACGTCGCATTTCGTGACCACTCGCCGGTCACGCTCCATCAGATCGTTCGCTTCGGCTTCGTCGCCGTGTCGACCGCGATCCTGATGGCGTTCTTGATGAAGCTGGTCGCCGTCGACCTCGCGGTCCCGTACCTGATCGCGAAGCTCGCCTGTGCGGCGGCGGTGTTCGTTGCCTGGACGTATCCGGCACAGCGCCGCCTCGTGTTTCGCCCCGCGTCTGTCTGACCCGTCTGCCCCGTTAGCAAAGGAACTCGCCATGTCGTCACTGGTCCCGTTCGTGGATCTCTCCATCGTCGTGCCCGCGTACAACGAGGAGCATCGGCTCCGCCCGACGCTCGACCGCCTGCACGCGTTCCTGTCGACCCAGCAGATGAGCTACGAGGTGATCGTCGTCGACGACGGCTCGCGCGACAACACGTGCGGCGTGGTCGAGCAGGCGATGACCGAGCTGCCGCACCTGCGGCTGCTCCGGCAGACGCCGAACCGCGGCAAGGGCGCGGCGGTTCGCATGGGCATGCTCGGCGCGCGGGGCCAGGTCCGTGTGATGTGCGATGCGGACTGCTCGATGCCGCCGGAGCAGCTTCCCCGGCTGCTCGCACCCGTGCTCGCGTGCAAGGCGGAGATCGCGATCGGGTCGCGCTACGCCGAGGGAGCGAAGAGCGACATCAAGCAGCCGCGCTACCGCATCTTGTGGAGTCGCCTGTGCAACAAGGTGATCCAGCGCTCGCTGGTGCCCGGCGTGCGCGACACACAGTGCGGGTTCAAGGCGTTCACCGCCGAGGCCGCGCGGGATCTGTTCCGCCGCGCGAAGATCGATGGCTGGGCGTTCGACCTCGAGATTCTCGCACTGGCCCGGCGCCGCGGGTACGGGATCGAGGAGGTCGGCGTCGAATGGACCGACGATCGTCGCTCGCGCATCAACCCGCTGACGGACATGTGGAAGGTGATCCGAGAAGCGCTGGTGATCCGCCGCAATCTGAAGCGAGGTGTGTACAACACCGCAGCGCTCCCCGCGGTGACCTGATCGTGTGTGATGTTCGTGAGCGAGCAGACATCTTGCGAGGATCGCTGACACGATTCTCCGTCGAGAAACTCGCCGAACCACCGCCGGTCGCGCGTAGAATCCTCGCCAATGCTCGAGATCTTGTTGGTCAGTGATGACGAACCGTTCGAGCAGTTGATCCGCGATCGACTCGGAACCGTGGGTCACAGGATCACGACGTGCGGGTCGATGCCGGCGACGTTCGACGTGTTGTCCCGGATCGGCAACTCGTTCCACCTGATCGTGATCGCCCTCGCGCATCCGATGGGCGAAGACGCCGAGCGCTACGCACGCTGGCTCGGGACCAATGCACGGGTCGTCGTGGTCCCGACGCACGAGCCGCGACGCGGACCCACCGTGATCAACCTGATGGATCTCGTGGGCGAGGATACGGCGGCGGTGAGTTTGGGATCCCGTTCGTAGCCGGCTGCGTGGTACAGATCGGCGGCCCGATACGAGGAGAGGCCGAGGTGATCGCTGGTGTCGCTGCGCGAGCGGCGGCACGAGAGGAAAGTCCGAGCTTCACAGGGCAGGGTGCTGGCTAACGGCCAGTCGAGGTAACTCGCAGGACAGTGCAACAGAAAGCAAACCGCCTGCGAAAGCAGGTAAGGGTGAAACGGTGCGGTAAGAGCGCACCGCCTCGTCGGTGACGGCGAGGGCACGGTAAACCCCACCCGAAGCAAGACCAGACAGGGGTCGCGTTGCCCGCGCGATGACTCCGGGTTGGTCGCTGGAGCCCGTCAGCAACGGCGGGCCTAGAAGAATGATCGCCACTAGACAGAACTCGGCTTACCGACCTCTCCTCGTATCGGGCACTTTTTCGACCCGGCCGCGCCGCGATCGCGCCGCCGAGCCATGCGCTGGGTGCGCCGCTATCGTGACGTGATACCGTGGCCGCGGTGGGCCGCTCTCCCGTGCACGAGATCGTGAACGCGTTGTGGCGTGCGCTCCACGAGCTGGGCTCCCCGGCCGAGACCTACAACATCGAGTGCTGGGGGTTCTCCGTCCACGCCGCGCTGTCCGCGGCGGGGCGCGAATATCACAACCACGATCACGTCGTCGACCTGCTCGCTGACGGCGATGCGCTCGAGGTGATCGCCGCGCTCTATCACGACGCGGTCTACATGCAGGTCGACCAGGGCCCGCCACCCTCCATGAAGGCGGAGCTCGACACCGTGCTCGGCCCGGCGCCCGACGGCTACCGCGTGCTGCCCGGGGCGGCGGGCCCGGTGACCGGGGACGTGCTGGCAGTGTTCGATCGCAAGGTCGGCGACATCGTCACGCCGACTGCGGGGCTCAACGAGCTCGCGTCCGCGTTGGTCGCCTCGATCCAGCTCCAGGACGCGCTGGACCGCGAACAGCGGATCGCGGTCGCGGCCTGCATCGAGCAGACAATCCCGTTTCGCGTCGATCCCACGACGTCGCTGCGCGCGCGGCTCGCGCGGCTCGGCCTCGAGGGCGAGCTGCTCGAGCAGACGATGTGCCGCGCGGTGCGGCTCGGCAATCGCGACGTCGAGAACTTTGCCGACAACGACGCCGCGCGCTTCCTCGACACCACCTGGAAGCTGCTGCCGGAGACCAATCCTGCGCTCTACGCGCCGCTGGTCTACACCGTGCGCGACTACCGGATCGCGCTCCAGAAGATGGAGTCGTTCCTCGCCTGGCTGCCGGCCGACCGGGTGTTTCATCAGTACGCGACCGAGCCCAAGCCCGAGGTCCACGCACGTCGCGTCGCGCGCACGGCGGGCAACCTCGAGCTCGCGGTTCGCTACCTGCGGGCCAAGCTGTACTCGATCAGCCTGGTCGAGGCGATCGCCGAGGTCACCGGCGGTGATGTCCCGCTCGCCTACTTCATGGGGGCCAAGGAGCACCACACCAAACGGATCGAGCAGTACCTACCGACGCTGTCGACCGACCGCGACCTCGACCCGCCGCTGCACAAGCTGCTCGCCGAGGGTCGGTTCTCGGAGTCGAGCTTCGACACCGGGCCGTCTCCGCTCGGCGCGTTTCTCCACGCCACGGTCGGCGAGGCGGACGTCATGAAGCAGGTCGAGTCGGCGAAGAAGTCGTGGGCCGGCGGGCTGGAACCACTCGAGTACCTGATGGCGCAACCGCCTCGCCCCGTGGCCGCGATCGCGCGCGCCGCCGCCAACATCATCGAGACCCGACGCGATCGGTTGTTCGCCCTCGCGGAGCGGCTCGAACGCTAAACGCTGTCCCGTAAGTCGAGCCCCCCGCACGCGCAGCAAACGCGCACCACGCGCACCACGCGCTGGCGCGCTGCGGGCGCTGGGCGGGCTGCGCGCGCTGGCGCAAGACGCTCGCGCTCGGGTTCCGAACCCAAAAATAAGAACTCCGCTGCTAGTAGCAGGCGTGTGGATGGTGTGGAGAGGCGCGCCGAACCGCACATCGCTCGCGTCTCGGCCACGTCTCGCGGCGCGGCTCTCCAAGCCTGTGGTCAACCGAATCGCGCGCCA
>JBBJLY010000025.1:0-54297 GCA_037720695.1 Kofleriaceae bacterium | reverse complement strand
GCCTCGAGCTTCACCGCCGGCAGCACCTTGACCTCGAGCGTGTAGAACGCCAACAATCTCGACCAGCGCGGGCACCGACGGCGCGCTGTCCGGGAACACGCCGATCGGCAACAAGTACAGCACGCGTCGCGCGCCGCTCGGCAGGGTCGGCTTGCCGGCGACGTAGGCGTCGAACGTCTGCGGCGGCGTCGGGTGGGCCACGAGCCAATCGTCCAGCTGTGGCTTGTCGCGCAACGCGTGGTCCTCGGGGGAGAATGCGCGTTGCAACGCCGGAGCGAGCTGCGAGGTGTCGCCGATCGCTGCGACCGGAGACTTCGACGGGATTGGCGGGACCTTGACCGGCGACGTGCGCTCGGGCTCGGACCCACAACCGATCACGAGCAGGAGGAGGAGGCCGCGCATGATCGGGGGGACACCCGTCATGCCTTGCCGGTTGCCTCGGGAGCCTGATCGCCTTCGATCGTCTTGCGGCCGACCCGGCGCAGCACGAGCCCACAGATCAAGGCCCACGATGCACCCGCGGTCCAGCCGGCGAGCACGTCGGTCGGGTAGTGCACGCCGAGATAGATCCGGCTGAGGCCGATCGCCAGCGCGAGGACGGCCGAGGTCGCGATCGCGAAGATCTTGAGCCGGCGGCGCTCCTGGCTCTGCGCGAGCAGCATCCCGAGCGTCAGGTAGAGCGCCATCGAGATCATCGAGTGCCCACTCGGAAACGACATCGATTCCGGCGTTCCGATCCCGGTGACCACCGACGGTCGAGGTCGCCCGTACGCGGCCTTGAGCACGGCCATCGCGATCCCGGTGCCGATCGCGGTCGCCAGCAACAGCATCGCGTAGCGCCAGCGTCCGTCGAGCGCGAAGTAGAGCGCGAGGATCAACACGATGAGGCCGGTCACGACCCCCGAGCCGAGGGCCGAGATGTGGCTGACGGCTGCCTCGACCCGCGCATCGCCGATCGGATCGTCGGGCGTATGGCGCATCGCGAGCAACACGGCGTTGTCGAACTCGTCGGTATCGAGCTCGCCGACCTCGCTGCCGAGCTTGAGGAAGATCATGATCAGCACGCCGACGATCGCGAGCTCGGCGACGAGCCGGAGATCGGACTGCCGCAGCGCAGCAAACAACCTGCGAAGGAGCGCCATCACGGGTGAGTCGGGTGCCTCGTCATGCGGCAATTTTCGCACGCGGCCCGCGGCGCCTTCCACTACCCGCTGCGGATTGTGCCGCACCGGTCTTGAGATAGAACGCCCAGTAACCGAGGTGCCGTCCGTAGCGCGCCGCGATCGCTTCGGGGTCGAACTGCGCGCCGTACACCGCGCGTGCCGGCGCCTCGAAGTGGTGCATCCCGGGTAGCTCGTCCATTCGACCGAGCCCGCGCAACAAGATCGCCGCGGCGGAGAACGGTCCAATGCCCGGGATCGCGAGCAACGACGCGCGCGCCTCGGCGTACGGCGCGTGACGCAGCGTCGCCTCATCGAGCGCCGCGACCCCGCGCACGACGCTCGCGATCTGATCGCCACGCCGCGCGTTGCCGATCGCCTCGCCGATCTCCGCACCGTCCAGCTCGGCAAGGCTCGCGAGTGCCGGCCACGCGCGCAGCGGCGAGTGAGGCACCGCGATCCCGAACCGCGCGAGGAACCGCCGCTTCATCGCGCTCGCCATCGTGATCGGTGCGCGCTGCATCATCACGCAGTACACCGCGACCTCGCCGAGCGTCAGGAACCGCACGTGGTGGAGCCCGTAGAGGTGCTCGACCATCGCGTGCATCGGCGGATCGGTGGCCGCGGCCGCGTAGAATGCGGCGAGGTCGTCGCTCGCGCCGATGAGGTCGCTCGCCCGGCGCGCGACCTCGCTGGCATCGACTCCGTCCGGACACGCGAGCTCGATCTGACCGCCGCGGCCTGACAGCGTGAACGCGATCGCGCGGTCGCCGACCAGCACGGCCGCGGTCAGCGAGTCGGGCGCGAGCTGGCATTCGTCGCGGCACGGGGCGAACCAGCCGACGAACGTCAGGGTCTGGGCGAACGAGAACGGGGCGCGGGTCGGGATGGCGAGCTTCATGCCTCCGGCTTACTGGACCCAGCTGTCAGCCTTATGTCAGCTTTCCGCCAGACCCGCGAACCGTGCGAGGATGCGCCGCTGTGGTGAGGCTCGCGTTTCCCGTGGTGACCGGGCTGGTGTTGCTGATCGTGTGGTGGGTCGCCCACGCGCTCGGCGCGTTTCCGATCGGCACCGTGCCATCGCCGCCCGAGGTCGCGCTCGCATTTCGTGACGAGCTGGCGTCGTTCCGCCTGGTCGACGACACGATCGCCTCGCTGTTTCGCGTCGCGTGGGGCTTCGTCGCGGCGGTCCTGCTCGCCGTGCCGCTCGGCCTCGTGATCGGACGCTTCGCGGGGATGCGGGCCGCGATCCTGCCGTGGATCAACTTCTTCCGCTCGCTCTCGCCGATCGCGTGGATCCCGTTCGCGATCATCTGGTTCGGCGTCGGCGATCCGCCCGCGATCTTCATCATCTTCCTGGCCACGTTCTTCCAGGTCGTGCTCGCGACCGCCGCCGCCGCCGCCGGCGTGCCCAAGATCTACTACCGGGTCGCCGAGGACATGCGGTTCGACGGCCACGAGGTGCTGTTCCGCATCACGCTGCCCGCGATCCTGCCACAGCTGGTGACCGCACTCCGCGTCGCGATCGGCGTCGCCTGGATGGTCGATGTCGCGGCCGAGATGATCGCGGTGCGCAGCGGTCTCGGCTACCTGATCGTCGATGCTCGTAACGGGCTGCGGATGGATCTCGTCGTCTGCGGCATGATCACGATCGGCGCGATCGGGATCGGGCTCGACGCGCTGTTCGCGCGGCTCGCGAAGATCCCGAGCGTGCGATGGGGATTCGAGCGATGACCGAACCGATGTTCGAGCTTGCCGGGGTCGGCTTCGATTACGGGAAGAATCGCGTGATCGACGGGCTCGATCTCGTCGTCGGCAAGCACGAGATCGTGGTGTGCGTCGGCCCGTCGGGCTGCGGCAAGTCGACGTTGCTCGCGCTGCTCGCCGGTCACCTCGTCGCGACGCGCGGCACGCTGCGACGCCGTGGGCAGAGCCGTACGGTGTACCAGGACGGCGGCACGTTCCCGTGGCTGACGGTGCGCGAGAACATCGACCGCGGCCTGCCTCGCGGGGTCACGGGTGCCGCGCGCGCGACCAAGGTCGACGAGTGGCTCGAGATCATGCGGCTCGCGGAGTTCCCCGGTCACTACCCGCACGAGCTGTCAGGCGGCATGCGCCAGCGCGTCGAGATCGCGCGCGCGCTCGCGGCGGAGACCGACATCCTGCTGATGGACGAGCCGTTCAGCGCGCTCGACTATCAGACGCGCAATCGCATGCGCAAGGAGCTCGTCGCCACGCTCGCGGAGCGCCCTCGCACGGTCGTGTTCGTGACCCACGACATCGAGGAAGCGGTCCAGCTCGGCGATCGCGTGGTCGTCCTCGGCAGCCGGCCCGCCAGCGTCCGCCGGTTGCTCGAGTTGCCGACCGCACGCCCGCGCTTACCGGCGAGCCCTGGCGTGGCGGAAGCCGAGCAGGCCGTCATGGATGAGCTGGGGCTGACATGAGGACGGTCACGAAGCTGGTGACGATCACCGCAGGTGCGCTGCTTGCGCTGACCGTGCTGCATCAAGCCGTGGATCGCCGCCGACGCGCACGTCGACAAGCTGAACGTCGGGTTCTTGCCGGTGACCTGTCACCTGACCTGCCCGCTCACCGACTACGCGACCAGGAGCACCACCACCGGCACGCGCTTCACCTCGCAGCGGTTCACCGAGTTTCCCACCGTGGTCGAGGCGCTCAAGGCGGGCGAGCTGCAGGCCACGTTCATGCTGGCACCGCTCGCGATGGTGCTGCGCGAGCAAGGCGTGCCGATCCACATCGTCTATCTCGGTCATCGCGACGGCTCGACGGTGATGGTCCGCAAGGACTCGACCGCGCGCTCGCTGCGCGACCTCCGCGGCAAGACGTTCGCGCGCCCGAGCAAGTACTCGAACCAGTACCTCGTGATCACCAAGCTGATGGACGATCAGGGCATGCGCCCCGACGAGATCAACTTCGTCGACCTGCCGCCGCCCGACATGCCGTCGGCACTCGCTGCCGGCGCGATCGATGGCTACTTCGTCGGCGAGCCCCACGCGGTCAAGGCGGAGCTCAACGGCACCGGCCGCGTGCTCTATCACGCGAAGGACATCTGGCCCCGCTTCGTGTCGTGCGTGCTGGTCGTCCGCGACGAGCTGATCCGCGACCGGCCGAGCGTCGTCCGGGATCTCGTGCGCGGGATCGCCGAGAGCGGCGAGTGGGCCGAGCGCAACCGCAAGAGCGCAGCGAAGGTCGCCGCGCCGTACTTCCGCCAGGACCAGAAGCTGCTCGAGTACGTGCTGACCAGCCCGCTCGATCGCGTGAGCTACCGCCACCTGACGCCGACCGATGAGGATCTCCAGCAGATCATGAAGTACGCGCTCAAAGCCGGCATCTTGCGGCGGCCGATCGACCTGTCGGATCTCGTCGATCGCCGGTTCATCCCGCAGGACATCCAGCCGGCCGCGATCACGCCGTAGCGAGCTATCGATCGAGCTAACGATCGATCGGCGGAAACGATCCGCCACCGAGCGCGGGCAGCCCACCGGTCGCGGGTGGCGGCGCGACGGTTGGTCCGAGGTCGGCCGAGACGGGCGTGCTCGGCGCAGCGAGCACGAGCCGCCCGAATCGCCTGCCGATCACCAGCCATGCGGTGCAGTAGACGATCACCGCGGCGGCCGCGCTGTCGCCCATGCCGGTATGGCCCTTCGCGAACAGCACCTGAAACCCGAGCACGAGCGCGAGCAGGGCGACGAGCCCGGTGACCACGAGGTTGTAACCAGCGAACAGACGGCGCACGTTCGGCGCGAGCCGATCGTTCGTGCGCCGCAGCGCCGCGTGGCAGGCGCCGAGCACGAGGGCTGCCGGCGCGAGCAGCGCGAACGCCGTGCGATACAGCTCGTTCTTGCTGGCCGTGGCCGGGGACAGGATCGTATGGAGGAGGAACACCGCCCCGAACAGCGCGAGCTGGAGCCCGATGCTGCCGAAGTAGTGCAGCGCAAACTTGAGGCCGATCTGATCGTCCGGCACGGCGGCGTGGGTTGCCCGCCAGCGCGCGAGGCCGTAGAGGACGATCGGGATCAGGACCAGCGGGAGCAGGAAGCCGGTCGCGAGCTTGAGCGAGCTCCCGATCAGCCGGATCAGGAACAGAGAGTCCACGTCCATGGGATTTCACGCTAGCCGAGGTGCGGCGACGGGACCATACCGGACCTGGGCCGGACGCGATCACGGTGCCCGTGACGCGCCCGCGCGCCGTCACGCGCGTCGTGTTCGGGGATCAAAAGCTCATGCCGACTTCGGGGCCGTAGAGCGGCGGCCCGACGTTGAAGTCGATCACGCGAACCGAAGCCAGCACGTGACCGACCCGCACGCCGACGCGGCCGCTCTGCGCGCGGATGCCGTCAGGAAACCACATGTTCTGCACGCTGCCGAGCACGACGAGGTCGCGCTTCAACGAGTGCTCGACCCGCAAGCCGGCGAGCGGCCCGGTGATCGACGAGTTGCCCATCGGATCCCCCTGGGTCGACGAGCTCACCACACCCAGCTCGACGACGACGCTCGTCGGTCCGAGATCGTCGATCCGATACCCTCCCGCGATCGAGGGCATCCACATCGTGATCCGCCCGCCATCGGGCTGCGACTCGAAGTAGTGGCTGAGCGCGCCGGTCAACCGGAACCGGCGTTCGCGCACGACGAGCTCGAACGAGACCGCCCCATCGGAGTCCTGGACCTTCTGGGCACCAACGTAGAAGTCGGCGGTCGCGAACGACGGACTCCTGCCACCGACCGAGCCGATGCCCTGCGGCGCGCTATGCGGGCAGTCGATCATCACGCGCTCCCGGTCGAAGCACGCGACCTCGGTGCGCTCGGGATCCTCGTTACCAGGGGTCATCACCTGCGGCGTGGAGCTCCCCGAGGCAGCCCCGATCCCGGTAGTGACCTGACTGAGCGCACCGCCGCCACCGCCGATCCGTGAGCCCGCGACCGCGGGGGAGCCGATCAACAGCAAGAGCAGACACGGGACGGACGTGCGCATGGGTTCCCGCTGAGCATTTCGCATGCCGCACGGGAGCTTGAATGATCGTGGTGTCTTCGCCGTCCCAGGCACGCAGGTGTCTCAGGATGCCCGTCCGATCGCTGCAGATTCGGCAGGCGGGTGTCGCGTTCGAGCCACACACGCGCCGGGGAAATCACCACCCACGACCTGGGATCGAGGAAGCCCGTCGGGGTTTTGCTCGTATGATTCGAGCTATGCCCGCCCGTGAAGCCGAGAGCCTCGAGACCGAAGTCGAACCTGCCACCGAGGTCGCTGTTGCGGAGCCCGAAGCCGCGCAGACCGCGTTCACGACTGAAGGCGACCTCCCAGCGGTCGCCACGTCAGCCGTGGCGACTGGCATGACGGCCTCGGAGATGGCCTACGCGCCGGTCGATGCCGCGGCCCTCGACAAGGGCATGCATTCCGCCGAGCACTACCAGGCAGAGTGCGAGCGCCTCGGCAAGCCGGAAAAGTGGCAGGACTATTACCGAAATGGCCACACCGACGCGAAGGGCTGGTCACAGCCGTACGAGCGCCGCGCCAACAACGACTGGATCCTCGAGCAGGGCTTCAGTGCATCGCAGGCACTCACGGACTTCATGAACGGGCCGACGATCTGTGACTACCGCGTGGCCCTGCTGGCGGACGAGCTCGACGAGCTGCGCAGCGAGCTCGGCGACATCAAGTTCGACGAGGTGTTTGGCTCGTCCAACCATCACACCGATGCCGCGATCCCGGTCGCCCAGCGGCTCAAGATCAGCTCCGGCCTGTACACCACGCCAATCGTCGATCAGATGAAGGCGATCGTTCGCGAGCACGACTCGCACGACAGTGGCGACGTCGAGGCGCCAACGCCGGTCGTCGAGGCCCGGGTCGAAGAGAGACCCGCTGTCGCCGCGCAGCTCGACCAGGAGCCCGCGATCGTGGCGCAGGAGCTTGGACTCGAGCAGCAGGATCGGGAGCTCGTCTGATCGGTCTATAGTCTGCGTCCCTGATGGTCACCTCATCGGCGCAGGCCGAGCCCTACCTCGACGTCGCGAGCCACCTGCGCGACGAGCTGACGCGCGCCTGGCTTCGCGTCGAATACCAGGTCCGCCTCGCGTGGACCAAGGGCCGGGTCGCAGCGGCCGACGACGTGATCGGCGCGACCGACATCGGCCGGCTGTTCGCAGCGGCGCGTGGGGATGCCGCGGCGGCTGCGGCCGACGACGCTGGTGCGGCGGTCGTGCTCGAGCAATGGCTGGCGCTGCATCGCACCATCGAGGCCCGGATCCGCGCGACGGTCGAGGCCAACGTGCGGTCGCCGCTCGTCGACCTGATCCGCGCGTTCGGGCTGACCCCGCGCCAGTGGTCGACCCTGATGTTCGCGCTGCTGCCCGAGACCGATCCGTCGCTCGTGCAGGCGTACCGCTACCTCGCGCGCGATGACAGCTGTCGCGGCCTCGACGGCCGGCTGCTCGCGCAGCTGGTCTACGACACGCCCACCACGCGCTCGTTGATGGCGCGCGACCTGTCGGCCAGCTCGCCATTGCTGCGGTATCGGCTGGTCGATCTCGGCGCGGGTCAGGCCGCAGGCGACTCGACGATGTTCCGTCGGATCCGCGCCGCCACGCGGCTCGTGTACCTGCTCGACGGCACCGCGGTCGATCTCGATCCCGAGCTGTCCGAGCTGGCGGAGCTGCGGTCGACCAAGGTCGGCGGCGAGTTTCCCAAGCGATCCGTCGAGCTCGCAACCGCGGCGCTGCGCTCGAACGAGGTCGTACTCGCGATCCAGGGCCAGCGCGGGCTCGGCAAGAAGCTGCTGCTGCAGGTCGCGGCCCAGCACTGGAAGCAAGGGCTGCTCGTGATCGACGGCAAGCGGCTGTCGCAGCTCCCGCTGTCGGTCCAGCACGGCACGATCCGCTCGCTCGTCCGCGAGCTGATGCTGCTGGATGCGATCCCGGCGCTGGTCGATCTCGACGATGCGGTCGTCCAGGACGGCGACCGCGACGAGCTGCCCCAGTTCTTCGGCGCCCTACTGGAGGAGTGGACGGGACCGATCGCGATCACGATCAACCGCGAGCGGATGCCGCGGATCCACCACCGACCGCTCGTCCACATCACGCTCGAGGTGCCGTCGCTCCAGGTCCGGACCGCGATGTGGAGGGACATTGTCCCAACGCTGTCGGAGCCCGAGGCCGAGTCGCTATCGGGACGGTTCGCGATCCCGGGTGGCATCGTGGTCGCCGCGGCCCAGGCGGCGATCGCCGGCCGCATGCCCGAGGCGCCGGCGCCCGGTTCGGAGGACCTTGCACACGCCGTCGCCGCGCAGCTCCACCAGCGGATCTCGCGGCTCGGCAAGAAGCTGCCAACGCCGTACGGGCTCGAGGATCTGATCGTCGACGACGACACCCGCGCGGCGCTGCTCGAGATCGCAGCGTCCGCACGCGAGCGCCGCAAGATCCGCGACGCGTTCAAGCTGCGTGGCGCGCAGGGCATCTCGGTCCTGTTCTCCGGTCACCCCGGCGTCGGCAAGACGATGTCTGGCACCGTGCTCGCGCGCCGGCTCGGGCTCGACATCTACGAGGTCGATCTCTCGCAGGTGGTCTCCAAGTGGCTCGGCGAGACGGAGAAGAACCTGTCGGACGTGTTCGACGCTGCGGAACCAGGTCACGTCGTGCTGCTGTTCAACGAGGCCGACTCGCTGTTTGGCAAGCGCACGAGCGACGTCAAGAGCAGCAACGATCGCTACGCGAACATGGAGACCAACTACCTGTTGCAGCGACTCGAGCGCTTCAACGGGCTCGCGATCCTGACCACCAACCTGACGTCGTCAATCGATCAGGCGTTCAAGCGCCGGTTCACGTACGACGTGTTCTTCAGCTTCCCGAGCCCCGAGATGCGCGCCGAGCTGTGGCGCCGCACGCTCCCCGAGCGCACGCGCTCCGCGACGATCGACTTCGACGCACTCGCCGACACCTACGAGCTGTCGGGCGGCTTCATCAAGGTCGCGTGCGAGCGCGCGGCCTACGTCGCCGGGGCGAACGACACCGACATCGACGAGACGCTGCTGCGTGCGACGATCGAGCGGATGTACCGCGAGCGCGGCAAGGTCAGCGCCGCTGGCCGGCTGGAGTAGTCGGGATCACGTCGTCGCGCGTGAACACGACGATCCGTTGATCCGGCAGCTCCTCGATCGAGGTCACGAACGCGAAGCCGAGCGGTTCGAGCTCCTGCCGGATCTGCGAGAGCGACATCTTATCCCCCTCCGGGGAGGCTTCGCGCTGCTCCGGACGGATCGGGACGGTGGGATCCTCGGCGCGATACTCGACCAGCGCGAGCTTGCCGGTGTCCTTGAGCGCGCGCCGGATGCCCGCCATCACGGACGGCGGATCGGCCAGCTCGTGATAGACGTCAACCAGCAGCACGAGATCGCAGCAGCGTGCCGGTAGCTCGGCGCTGCGCTCGGTGCCGCGGATCAGCTGGACGTTGGTGATCTGCTCGCGCCCGAGCCGCGCATCGATCTTGCGCAGCATCTCGGGCTGGACGTCGGTCGCCAGCACCTTGCCGCTCGCGCCGACCCGGTGGGCGAGCCGCACCGTGAAGTAGCCGGTCCCCGCGCCGACGTCGGCGACCGTCATCCCCCGCGAAACTTGAAGAAGCGCGAGGACCCGGTCCGGTTGCTCGCGGGCCTCGCGGTCGGGGCGCTCGAGCCAGTCGGCGCCGAGGTGGCTGCACGCCGGTGCGATCGTGCGGCCCTGGTAGCTGCCGTCGGTCTTGCTCGGCGGGCTCGATCGCCCGCAGGCGATCAGCGCGGCAAACAACAGCCACCGGGACCGGGTCACGAGCCAAGCGTACGCTAATGTCGTCGCCGTGCAGCGTGCTCGCATCGAATGGGAGGACCTGGTCGCGTTCGAGCCCACGCTCGAGGATGTCGAGACCCACCTCGACGCGCTGACCGCGGCGTACAACGATCCGAACAACGCGCCGCTCCTCGGGCACACAAGCGACATGGCTCCCGAGGAGGTGGTCGAGCACTACCACCTGCTGATCACCTCGCCCAACGCGCGCCCGTTCATCCTGACCCGCGGCGACGCGCTGGTCGGAGACGGTGACCTGCGGGGGATCGCCGGGGAGGCCGCCGAGTTCGCGTTCCTGATCGCCGACCCCGGTGAACAGGGTCGTGGGCTCGGGACGCGGTTCGCGCTCATGGTGCACGCGTTTGCGTTCGAAGCCCTGGGTCTCGCGCGCGTGTTTGCCTCGGTCGTGCCCGCGAACATCGCGTCACGCCGGGTGTTCGAGAAGCTCGGCTACACCGAGGACCCCAACGAGGCGTACGGGGATCTGGGCGATGTGACGCTCGGCCTCGATCGCGAGACGTTCTTGCGAGTCAATGCCAGCTTCGTTCGGGAGATCGAGATCTCGCTGATGGGATAGTGCGGCATGTCGACTGCCGCGCAGGTGCTGACCGGGATCGTCGCCGCGCTCCACATCTACTTCCTGGTGCTGGAGATGTTCCTGTGGACCACGCCGTATGGACGCAAGACATTCGGGCGCTCGGCGGCCGAGATGGAGGCCAGCAAGACGCTCGCCGCGAACCAGGGTCTGTACAACGGCTTCCTCGCCGCGGGCCTCGTGTGGTCGCTGGTCGCGAGCGACGTGATCGCCTATCCCGTCCGTGCGTTCTTCCTGGGCTGTGTCGTGGTCGCAGGCCTCTACGGCGGGCTCACCGTGACCAAGACGATCTTGTTCGTGCAGGCGGTCCCCGCCGGCCTCGCGCTCGCGCTCACGCTGGCCGCGCACTAGCCTGGGCACCTGGTTTGCAACCTGTCCGCTGAAAGGAGCAAGTCATGGCTGAACAAACAAAGACCCCACCCGGTAGCGAGCGCGCGCGCGATGAACAGCGAACTGATCGTGGTCCCGTGTACGGCGGCAAGGACTGGGAGGCGGCGGACGAACGCGGTGACAAGCGTTTCGGCCACACCCGCGTCGACGATGCGAATCCTTCGGAGCTGGATCCGGCGCAGGCCGTGACCGATGACGGCAACGATCTCGCGGATCCCGAGGCTGGCAAGGCGGCGACTTCGGAGGGCGTGGAGAGCGGCGGTCAGCGCGAAGGCTTCGGCCGTGGCGAGAAGCCACGCCAGGCGAAATCGCGCACTAAGTAAGGGGCGTGTCTCGGAGGTGCGCGATCACGGGACCGTGATCGCTGGTGCCGACGTCGCGGTGCGCGTGACAGTGCACTGTCTCGTCGACCAGCGCGCGACTCGCGGCGACGTAATCAAGCCGCCAGCCGATGTTGCGCTGGCGCATGTTGCGCCATGGCGCCCACCACGTGAACAGGCGGTCGTTGTCGGGATCGACGCGGCGGTGGACGTCGACCAGGCCGTGCGAGAGGAACTGCTCGAACAACGTCCGTTCCTGGTCGGACTGGCCAATCATCGGCCTGCGCAGCATCGGGTGAACGTCGATCTCGAGCCGCGCGATGTTGAAGTCACCGGCGAGCACGAGGTGCTTGCCGTCCGCGTGTAGCTTCGCCGCCCACGCGACCAGCGCGTGCCAGAACTCGATCTTCGCGCCGTAGTCCTTGCCGCCGTTCGGCCCGTAGACCGAGCCGAGCACGAGCGAGCCGATCTCGGCGACCACGATCCGCGTCTCGTGATCGAACTCGGGCGGCACGAAGGTTGGGACATCGGGGAACGCCTTCTCGCGCAGCATCACCGCGACCCCGGAGTAGCCTTTGTGGCCGTGCCAGTGACAGTGATAGCCGGGCACGTTCAGGATCTGCGGCGGCACCTGATCGAGCGCGGCCTTGGTCTCCTGCAGGCAGATCACATCGGGCTCCTGGCCATCGATCCAGTGCAGCACCTCCGAGAATCGCTTGCGGATGCCGTTGACGTTCCAGGTCGCGACCTTCACGAGCCTGCACGTAGCACACAACCGGGATCGGCAGCGCTCACCGGACGGCCGGGTCGTCCGGCGCTGTGGCACGCTCGGGCGATGCAGCAGCCGGTCGCGGAGCAGGCGCACGAGTCGAGGCCGCCGATCCGTCCCGCGAGCGTGGTGCGCGAGGTCCTGGTCGCGAGCTTCCGCCGGTTGATGCGGCTGTACTTCCGCAATATCGAGCGTGTCGGCGAGCCTCCCGGTCCCGACACCCGCGGGCTCGTCGTGGTGTCGAATCACACCAACGCGCTGATCGATCCGGTCCTCGTGCTGACCGATGCGAAGTGCGAGATCTCGCCGATCGCGAAGTCGACGCTGTGGGACGTGCCCGGCCTGCGCTGGCTGCTCGATCGAGCCGGCGCGGTGCCGATCGTTCGCCGCAAGGACACGCCCGACAAGGACGCGTCGCACAACACCTCGATGTTCGATCAGATCGCCGCCCACCTCGCCGGCGGTGGAAACATCCTGATCTTCCCGGAGGGCACCAGTCACAGCGAGCCACACCTGGCGCCGCTGCGCAGTGGGGCTGCGCGGATGATGCTCGCCGCGGAGCAGCGACGCGGCGTGCCGCCGACGTTCCAGGCCGCGGCGCTCGAGTTCGATGCCGCCTCGGAGTTCCGCTCGCGCTGCCTCGTGCTGT
Source organism: Kofleriaceae bacterium (assembly GCA_037720695.1). Lineage (GTDB taxonomy): Bacteria > Myxococcota_A > Polyangia > Haliangiales > Haliangiaceae > JABFXX01. The sequence continues at coordinate 41,582 of JBBJLY010000025.1, read as the reverse complement.
GGGGACCGGTGCGCCAGTTCTCGGACGTGCCCGGCGAAGGCGAGGAGCGGATCCGCGCCGCGACCGCGATGATGGAGGTCGATCTCGGTGAGCTGCTCGTCGAGGCGACACCCACGAGGACCGGCTGCGCGTCGCGCGCGTCGCGGAGCTCTACGCGAACGAGGACGGCGACCGGTCGCTCGGGACATGGAACGGCATTGGCCGGCAGGTCGAGCTCGCGAACCGGACGCTGCGCACCGTCGATCCGCAGGTGATCACCGGCGTCGCCGAGAAGCTCGACGCCTACTACGCCGCGCTCGAGCGCCTCGGGCTCACGGACGAGCAGATCACCAGTCGCGACGCGCATCCGGCGGTCGATGCGATGCCGCGCTGGCAACGGATCGTGCTCGCGCCGCTCGCGGCGTCCGGGATCGCGCTGTATGCCCTGCCCTACTTCATCCCGCGGCTGATCGCGCGGCGCTGGGATCCCGACGCGGTGTCGACGATCAAGCTCGGCGCATCGCTGATCGTGTACCCGCTGTGGGCCGCCGGGCTGGTCGCCGGCTCGCTCGTGCTGTTGCCGTTGCCGCTGTCGCTCGTTGGCGTCGCCGTCGTCCTGGTGTCACCGTTCGCCGCGCTCCGCTGGCTCGATGCGTGGAACCAGCGCGCCGCCAGCGTGACCTCCGATCAGCTCGGCCGGCTCGCGCGGCTGCGCGCGATCGCCCGCACCGCGATCGACGAGGCCCGGCAAAAACTGCCCGGCTAACGCGAGCGCGAGGTTCGCCGCTGCGAGCACGCACAGCCCGGCGACCAGGGGATCGAACGGCCTGCCGAACGTTCTACCCGAACTCGACGGCCATCAGCACCGCGAACACCTACGGGACCGCGATGTCACCCACCGCCGCGATGATATGCGCGGCGCGACCGGACCCGCCGTGTCACCACCTGACAATGCGCGCCGTGCTCGTTGTTGCCATGCTCGGCACCCTCGCGATGCCTGCCGCCGCTTCGACCGAGGATGCGTGGCTGGCGAGCCTGACCGATCGCGTGGTCGACGACCTGGCGCACGGCAAGCCGCTGGTCGCCGAGGTCCACGTCCCGCTGTGTGACAACTCCATCATCCCGTGTGGCAACCCGAAGCTCGGCGACGGAAACAACCCGGATACCAACCTGTACTGGTCGACCACACCCGGGTTCGGCGCCTGGTTCACCCGTCGCGGCAACGGCTGGAGGCGCGTGCTGCACCAGCGCGGTGACGCGACCGGGAACAAGGACGTCGTCGCGATCGATGTCTATCGGCGCACGATCAAGACGCCGGCCGCGTGGCGCAAGCGAGGCATCCCCGCGACCTACGAGCTCGATCTCGTGATCCACGGCTGGCGCGGCACCGCGATCGATCAGGCGCTCGCCGCATATGCGAGCGACGTCTCGAGCGGACCCGCTCGCACGCTGGTGCTCGCCGACAAGTCGACGCTCGCCGCCGGCGGTGCCGCGCAGCTGGTGGCGTGGGTCGGGCACAACCGCCTGATGGATCTCCCGCCGTTCGAGTGGCCGGCACCGTCTGGAACGATCCAGGGCACGATCGCGATCGCCTGCCACACGGCCGCGTACATGGAGACCCAGGTGGCCGGCGCGACCCGCGTTCCGCTGCTGATGACGCGCGACTTCCTGTTCGCCAATGCGGCGCCACTCGAGGCGACCGTGCTCGCGTTCGCCACCGGCGGGACCTACGCGCGGATCCGGAGCGATGCCGCGACTGCATATGCCAAGATCCGCGATCGCCCGGTCGCGAAGATCGCCGGCGCGTTCACCAACCCGTCGGACCGGCGCTGGCGCCGCAACTAGTCACTTGTCGGGCGGACGGACCAGCGGCAACGGCAGCGCGGTCTCGCCGGTATCGTTCGCCGGCGCGCGACCGTTGCGCGTCAGGATCCGCAGCGACTGCAACAGCGCCTCGGCCGCGGGCCAGTCGGGGCTGGCTGAACGAACCGTGACCAGCAGACCACTCTGCACGCCATCCTTGGGCGCCATTGCGAACACGTAGAGATACGGTAGGGGCGCGGTGCCGACCGCTTCGGCCCGGTACCCACTGACGCCGGCCAGCTTGACCGGGGTCGCGGGCATCCCGCCGGTCTCCTCGCTCGCCTTCGCGCTCAGCACACCGTCGCGATCGATGATCAGGGCGGCCGGAAACGTCTCGATCTCGAGCTCCCCGATCGGCCGGCCATCCTCGCGATGCTGGGTGTAGCGCTGCCCCGCGGCGACGACCTCGAGGTCATCCGGAGGCACCACCTCGAACCCGATCTGGGATCGGGAGGGCGGCTGGCGATATGCCTTCGTGCTCGACACCTACATCGATGATTATACGACGGGAGCGCCGGGAGCGGGAGTGCTGTTCGAGGTCGCGGGGATCGACTGGAAATCGCTTCAGTCTTGCGACCACGCCGGCCGGAACATCAGCGCGATCCGCGGCCCCGCGTGCGCCACCTTGGGTATCGCGTGCCGCCACGTTCGCTGGCAACTCCCGCCCATCACGATCAGATCGCCGCGGCCGAGCGGGTACGAGATCGAGGCCCCGCCAGCGGTCGGCTTCAGCAGGAACCGGCGCGGCTCGCCGAGCGACACCGTGGCGACCAGGGCCTGCGCGATGTCTCGTGCGGTGGTGTCGCCGTGGAACGCGACGCTGTCGTTGCCATCGCGATACAGCGCCGCCGTGGTGCGCACGAAGTCCTCGTGGTAGCGCGCCGACAGCGCCTGGCGGATGTCCTCGATCAGGCCTTCGCGCGGGACGCGGGCAAGCAAGCGCGGCGTGGCGACCATGCGGTCGTACATCCGCCGGTTCTCCGTGAACCACGGCAGGTCGCGCTCGAGCTGGTCGAACAGCGCATCGTGGCCGACGATGAAGCTGGGTTGGTAATCGACCCAGGCGTCGTGCGCGAGCTCGCGTCGCGCGAGTCCAGCGAACCGCGCGTCGAACGACGGCGCCGGTGCAGCGAACAGATCGAGCTGGCGCACCACGCAAAACGATCTAGCAGGTCGTCGCACGACGCGAAGGCATGCCAGCGCTCGGGATCTCTCCTATCCTCGGGGGATGGCCACCATGCGTGCCGCGCTCGCGACGCCGCGGCTGACGGTGCACGAGCTCCTGTGCGGGAGCCCGCGTTCCGGTAAGGGGCCCACGCGCGGCGGCGAATCGACGCATGTCGTGTTCGTGCGGCGCGGGATGTTCGCCGCGCACGTCGGCTCGCGACGGTTCCTCGCCGATCCGTGCACCGCGCTGGTGTCGTGGGAGGGCCTCGAGTACCAGATCAGCCATCCGTGCCACGGCGGTGACGACTGCACGGTGTTCGAGCTCGACGCCGCGCTTGCCGACGAGCTGCTCGCGGGGCTCGAGCCGCGGCGTGATCTCGAGCTTCGCCTGACGCCCGCCCACTTCGCCGCGTATGCGGGGGTTCACGCCGCACTTGCCACACCCTCCGATCAGCTCGCCGCCGAGGAGCGGGCCCTCGCCCTGGTCGGCACGGTCGCAGGCGCGTCGACCCGCGCGCGTCCCGGCACCGCGCGTCGCAGGATCGCGCAGGCCGCGGTCGAGCTGCTCAATGCCGAGCTCGCGAGCTCGCCGTCGGTATCGTCGATCGCCGACGCGATCGGCGACTCGCCGTACCACCTGATGCACGCGTTCCGCGCGGAGCTCGGCACCACGCTGCGCGCGTACCGGCTCCAGCTCCGGATCGCGATCGCGCTCCACCGACTCGCCGCAGGCGACGACCTCGCGGCGCTCGCGGCCGAGCTCGGGTTCGCGAGCCACGCCCACTTCACCGGCACGTTCTCGCGCCTGCTCGGCATGCCGCCGCGGAGCGCGCGCGTCCGGATGCGCACGTTCCTGGAAGCGCGACGCGCCGGCGCCACGTAGCGTCGGGGCATGCTCCGCCTCTCGTTGTTGCTTGCCCTCGTCGGCTGTCACGCCGCACCGCGCGATACGATCGCGGAGGTCCGTGCCGCTTCCAAGGCGTTCGATGATGCGCAGCTGCGCGCCGACCGCGCCGCGATCGATCGCTTCCTCGCAAAGGACCTCGTGTTCGTGCGCGGCTCTGGCAAGGTGGCCGATCGCGAAGCGTTCCTCACCGCGTTCACCAGCGCGACGCAGAAGCTCGATCCGTACAAGATCACGAACGCACGCGCGATCCAGATCGGCACCGATGCCGTCCTGATCGGGGGCGAGGCCGTGCTCTCCGGCAGCGAGCACGGCGAACGGTTCTCGGAGCACTTCGTGTATGCGGATCTGTTCCAGTGGCGCGACGGTCGCTGGCAGGTGATCTACATCCAGGTCACGAAGCTGCCGCCGGTTCCGTAGCTATCACGTAGACCAGCGTCGCCGCGTCGTCGAGCTGGCGCGGCTGCTTACCACGGCGGTCGACGACCGAGACATGGGCGCAATGGCGGCAATCGCCGGGCTGATCCTGTGGTTGCGGCGGTGAGCGGGGACGCCGGGACCCAGCGCGCACGCGTTTCGGGTCCTGATGACCACACCTGTCCGCACCTGCGTTCAATCACCTTGCACCGTTGCGTCCGGCACGTAGGTTGCGATACTCGCGAACCATGACGACCTCCAAGAAGTTTTCGTTCGTGCTCGTGCTGATCGCCGCTCTCGCCGCCTGCGGCAAGGACAACAAGGAAGCCGGTGGCGCCGCCGGTGGCGACAAGGCCGCGCCGAAGGTCGAGGTCAGCCCCGCCATGACCGCGTTCCTGTCGGACATCAAGGGCAAGAGCTCCGATGTCGACGCCGCGCTCAAGACCCACGGCGTCGAGGGTCTCGATCACAAGGACATGAACATGTACGACCTCAAGTCGCCCAAGGTCACGGCGTCCGAGAAGAAGGGCGACAAGGAGTGCTACACGTGGGACGCAAAGGCCGGCGCCACCACGCGCACCTACGAGACCTGCTGGGCCAACGGCAAGATCGCCGAAGTCACCGACAAGGGCATGCACTAGTCTCGACGATCACTCGCACCGAGCCGACGCTCCAGCTCGGCATCTTGTCGCTCGTGTGACAGCAAGCAGACCTGGACCAGCCAGTCTGTCGCGCACACCGCGGGCGAGCTGCCGGTCTGCTCCTCGCGCCAGCGCAGAAGCAGCGCTGGCGATCCGCGATCGACCACGCGGATCAAGTTGTTGACGTAGCCCTCGCTGCGTCCGAGCGAGCGTGCGATCTGGGGACCGGTCCAGCCCTTGTCGCGCAGGAGCTTGCACCACAGCGCCAGGTCACACGTCCCGCCAAAGTCGATGTCGATCTGCACGGTCGCAGGACAGACGCCCGTGGTGGCCGGGTTCATTCCCGCCTCGACGGTGCCAGGGACGATCGCATCCGTGCTCGCGCGAACATCGCGTCGAGCATGGGCTCGGTCAGCCGGCCGGTGAACGTGTTCTGCTGGCTGACGTGATAAGAGCCGAGCAACGTCCAAGGTCCGATGCGTGCCTCGGCACCGTGCCCGAACTTCGGTCGTGGCTTCGGGGTCGCGTGACCGAGCTTGCGTGCCGTCAGCAAGAACCCATCCCACGCAAACCCGCCGAGCGCGAGTACGACGGAGACGTTCGCGAGGAGCACGAGCTCGCGCGCGAGGAACTTCACGCAGCGGTCGCGCTCCACCGGCGTCGGGTGGTTGTCGGGTGGGGCGCAGCGGACGACATTCGAGACGTACGCGCCGGTCAGGGCGAGCCCGTCATCGCGGGACGTCGACGCAGCCTGGTTCGCGTAACCGGCGCGATGCAGCGCGCCGTACAGCCAGTCGCCCGAACGGTCGCCGGTGAATACCCGGCCCGTACGGTTGCCACCGTGCGCGGCCGGCGCGAGCCCGAGCACGAGCAAGGTCGCGTCGCGATCACCGAACCCGACCATCGGGCGCGCCCAGTAGGCCTGGCCGGTGAACCGCTTCGGCGGTGCTGCCGCCGCGCCCTCACGGCAGCGCACGAGCCGCGCGCACCGGCGACACGCGGCGATCTCGGCGACCAGCGCGTCCACGCCGCTAGATCACCTTGGTCGCGAGGGGCACGATCTTCTGGAGGAGGTTCGCGAACGCGACCAGGTCGAGCTCCTCCTGCGTGAACAACGACAGCCGCACGGTCCGGCCATCGCCGGCGCGCCAGGTCGCGCGGAAGTGACGGCGATACTTCGTGCCGAGGATCGAGACGTCCGAGTCCTGCTCGTAGCCGACGTTCGTCGTGCCGACCACGACGTTCGGCATGGTCGCGAGCCTGCGCTCGTGCGCGGCCGCCGCCTCGGGCGTGGCATCGACCGAGAGGTCGTAGTCGAAGCTCGAGCGGTGAACCTTGTCGAGCTCGGCCTTGACGCGCTTGCCGGTAGCGAGCGCCTCCTTCGATAGCGAGGTCGCCTTGCCCGCGACGTCTCCTGCGACGCCAGTGGTCCGGTCGACGACGCTGCTGCCGAGACCCTTCGCCTGGTCGCTCAGGTCCTTCGCCTTACCCGCGACGTCCTCACCCACCGTGGTGGCCGTGTCGCGCACCTTGCGACCTGCCGATGCGAGCTTGTCCCCCAGCGAGCTGTTGGCCTCGGCCGGCTTCGCCTTGTCCTCCGAGCAACCCGCCACCAGCACGGCGACCAGCAGAAGCAGTTTCATCGACGAATTGTAGCTTGCCACGGCGAGCACCCGGTTCCCCGTCGCCGCGTAGTAGCATCCGCGCGATGGCGGCGAGGCACTTCACTCCCGAGTACCTCGAACGCGCCGAGCTGCGGGACGGGACGTGGGTGCGGCTGCGCCTCGTGCGCCCCGAGGACAAGGCGATCCTGCGCGCCGGGTTCGCGAGCTTCTCGGCGGAGTCGCGTTACGCTCGGTTCCTCGGGCCCAAGTCGGCGCTCAGCGACGACGAGCTGCGATACCTGACCGAGGTCGACCACGAGGATCATCTCGCGCTGGGCGCGACGCGCGACGACGAGCACGGCCAGCCGATCGGGCTCGCGATCGCCCGCTTCATCAAGCTTCCGGATCGCCATGCCATGGCCGAGGCCGCGATCGCGGTCGCCGACGAGGCGCAGCAACGCGGTCTCGGCAAGCTGATGTTCCTCCGGCTGTGCGCGGCCGCGGCCGAACGCGGGATCGAGCGGTTCCACTGCGAGCTGCTGGGCTCGAACACCGGGATGCAGAAGCTGCTCGAGCACGTCGCGCCAGATCGGACGATGGAGAGCGCAGGGGGCGTCACGACGATCGAGCTCGTGCTGCCCGAGGTCACGCCGACCGATCCGCCCACCCGGTCGGCGCCCGACAACGCGATGTACCGGCTGTTCCGCGCAGCTGCGGAGAACGCCGTCGACTGGACCGAGGCCGTGCGCAACCTGTGGCGGCGCTGAGGTTGCTCGGCCACCTCGCGCTGGCCGGTCCGCCCGTGCTCACGCCGGCGGCTTGACCGCGACGGTCTCGCCGGCGAGCGCCGCGTCCGGATCGCGCCGCGTCCGGATCGAGCGTCATCATTCGCACTCGGCCGGTGGCGGCGAGCCGGCCGGCGTCGTCCTGCACGACGACCTGCCAGAGCTGGCTGCGTCAGGTGCGGACCGACCGGGACCTCGCAGACGATCTCGTCCGGCGTGATGCGGGTGAACACAGGCCGAGCGCGATCTCGAAGCCTCCGCGGTGCGCGTTCAGCATCGCGACGGTGTCGATCGGATCGGCCATGCGCGCACGATAGCGCGTAAGCTGGCAGCCATGGCCGCGGCCGATGATGATGGCGACGACCTGCGACGGTTCCGCTCGAACCGGCAGGACGAGATCGACAGCGCCGCGCAGTACCACGCGATGGCAGAGGTCGAGGGTGATCCCGGCGTCGCGAAGATCTATCGCGAGCTCGCGGCCGCCGAGGAGAAGCACGCGTCGTTCTGGGAGCACCAGCTGTCCCTGCGCGGCGTCGAGCCCGGACCGCGGCGTCCGAGCTGGCGCGCACGCGTGCTGCGGTGGGCCGCGAGGCGATTTGGTGCGCGGGTGATCCTCGCGACCGTCGCGAATCGCGAGGCCGCCGGCCGCGACGACTACAAGGGACAGCCCGAGTCGGCGCACACGCGGATGCCTGCCGAGGAGCGGGCCCACGCGCGCGTGCTCGGCCTCATGCTGTCGCGGCCACAAGGCGTCAACGGCAGCGAGCTCGCGCGCGTCGAGGGCCGGCACCGCAACATCGGTGGCAATGCGCTGCGGGCGGCGGTGCTCGGCGCCAACGATGGCCTGTGCTCGAACCTCGCGCTCGTGATGGGTGTCGCCGGCGCGTCGGGGAGCTCGCAGGCCGCGCTGGTCGCCGGCACGGCGGGCCTGGTCGCCGGCGCGTGCTCGATGGCGCTCGGCGAGTGGATCTCGGTGACCAGCTCGCGCGAGCTGGCGGAGCGCGAGCTGCGGGTCGAGCGCGACGAGCTCGCCGCCGCGCCCGAGGAAGAACGCGCGGAGCTGCAGCTGATCTACGAGGCCAAGGGCATCCCGTCCGAGGAGGCCGAGCAGCTGTCGCGGACCTTGCTGTCGGATCCAGCGACCGCGCTCGGCGTGCTCGCGCGCGAGGAGCTTGGCCTCGATCCGGACGATCTGGGCGGCTCGGCGCGGACCGCGGCGATCACGTCGTTCATCCTGTTCGCGTTCGGCGCGCTGTTCCCGGTGCTGCCGTTCATGTTCGCGTCGGGACCGCTCGCGACCGGGTTCAGCATCGCGCTGTCGGGCGTCGTGCTATTCGCGATCGGCGCCGCGATCACGGTGTTTACCGGGCGGCCGGTGTGGCGCTCCGGTGGACGCCAGCTGCTCCTCGGCCTCGCCGCGGCGGGCCTCACGTACGGCCTGGGGGCGGCGCTCGGGGTGGTGCTCGACTGATGCGAGCCGCCTACGAACGCGACGGCTTCCTCGTGCTCCCGGACTTCGTGAGCCGCGCCGCCTGCGAGGAGCTGATCGAGCGTGCCGCGATGCTGGTGCGCGAGCTAGACCCCGGCCCGATCTCGATCTTCACCACGCACGAGCAAACCCGGCGGACCGACGACCACTTCCTCGGCTCCGGCGATCAGATCCGGATGTTCTTCGAGGAAGATGCGTTCGACGAGGCTGGCGTGCTGCAGCGACCGCGCGAGCTCGCGATCAACAAGCTCGGCCACGCGATGCACGATCTCGATCCGGTGTTCTCGCGGTTCTCGCGCGATCCCGAGGTCGCGTCCCTGGTGGCGGCACTCGGGATCGAGCATCCGCTGCTGCTCCAGAGCATGTACATCTTCAAGCAGCCGCTGATCGGCGGCGAGGTGGTCTCGCACCAGGACCACACGTTCCTGTGGACCGATCCACCGAGCGCGACCGGCCTGTGGTTTGCGCTCGAGGACGCGACGCTCGAGAACGGCTGCATGTGGGCGCAGCCCGGTGGCCATCACGAGGTCCCGCGCAAGCGCTTCCACCGCACGCCCGACGGCGGCGCCGGGTTCGAGATCCTCGACCAGCGCGCGCTCCCCGAGGCCGGCATGATCCCGCTGCAGGCCGCACAGGGCACGTGCATCGTGCTGCATGGCCTGCTGCCGCATCGCTCCGGCCCGAACCGCACTGCGAGGTCGCGCCAGGCGTACTCGCTGCACGTGATCGACGAGCGCGCCTCCTATCGACCGGACAACTGGCTCCAGCGCGATCCCGCGTTCCCGCTGCGCGGGTTCACAGCGCCGGCGGATTTGCGACGCACGCCGTGAGCTCGGGCGTCTGCGTCCAGCCACACGCGCCATCGGTCTGGCGCTCGCACGCCGCGCTCTGGTAGCACGCGTACTCGGCCTTCATCTCGCAGGTCGTCACCATCTCCTTGCCGGGGTCCGTGCACACGGTGCCGCTGCAGCCGGACTTGACGCACGCACCGCCCGCGACGGGCGGCGGCGACTCGCCACTTCCCGTCGGCGGGGTGGCCGGAGCCGACTGGTTGCCACCGCAAGCGAGCACGAACACGAGGAGCAAGGAACGCATGCGCCGAACCTACCGCACGGGTACCCTGGGCTGGTGTTCGTGTGCACGGAATGCGGCCACCGCGACGGCGGCGCGGGCGCCTGCCCCGACGACGGCACACCGCTCGCCAGGACCGACGACCCGCTGCTCGGGATCGAGCTCGGGCGTTACCGGCTCGCGCGCACGATCGGCGAGGGTGGGAGGGGCCGCGTGTACCTCGGCGTGCAGCGCGCGATCGGCAGCCGGGTCGCGATCAAGGTGCTGTCCGAGCAATGCTCGAAGGACGCCGAGCTGGTCGAGCGGTTCTTCGCGGAGGCCCGCGCGGTGAATCTGATCCGCCACGAGCACATCGTCGCGGTGATCGACATGGATCTGCTGCCGAACGGCCGCCCGTACATCGTCATGGAGTACATCGCGGGCCCGACGCTGGCGCACCTGGTGCGTGGTCGCCACCCGCCGCTCGGTGGCGTCGTCGAGGTGGTCGGCGAGATCCTGTCGGCGCTCGCCGCGGCGCACGCGATCGGGATCGTGCATCGCGATCTCAAGCCCGACAACGTGCTGATCACGGCGGAGGGCCATGCCAAGGTGCTCGACTTCGGGATCGCGAAGCTCGCACCCGGACTCCAGGGGTCGAATTCGCCGCGCACCGCGACCGGCGCGTTGCTCGGCACGCCGGCGTACATGGCGCCCGAACAGATCAAGGGCGCAGCGATCGACGCGCGCACGGACGTCTATGCCGCCGGCATCCTGCTCTACGAGTGCATGACCGGACGGCCGCCGTTCGCAGGCGAGACGCTCTACGATCTGATGCGGGCCCATCTCGAGCAGCCGGCGCCGGTCGCGCGCGCGCTGCGGCCCGAGATCCCCGTCGCGCTCGAGCACATCCTCGTGATCGCGCTGGCCAAGGATCCCGCGAAGCGGTTCGCGTCGGCCGGTGCGATGGCGACCGCGCTCGAGGCCGCATCGCTCGCGATCCCTGACCCCGAGTGGCGCTCGCTTGCATCGACGGCAGGACTTTCGCGCCGGCGCAACCTGTCGGACGCGCCGCAGCTGACACCGCGATCGATCCACGTCGCGGCGACCTTGCCCGCGTCGCCGACGTCAACACCCGCCGCGCCGGCGCGTCCACGGCTCGCGATCGGGATCGGGCTACTCGCGTTGATCGCGGCGATCATCGCGATCGCACTGACCGCGATGCGCGATCCGCCGCCCGCTGTCGTGCCACCGCAGGTCGGCGTCGTCGCGTCACCGGATGCGGCGATTCCCGACGCGCTTCCCGCACCGACGCCGCAAGCGCCGGTCATGCCTCACTCGCCCGCGACCGTCGATGCAAAGCCCAGGTCGGACGGTCGGCCCAGCGCCCGGGTCGATGCCGCGACCGGCGGCGAGACGATCCAGATCGGCCCGAACGTGTCGATCGGCGGCAACACGAAGATCGGCCAGGACGCGACCACGCTGCCCGGCACGCGGATCGAGGTCCATGTGGACGATCCGAGCTTTCCGGGCAACGGGCACATCGAATCGAAGTCCGACTACCCGCCGACAGCGTTCGATCCGAGCGCGTGGCTCGCGACGGCGCGCGTGCGCGCTCGCGCGATCATGCCAGATGCCGAGCTGACCGAGCTCCACGCGTTCAACGTCCGACCGGATGGTCGCGTCGATCTCACGCGTGGCACCGCACGCTACTTCACGACGTACACGTTTCGCTCACCTGCGCGCTCGAAGCAGCCGACCGATGTCACGCCCGGGACCAAGGTCGATCAACGCTGTCGCGTGATCGTGGAGGCGCGGCGCGACGCCGTGATCGCATTCGTGGTCACCGCCGGAGGCTGCACCCAGAAGATCATCGGCACCCCGCGCTGCACGCTGGTCGAGATCTGGCGCCGCGCCACCGGTGTCGGCGTGCCGTCGTCGACGGTCGGCCACCTGCAGACCCACGAAGGCAAGTGGTGGTTCGTCGATGCCAAGGACGTCACCTACGAGTCGAAGGACGACTGCTGAGGCGCTGTCTCCCCCGGAAACGAGCCGGGCGCGCGTCTACCAGCGGCGGCGGTCGATAGCGGTGGGGCGGCGGCGGCATGTTAGGCGGACGATTTCGGTAACACGCGACTCGCTGCCCGCTCTACCGGGCGCATGAAGCTGAATTTCTCGATCGCGCTGTGCGTGAGCACGGCAGTCGCAGGTTGCGCGCTGGATGACACGCCCGACGACGCGCCCACACTCGGCACCGCGGTGTCCGAGCTCAACATCCCGACGCCCGCGAACATGGGCCGCTACTGCAGCATGACCTGGCCGACGGGCGGCTGGGGCTTCGCGAGCTATACCAACGTGGTCAGCGATCCGTGCAAGTACCTCGCGGGCTCCTCGACGACCGGCACGATCCAGCGCGCGGGGCTGTACTCCACGACCCTGACCAACAACGTCGTCGTGCGATGCGACGGCCACCTGCATCTCGACGTTGGCCCCGGCAACGTGCCGCTCGGGCGCGCCTTTCGCGCCGTCGACGGCAAGAAGAACTGCATCTTCACCGTCGCGCCGCGCGAGATGCCGGTGTTCGGCCGCCCGTACGCAGGCAACGTGGCCGCGACCGGCACCGGGTTCGACTTCGCGCGCGGCTACACGGTCGACGCAAAGACCGACTACGGCGATCCCCTCGGCAGCGCCGTCGCGAAGACGCTCGACTGGAAAGGCCGTGACAAGACCACCTGGGAGCCCGATCGCAATCACGATGGCTGGGACATCGGCCTGAGCACGGGCATCGACATCTACGCGGCTGCGGACGGCGTCGTGACCGCCGCGCGCTATCGCGATGTCTCGATCGCCTGCCCGGACGCCAACGAGAAGATGCAAGGTGAGGTGTTTATCGAGCACACCGTCGACGGCGGCGCGGGCACCACGTTCGACGAGAAGCTGCTCAGCTACTACGCGCACTTCAAGGCGAGCACGATCACGGTGGTGCCCGGTCAGGTGGTCAAGAAGGGCGACAAGATCGGCCAGGCTGGAAGCACGGGATGCTCGTCGGGACCGCACCTCCACTTCACCGCCAGCAAGCTGACCAACACGGCGAGCCAGCGCGAGTTCAAGGTCATCATCAACACCGACTTTTCGAGCGGCATGGATCAGAACTCGGCCAACATCTGGCGCGTCGCGATCGATCCGCGCGGCTTCTATCCAGCGAAGGGCTTCGATCCGTGGGCGTTTCGCGGCTACCCCGATGGCGCGCTGTCGATCAACCTGTGGAGCGAAGGACAGGCGCCTCCCGAAGGCGACTTCTGAGACGATGACGACGCAGGGGGCGTCGCACCGCGACGACGACCGGAAGCTCTAGACCGGCCTGCGACGATCGGGCTGAATGATTCGATGCAGGTTCGTCGCGCAGCGGTGTTGATGATGTTCGGGCTCGCGGCGTGTGGAGGCGATGATGGAGTCGATCTACCCGAGGGCTGCGACTTCCTCGAAGCGGAGGACGCAACCAACAACACGCTCGCGATGCCGGCGGGGACCGCCGAGGTCAGCGGGCTCGCGCTCGGCGCGTCGACCGTGTACTGCGGCAAGGTCGATCCCGGTCACTTCGAGCCCGCTGAGAACGGCAATGGGCTGGTCGACATCGACGCGTTCACGTTCAGCGTACCGGTCAACAGCGGCGCGGTGCTGACGCTCACCGGCACTGGCCTCGACAGCCTCGTGCTCGCGCAAGGCCTGCTGCTCGACGGCGCGGGCGACCCGGTGACGCTGGCGTCGTTCGTGCCCGCGATCGAGCATGGCATCGGGCTCGCGGCGGTGTTGCCGGCGGGCGAGTACCAGGTCGCGGTCGGTGCGTTGAACGCCGCCGACATCGCGGAGCCGCTCGCCTATCGCGCGAAGGTCGTGACCTACGAGCTCGCCACGCGATGCGCCGCGCCTGCGACGACGACGTTCGTCGAGGCGAACGACGGTACCGGGAACACGGGCAACGACATGGTGGAGGTTCGCTATGTCGCGAATGCCGCGACTGCCACGGTGGCCACGACGGACACTCCCGAGCCGTCGAACATCGCCGCGACGCCCGGCACGCCCGCGCTGATCCAGGGCTCGGCCGCGATGAGCCTGATCGCGGACGAGTACCTCGATCGCGACACCTACGCGTTCACCGTGGCCGACGCGAGCCACCTGGTCGTGCGCGTCGAGTGGCCGGCGGTTGGCGCGGACCTCGACTTCTTTCTGTTCGGCGCGAACACGCCGAGCATCACTGCCCCCGGTGGCACGCTGACCAGCGCCAGCCCGGGCGAGCTTGAGCTGATCCCGGTCACCGCGAACACGCCGTACTGGCTGTGGGTCGGCGCATTCGACGACAGTGCGGGCTTGCCGCTCGACTACCGCGCCACCCTCTGCGCCGAGACGTTCGAGCCGTGACCGCAGCGCACGCCCTGTCGCGGGGCATGAGGCTTGCTGGGGCCTCGCACATGGACACCGCCGTCGATCCGACCACTCCGCCGCTCCCGTCGTTCCTCGAGCACTTCCCCAAGCCGGCGACGCAGCCCAACCACGTGACGAAGCGCCGAAACCTGGGCTTCGCCGCGGGGCTCGGCGCGGTCGCAGTCGGCGCTGGCGTGGCTGCGGCCCTGGGCGGCGGCAAGCGGAGCGTCCTCCTGGGTGGGGCAGCAGCGCTCGCCCTCGGTGCGCTGCGCTGGCAGCTCGCCCGCTGGTTCACGGAGTCGCCGGCGTTCGAGGTCCTGGACCGGAAGAGCGGCCTCGAGATGCGGCGCTATCCGTACCGGCTCGAGGCCCACGCGACGGTGGAGGCAGAGGATATCGAGGGTGCGCTCGACCGGGGGTTCGGCCGCCTCGCCTGCTACATCTTCGGCTCGAACAGCAATGGCGAGGAGCTCGAGATGACCACGCCGGTCGTCGCCGCGATGCGCGACGGTGCCTTCACCGTCGCGTTCGTGATGCCGCCGGGTCGTGGCTTTGAGTCGCTGCCGGCCCCCGAGGATGGTCGCGTGCTCCTGCGCGAGATTCCCGAGCGCAAGATCGCGGCGCTCAAGTTCCGTGGCCCGCTCACCACGAAGAACATCGAAAAGCACGAGCGCCTGTTGCTGCGTGCGCTGGTCGATGCCGGGGTCTCCGCGAAGGGCAGCATCTCGTTCGCGGGCTACGACGCGCCGTGGACACTGCCGATGCTCCGCCGCAACGAGATCTGGATCGAGATCGTCTGAGCTAGTTGACCGGATAGCCCCGAGGCCGTCGGGCCGAGGGGCTATCCGGAGGTCTCAATTGATGATCGGGCCCGGGCAGCCGTACTCGAACTTGACGTCGGTGATCGCGCCGGACTTGATCTGATCGCAGGCCGTCCCGAAGAACGTGATTGTCATCGCGTCCGGGTGGTAGTCCCAGCCCTGGGCGTGGTTGGGGTCGCGCGGCACGGGGACCCCGTTGACCGACACCGTGACGTTGTCGGGCTCGGGTGGCGCGGTCGCGAGCGCATAGCTGCACGACGGCACGATCACGCCGCCGGCGATGTCGTTGAGCGCCTGGTCGAGCTCCGCGGCGCTGGTCGCCTCGTAGAACTTCTTCGTGCCCGGGCGCGCCGTCCCTCCCGCCGTCGCGGCGGCGTTCAGCAGGTCCGTACCGCCGAACGAGCCGAACCCGAGCACGAACGTCTTGATGCCAGCATTCAACAGCCCACTGACGGCCTCGACGGTGTTCGTGTCGTTGTTGCCGGGGCACTCCGGGACACCATCCGTCGCGAACATCACGTAGCGTCCGGCGGGATTGACCGGCAGCGTGGAGTAGTACGCGAGCGCGGACTGCAACGAGTTCGCTGCCGGCGTGCCGCCGTTCGGCCCGCGGTTGGCGAAGAAGTTGGTGACCGCAGCCCCGCCGCTGATCTGGATCGGGACCTCGGGCGCGGTATCGACAGCGCAGTTGTTGTCGCTCGGAAACTCGAGGACCCCGAACTTGATCGCGGTCTGCTTCGACGTCACGACCGAGGTCAGCGCGCCGTCCATGATGTCCCACTTGGACGGGCCGAAGATGTCGATCGAATCCCTCATCGACCCCGAACGATCGAGCACGACGAGCAGATCCGGCGGATCACCTTGCTGCGTCGTATCGATCTGCTCGGTCTGCGAGCCACAGATCGCAGCGTCGACGTTGCCGCCGCCACCGGAATCATCATTGCCACTACCACTACCGTTCCCACCGTCGGGATCGTTCTTGGCCGTGGGACCGCAAGCAGGGATTGCGAGGACAAGGGCGAGCGAAATCGGGTTCCATCGCATGCCGGCACGATCCCGCCGACACAAGTCACGCACAACGACAATTAGCGCAAAATGTGCTGGTTGTCCGAAACAAGAATGCAGCGCGTCAAATGACAGCGCCGGTCAGTACCACTTCTTGGACTCGGACGTTCGTCGGCGATTGTTCGGCTCCGCGATCGCTTCTCGGGCGCTCCCTGCGTCGAGGATCGCGGGTCGGAGCTGGTTCTCGGGCGATCGCTTCGCTGACGATTTCGGCTTCGGCCCGCGCGCTGCGTGCAAGGTGTCGTTGTGTGCAATGTAGGGGTCGACCCCGACACGCGCGATCGTCTGACCGATCAGTCGAGTGGTTAGCGCTTCACGCGTCTTCGACCGGACGTCCTCGGCGAGGGACGAGCAAGCCGGCGAGATATTCATCGACCTCCGATCGGAGAGATCCTTCACATCGCCGTACATGCGCAAAGCTCGAACAGCCACCGGGTGTGACGTCCTCGATACGTGCCGCGTGGCCACAGTTCATTCACGTCCGGGGCGCCGGTCCGTGTGATCTCGAAGCGCTACACCTCTGGCACGGAGGGTGCTCTAATAGTCAACATGTCACGACTCACACTAAGCGTCCTTGCTGCAACTGCCTTCGCGACGGGGTGCTACGGCACCGGAACAGTCGGCTACAGCGGTTCATACACCGCCACTGCCAGCTCACCCGATCTCGTCTATGCCGCGCCTGGTGTTCAGGTGATCGCTGACTACGACGAGCCGATCTTCTACTCCGACAACTACTACTGGCGGTTCGACAACGGCGGTTGGTATCGCTCGAATGTCTATACGGGCGGCTGGGTCTATGCGAGTGCACCGCGCGCGGTGATCTCGATTCGCGAGCCGTACCGCTATCGCCGCTATCGTCCGGCCGGTTATGTCTCGCGCAACCGCGGCTCCTCGTACCGCCAGCCGGTCGTGCGCGACAATCGCGCGCCATACCGTCAGCCGGTCGTCCGCGATAATCGCCAGCCGTACCGTGCCGAGCCGGTGATCCGCGACCATCGCCCCGCACCCGTCGTTCGCGAAAGCCGCCCGGCTCCGGTGATTCGCGACCATCGCCCCGCCGAGGATCGCCGCGAGGACCGGCGCGAGGACCGGCGCGACGATCGCCGTGATCGCGGCCCCGTGATCCGCGACCACCGCTAAGCAACGCGACCGCGCTCGACGTGGTAACGACAGGCCCATGCGCCATGCGCTCGTGGGCCTGTTTGTCTTGGCCGCGTGCCCGTCGACTCGATCGATGCCACCACGCGAGCCGCCGTCGCTGCTGACCACGGCTGAACAGTCGCAATGGAAGCGCACCGGCCGCTACGACGAGGCGGTCCGGCTGTGCCGCGACTTTGCCCGCGTCTATCCAGGCGTCGGCTGCGAGGAGATCGGACGCACCGGTCAGGACCGGCCGATCGTCGTGCTGCGGATCGCGCGCAAGGCGGCGCTGCCGGTGATCTACATCCAGGCCGGGATCCACGCCGGCGAGATCGAAGGCAAGGATGCCGGGTTCTGGTTCCTGCGCCACCTGCTCGCCGGCATGGTCGCGCGCGGCGCACTCGATCACGTGTCGATCGTGTTCGTGCCCGTGGTCAACCCCGACGGCCACGAGCGGTTCGGTCCGAACCACCGCCCGAACCAGCGGGGCCCCGAGGAGATGGGATTCCGCACCAACGGCGCGCGCCAGAACATCAATCGCGACTTCGTGAAGGCCGACACGCCCGAGATGCAGGCGCTGCTGCGCGTGATCACGCGCTGGGATCCGACGCTGTTCATCGATCGGCACGCAACCGACGGCGCGAAGTTCGAGCACGACGTCAGCGTGATCGTTGCACCGCTGGCACCGCGCGGCGACGAGCTGGAGGAGACCGCTGCCACCCTGTCCGACGTCATCCAGCGCGGGCTGACCGCGCGTGGCCACCTGCCCGTTCCGTTCTATCCGTCGTTCATCGACGAGGCCGATCCCGCCTCCGGGTTCGAGGTCGGCGAGGCGCCGCCACGGTTCTCGAACTGGTACATGGCCGCGCGCGGGCGGCTCGGCGTGCTGGTCGAGACGCATAGCTGGCGCACGTTCGGCGAGCGCGCACGCGCGACCTACCACGTGCTCGAGACCGTGCTCGCCGAGGCGATCCGCAGTGCTTCGCGGTGGCGCGCCGTCGCCGACCAGACCTCACGCGCCTCCGCCGCGCTCGGCGGATCGAAGCTGACGCTCGGGTGGAAGACCGGTCCGCGCACGCGCCCGCTCGCGTTTCGTGGCTACGCCTACGAGAAGCGTCCGTCCGAGATCTCGGGCAGCACCTGGCTGGTCTACGACGAGACCAAGCCGGAGGTGTGGAACGTGCCGCTCCACGACGAGCTGATCCCCGACGTCACGGTCGACGTGCCGCGCGGCGGCTACATCGTCGACGGCGGATTCGCGAAGCTGGTCGGTGCGATCCTCGATCACCACGGCATTCACTACCAGCCGGTGGGCGGTACGCACGCGGTCGAGACGATGCGCGCGCGCAAGGTGACGTACCTGCCTCCGTTCGAGGGCCGGACCCGCACCACGATCGAGGGCGCGTGGGCCGGTGAGACCCGCAAGCTCGAGCAGCACGCGATCTTCGTCCCGATCGCGCAGCCGCTCGCGCGGCTCGTCGTTCACCTGTTCGATCCGGCGCTGCCCGACTCGCTCGCCGCGTGGGGTCACTTCAACGTGGCGTTCGAGCAGAAGGAATACATGGAGGCGTACGTCGTGGAGGAGCAGGCGCGCGCGATGCTCGCCGCGGACCCCACGCTGCAGGCAACGTTCGATCAGGCAATCGCTGCCGACCCCGAGCTCGCGAAGTCTCCCGCCCGCCGATTAGCCTGGTTTTATCACCAGCATCCAGCGTGGGACGAGCGCGTCAACTTGCTGCCGGTCTACCGGATCGCCGCACCGCCACGGTGACCGCGGCCACGCTGACCGGCATGGCGGGCTATGCCAGCGTGCGGCGGGGGCTAATCTCGCGGATCATGTCGAGGGCGATCGGTCTGGTCTTGCTGGCGTGCTCGAGTGTCGCGTCTGCGGAGGAGGTTCGCGCGACCATCCCGGCGCCCGCGCCGGTCAGTCGCCATCTGTTCTACGTCGAGCTGCTCGGGAAGGGCGGTGCGTATGGCCTCGGCTACGAGCTCGCGGTGACGTCGCGGCTCGCGATCGGCGCTGCCGTCTCGTTCGCAGTGGTCCGCGACCAGCAGATCGCGACCGCCGCGCCGTACGTGCACGCCCGCCTGCTGCGGTTCGGCAAGCACGCGCTGTTCGGCGAGCTCGGCGCGACGCTGGTCGAAAGCCGGATCCCATCGCCCGTGCCGGACTGGGACGGCATGAGTGAGGCGGGCGCGGGAGGCTTCGCGTCGATCGGATGGGAGCGCGCGTCGCGACGCATCGTGGTGCGCGCGAGTGGCTCGCTCGTCGTCGGCGAGGGCGGCGCCGCGCCGTGGCTCGGGCTCGCGTTCGGAGTCCGGCCGTGATCGCGCGCGGCCTCGTGCTGCTGCTCGCCGCAACCGGCTGCGTCGAGATCTCGCCGGGCGGCGACTGGGAGCCGATCGACGCGGTCACCGGTCCGCTCGCGCCGGAGATCGGGCCCGTCCCCGCGACGCTCGACACCGCGGCGGACACGCTGCGCGTCGTGTCGTGGAACGTGCACTACGGCGAGGACGTCGCCGCACTCGCCGCGGCGATCCAGGCATCGCCTGATCTCGCCACCGCCGACGTCGTGCTGGTGCAGGAGATCGAGGCGCACCCTGGTGAGTCGACGACGCGCAGCCGCCGGCTCGCCGAGGCCCTCGCGATGACCTGGGTGTACGCGCCGGCGCGGCTCGACGACGATCACTCCCACGGGATCGCGATCCTGTCGCGCTATCCGCTCGAGGATGTCGCGCTGCGCGAGCTGCCGTTCATCGAGCAGGCGGTCAAATCACGCAACCGGATCGCCCTCGCCGCCGACGTCACTGTGGGCGGGCGCCGGGTGCGGATCGTCAACCTCCACCTCGACGTCCGGATCGGCGCCGGCGATCGCGTGCGCCAGCTCCACGGCGCGGTGACCGACGTCGGCGAGGCGCCGCTCGTCGTCGGCGGAGACTTCAACACCAACCCGTGGGCGTGGGTCGAATCGGCCGTGCCCCTGCTCGCGACCGAGGCGATCGTCGGGCAGGAACAGGCGGCGGTGGTCGACGATTACCTCGGTGGCATCGGCCTCACCGGCGCGGTGCCAGTCCAGACCGCGACGATGCGGCTGCCCGCGTTCCAGATCCGGACCGACAACCTGTATGCGCGCGACCTGCGGATCGCCGCGGGCGGCGTCGACTACCCCGAGGGCTCGGATCACTGGGCGGTGTGGTTCGACGTCGCGCTCGACTAGACGCGCAGCACGATCTTGCCGAACCCGACGTTGCTCGCCATCCGCGTGTGCGCCTCGCCCGCCGCGTCGAGATCGAGCACGGTATCGATCACCGGCGCGAGCAGGCCGCGCGCGAACAGCGGCACGACCTGGTCTTCGAACGTCCGCATCACCGCGAGCTTCTCCTCGAGCGGGCGCGACCGCAGCACCGTCCCGAGCACGCGGATCCGCTTGCGCAGCACCAGCCCGAGATCGACATCGGCGCGAGCACCTGCGAGCAGCCCGACCAGCACGATGCGACCGAGCGGACGCACGCAGCGCAGATCCTCGGCGAGATAGCTGCCACCGACCAGCTCGAGGATCACCGCGGGCCCCACCGGATCCTGCGAGCGCACCGCATCCGCGAACTTGCCGCCATCGACGACGACGCCGGCGTGCATGCCGAGCGCGGTCGCGCGATCGAGCTTGGCCTGCGACCGCGCGGTTCCGACCACGAACGCGCCGAGCACCGAGCCGAGCTGCACGGCGGCCGTGCCGACGCCGCTGCCGACCGCATGCACCAGCAGCGAGGCACCGGCGACCAGTCCACCCTGGCCGACGATCGCATCGTGCGCCGTGATGAAGGCCTCGGGGATCGCTGCGGCGTGCTCGAAGTCGAGCCCATCGGGGATCTTGGCCAGCGCGCGCTCGTGCGACACGATCGCCTCGGCGTAGCCACCGCCACCGACGAGGCCGAACACGCGATCCCCGATCGCGAGGCGCTGGACGCCAGGCCCCAGGGCCTCGACCTCGCCGGCGATCTCGAGCCCCGGGATATCGGCCGGCGCATCCGCCGGCGCTGGATAGGCACCGTGCCGCTGCAGCAGATCAGCGCGGTTGACCGCGGTCGCACGGACGCGCACGCGGACCTCGCCACGCGAGGGCTCGGGACGTGGACGCTCGACAAGAGCGAGGACCTCGGGACCGCCGGGTCGGGTGATCGCGATCGCGCGCATGCACGGAGTGTATCGCCCGCCGCGTGGGTCCGCGCGGCGCGACGGTCACCAGCGCCCGCGACCGCCGACCAGCACGACGCCGGCCGGCTGCGTGCGCTGCATCGCGATCACGCACAGCAGCATCATCTGCGAGCTCGAGAACCCGGACGTCTTGGTCGAGATGTCCTTGATCGAGTCGGTGATCGAGTTGAGCGTCTGGAGGACACCGTCGATGCCGCTGCCGCTGCTGGCGCCGCGGACACCGCCGGTGACGGCCTGGAGGACCTGGAGATCGATCGGGGGGAGGTTCGACATGGCTGGATCCTTTGTGGTGGTGACCAGGGCTAGAGCAGGGGTCGTGCCACGGCGAACTTGCTGATCAGAAAGGACCACGGCCTCGTGATCGCCGACCTGCAGGTGACAGTGCGCCGACCTCGGGTGACAAGTCGCCCAGTCCGACCTGCGGACGGCGGCGGCTCACTGGACGAGGAACGGTTGATCCAGCGTCGAGCGGACCGGCATGCCGGCATCGTCGAGCGCCGGCGCATAGCGAAACTTCCAGATCATCTCGGTCGCGACCTCGTCCCGCCGCCCACCCTGCCCGCGCACGAGGTGCGCACCGACCACGTAGCCCTCGTGATCGACGATCACCCGCGCGACGAACGGCTCGCCGTCCTCGGCCTCGCGCTCGCGGGTCGGATAGACCAGCTTCGCCGGCCGCGCCTTGGACACGATGGGAGGCGGCGGCGGCGGTGGCGGCGGCAGCTCCGCGCGCTCGAGGTTGGCTCCACCGAGCCCGAAGCCCGAGCCCGCCCCAGGACCTCCGCCCAGCCCGTTGCCACGACCGGTGCCGAGGCCGCTGGCGGAGTCGCCGCGGTCGACGCTCCACGAGACCTGCGAGAGATCGGTCGAGACCGAGGCAGGACGGACGCGCGGGCGGGACCGAACCGGCGCTCCTCCACCGATCGCGCCACCGCCCGGCGCCACGGGCGTGGCGGCCAGCGGCACGAGATCGATCGGCGTCAGCATGGCGACCCGGGGGGCGGCCTCACGGGCGACGGGGCGCGGCTGCCGCGGGACCAGCAGCACGATGGCCAGGATCACCGCGTGAACCACGATCGAACCGACGATGGCCGCGCTCCGCCGCATGGAACGAGCATGCGCGATCTGACCGCGCGTTGCCGCTCACTCGTGATGAATCGTGATGCGTTGCCGCCGCAGCTCGGCCTCCTCGAATATGATGCCCGGTAGATGGGGACGTTCGTCCAGGGATGGGGTCTCACAATCTTTCTGTGCGGCTTCATCGTCGTCGTGTTTCTCGGCGGGTACTGGCACGTCCACCGCGAGCTGGCCTGGGTCCGCGCGCTGACCGACTACCTCGGGTTCGAGCTGATCGCCGACGAGCCGGGCACGAAGGCACCGAGCTCGCTCACGGCCCACGAGATCCGCGACGAGGCCCACGCGATCATCCATGCCAAGGACCCCGGGTGGGCGCAGAAGCAGGTGCGGAGCTGGCAGATGCGGGCGCAGCGACTCGAGCCCGCGCTGGCGTTCTGGACCGATCTGCTCCGCCAGCTCGGTCTGCTCGGGACGGTGCTCGGGATCGGGCTCGCGCTGTCGTACACAGGTAGTGATGTCACCAAGCTGCTGGGGCCACTCGCGGTCAAGGTCTGGACCACGGTCGCCGGCCTCGCGTGCAGCATCCTGCTATCGGCAAGCTTCTCGATGAAGCTGACCTCGTGGGTCGACGCGTGCGAGAAGAACCTCGAGGCGTGGGATGCCCACCGGCTGGCCGAGCGCGAGGTCGCGAAATGAAGGCCCGGCTGCGCGGGCGGGTCCGCAAGCCGCCCGATCTGACGTCGCTGTTCGACGTGCTGTTCATCGTCGTATTCGTCGCGCTGATCCGCGCGGCGGCGGCGCAACAGGCGGTCGCGGCGGCGACGGCCCCGAAGCTGACCGTGCCCCAGCCACCGCGCCCGCCGCCGCCACCACCCGAGCTCGCGGCGCTCCAGCAGCGCGCGCTCGCCGAGCTCCAGGCCGATCTGGCCGCGCGATCGCCGGTCGTGATCCGGATCTCGGTGACCAACACGATCGAGGCGATCGAGGGCGACGGCAAGGTCCATCGACTCGACACGCCGCTGCTCGAGCAGAACGTCGATCCGACGGTGCGGCTGCAGTATCTCGGGGATCGCTCCGCGGACCTCCGGCTGTGCGCGGTCGCGGCGCTCCGGCTCGGCGTGCCGGATCTGTCCCGGCACATCGTCATCATCTCGCCCGCGGTCCCGCGCGACGACCGCCTGACCCCGATCAACAAGGGGCTCGATACCGACGTCGCACGTTGCCTCGTCGACCAGCGCGGCCAGGCCGCGATCGTCGAGCCCGCACCCGTGAACAAGCCATGACCGACCACAAGCCAGGTACCAATCCGCACGACGTGATCTCGATCAAGCCGCCCTCGGCCAAGCAGGTCGCAAAGGAGCTGGACCGCCGGCGCACCCGCCGCAAGATCGGGCTCGTCATCCTGCTGATCGGCGCGATCATCCTCGCGATCGTTTACGGGACCTGTGGGGGCGGGTGGGGTTTCGGCAAGGGCAAGGGAGACGGCGCCGGCTCGGGTCCCGGCTCGGGCCCGGGGTCCGGCCAGGGCCTGGTCGCCGAACCGATCGACGCTGGACCGCGGCGCTGCTCGGTGTTCATCGCGTCGGAAGGCATCACGGTCGAGGGCCGACAGATGACCCGCGACGAGGCGGTCTCGACCTGCAAGACCGCTGGCGCGGGCGCTGATGTGATCGTCGCTGGCGATGTCGTCCAGAAGGACTGGGACGAGCTGCGCGATGCGCTTTCGATCGCCGGCGTCGAGGTGTTCACGCGCGAGTCGCCGAACACCGGCAGCGGCGGCTCGGGCAGCGGCTCCGACCCTGGCTCGGACGGTAGCGCCGGCTCGGATACCTCCGGCTCGGATGCCGGTGGCGGCTCCGGCTAACAACTGACCTACATCAGCACCGCGAAATCATCTCCGGCTACCCCAGCGCGCCTCGATGGCGGCGCCAAATGGCCGGATAACGGACGCATGAGCTCGATGCGTCGCGGACAGACCGGCTTCACCTTGCTCGAGGTGATGGTGGTCTGCGTGATCATCGCGATCCTCGCCGCGATCGCGCTACCGAGCTTCGCGAGCCAGGGACGCAAGGCCAAGGGCGATGCCGAGGTCAGCGCGTTCGTCACCGAGCTCAAGCTGCGGGAGGAGCATTACCAGCTCGAGAAGGGGAACTTCCTCGCGACCGGCGCGAGCGAGAGCGACATGTTTCCGCCCGGCAATCCAACGGGTCCGCACCGCACGATCCCGACCTATCCGGCGAGCTGGACCGCGCTCAAGGTCCGGCTCGGCGCCACCCGCGCGCTGTGTACCTACGTCGTCCAGACTGGCACCCCGACCTCCGGCACCGTCGGTCCGATGGCCACCACGTTCGGCATGGCCGTCGGCTCGAAGAACTGGTTCTACATCCTGGCGCGCTGCAACCTCGACGATGATCCGACGAGCTTCAGCTGGTACTTCACGTCGAGCACCAGCTCGACGATCCAGAAGCTCAACCACGGCAAGTGACTGCTCGACGAGCCACCGCGTCCGGCGAATCGGACACCCGCGCTGGTCAAGTTATCGAGATCGCAAACATCTAACTGGTTCGACCACTGGCCCGCGCGTCGCTTACGCGGCGGGTCATGCGTGCACCCTGGCTTTTCCTGCTTCCACTCCTTGGCTGCGCCACTGCGGCTGCCCCCGACGTTCCGACCAACAGCCTGCGCGAGCAGCTCGCGACCGAGACCGCGCTCGCGGTGTCGGCCAGCGCTGGCGCGATCACCGCAGCGCGCTGGACGCCTGACGGCTGGGAGACCGGCGTCGTGGCGCTGACGATCGATCGGGGAGAGCTCGCCGTGCTGGCGGAGCCCTCCGGGGCGCTGCTCGTACAGCGGCTCGAGCTCGCGCTCGCACCGATCGAGATCCCGTCGACGGTGATCGGTCGCGGCGCCGTGCTGACCGACGTCCACCTCGCTCTCGCCACGCCGACGCGCGTCCCCGCGACCTGGCTCGACGACCGCCGCGGTCACGCGAGCGCCTCGCTACCGCTCGAGCTGTCATGGTCCCTGGTGTACGAGGGCAGGACGACGCCGCTCGGCGTGATCACGCTGCCGCCGCTGCCGCTGGCGATCGAGCTCGTGGCGGGCGATGACATCGGGGCCGACGTTCAGATCGACGCGCCGGGGACGGTGTGGAGCTGGGCCGGGCTGGTCCGGCTCGGTGATCTGACGCTCGCACTGGCGGCGTCGAGCGAGCGATAGCATCACGAGCTCACGGGCAGGTCGGGAACTGCGTCGCACCCTTGCGCTCGACGTCGTCGCCGAGGGCGATCATGTCCTCGACGCTGTGACCGCGGGTGTCCGTGACGCGGATCAGGTACGGCCCCTCGCCGAGCCCCTCCTCGATGAAGAAGTTGTAGCTCGCGCGCGCGAGCGGCTGGAACGCGCCGGCCTCGTCGCGGACCTCGACGCTGGCGATCGGATAGCGATGGTTGCGGATCTGGATCGCGGTCCAGAACGGATTCGAGCCGTCCTTGAACTGGTAGCCGAGGGTGCCTTGCACCGGGCACGCGACGGCGCGCCACGTGATCGGCACGCGGCCGGCCGATAGCGGCGCGATCTTCGCGAACGCTTCGCGGCTGAGGTCGAGATCGCCACGCTCGCAGCCAGGGCACTGATCGACGATGCGCACCGTGACCTCACCGTCGGGGCCGGTCACCTCGACACACCCGCCGCACCACTTCGCGTTGTCGTAGTCGACGCCGTTGATCGCCGCGACCATCAGATCGCTCGACGGGTCGAAGCTGCAGTTGCCCGAGCCATCGGCGTCGTAATAGGTGGCCTCGCCTGTACCTGGCGCGGGCTCGACGAGGCAGGTCGCCGGATCCGGCGGCTTGTCCGGCGCGTCGTTGCTGCACGCCACGAATCCGACCGCGAGCACCTGCCATCGCACGAGCCGAGGATCGCCAGGTCGCGTGCGAGACGCAACCAGCTTCGTGCCTGCGACCTCCGCCTACGTGACGCCTACTTGACGCCTACTTGACGATCGTGATCGTCAACGCCACCGGCTTGCCGCGCCGGAGCAGCAGCACGTCGAGCTTCTTCGCATCGCGGAGCTTGGTGTAGATCTCGAGCGCCGTGTCGGGCGTCGTCAGCGCGTACCCGTTGACCGCCGTCAGCGTGTCGCCGTTGGCAAACCCGATGCGCGCGTACACCGAGCTCGGTCGGATCGCGTACAGCTTGAACCCCGAGGGCTTGCCGTCCTTCATCGCCGGCACGACGCGCGCGCCCTTCATGAACGCCATCGGGTTCGCCAGCGCGGCATCGATCAGCACCTGCTTGATCTCGTAATGCGTGTCGTCGATCCTGCGCGTGGTCTTCGCGACCTGATCCTCCAGCGCCTGTGCGTCGGGATCGGGCGTTGGATCCGCCGGTGGCGTCACCGGCGGGAGGGGACCGCCCGCGAGGTCGTCGACCACGAGGTCCGGACAGTGCTTCGGGTGCTTGGGCCCGAGCGAGATCGCGAACGTGTTGGGCTTCTGCTTGACCACGAGGCCAGTCGATTGCACGGCATCGACGAACAGCTGGATCGCCTGCTTTGGCGTCATCGGCGTGTTCGGCACGATCAGGTTCAGCTTGGTCGCGTGCTTCGCGACGTCGGCGCCGAACACGACGTTCTTGCAGGTGACCGACGACAGCCACAGCCCGAGGTCGAACAGCGACGCGTCGGGCTTGAACCGCACCGTGATCTTGCCGGTGCCCGGCTTGCAAACCGGCTCGGCGACCGCGGTGGTCGAGACGAGCCCGAGGAGCGTGAGCGTGAGGATCCAGCGCAGCATGCGCTGGTGGTAGCACGCCTCGTTCG
This sequence comes from Kofleriaceae bacterium, assembly GCA_037720695.1. Lineage (GTDB taxonomy): Bacteria > Myxococcota_A > Polyangia > Haliangiales > Haliangiaceae > JABFXX01. Next base: position 14,123 of record JBBJLY010000025.1, on the reverse strand, counting down.
ATGCCTCAGCGATAGTTGACGGCGACGCTGGTCGACACCAGGGGCGCGACCGGTGCCGGTGCGGGTGCGGCCGCCGGTGCCACGATGACCGTCGGCGACGGGCAGCAGCACCGCCCCCGGCCGCAGCCTCCCTGCACGGCCGCGAGGTCTGGCGTGCCGACCGAGGAGAATGACGAGAACGAGGAAGTGGACGACGACAGCGAGGAAGTGGTGGACATGATGAGCTGGCTTGGTGCAGCGGATGTGCCACGCGCCTGCCGCCTGTGAGCTCGCGGAGTTGTCGGCGCCGCTGGAAGCCGGCTCGCATCCCGGGGGATGCACCGGCGGAACCCGAGGGGCACATGTACCATCGCCCTCGTGCAGCACCCGAGCATGTCGTCACGCGGCAAGCAGATCGCCGGGCTGATCGCGGTGCTGCTCGTGCTGTTCCTGCCGAAGCGGGTCCGCTGTGGCTACCCGGGTGCCGAGGACTGCACCGTCAAGGGTGCGTTGTGGACGCGGTGCACGATGACCGAGCTCGAGCCGCTGGGGCTGTACGTGATCGAGCTGGTCGCGAAGCGAGATGTCGGCTTCGCCTACTCCGTCGACGACGGCTGCCGCTAGTCGTACCCCAAGGGCACTGGCTCGCCTGGCGGCTCGCTGGCGTAGTCGATCGCGACGATCTCGACCTCGCCACGAGGCAGCACGATGCGGTCGCCGACCTGGGCATCGTGCAGCGCCTCCGCGATCGGCGTCTGCCAGTAGATCGCACCTTCGCGCGGCGCGGCCTCGATCGCACCGACGATCCGGTACTGCACGCGCTTGCCCGCCTCGTCGGTCACCGTGACTCGCGCGCCGAACCCGACGCGGGTGCGATCCTCCGGTGGTGACATCGCGATCGCCGTCGCGAGATGTTCCGCGATCTCGCGGGCGCGATCGTCGGCAGGCGCGGCCTCGAGCTCGGCGCGTAGCGCGCGCTCGCCCGCAGCGGTCACGTAGTTCGGAATGCCATCGGGGATCGCGATGCCGCGACGCCGGGTCGGGGGCTCGGGAACATCGTCGTTCTCCTTGGTGAATGCCTTCGACACCAACGCAGCATACGCCGTGTCGCACGAGTCGCACGCGGTCGCAGACTGGACGTAATTTTGGACGCAGTCAGAGTGAATCAGCACGTGACGAGGCGGCGAGATCCCGAGGAGCTGCGGCTCGCGATCTGGGGCGCGATCGCATTCGGTGCGGTGATCGCGAGCTTCTCGATCTTCCGCCCGGTGCGGATTCGCTCGTGCTCGACGGTAGCCCGGATCAGATCCGTGGCTGTTCACCGGCACGTTCGTCGCGATGCTCGTCGTGTCACCGGCATGGAGCGCGACGATCGCGCGGTTCGGACGGCGCCGCCTGGTGCCGCGGTCGTTCCACGTGTTCGCCGCGTGCGCCTTCGTGTTCTGCGGCCTGGTCGCGACCAGCGTCGATCCGGTCACCGTCGGGCGTGCGTTCTACATCTGGTCGTCCGTGTTCAACCTGTTCGTGGTCTCCGTGCTGTGGAGCCTGTTCGCTGATCTGATGGGGCCCGACACCGCACGCCGGCTGTACGGGCCGATCGCCGCGGGCGGCACGGTCGGCGCCTTCGTCGGGCCGTTGCTGACGCGCCTGCTGGTCCAGCAGGCGCGCATCCCGGGCGTGCTGGTGCTGTCCGCCGTGCTGCTCGAGCTCGCCGTGATCGCGGTCGGCTTCGTGCGGCGAACCGGCGAGCGCCTCGCGCACGAGGACCGGGTCGACGATGCACCCGCCGGCGGCGGCGCGCTCGACGGCCTCGTCCAGGTGGCACGCTCGCGTTATCTCGCCCTGATCGTCGGCTACGTGCTGTGCATCGCGGTCGCGGCGACGTTCCTCTACCTCGAGCAGGCACAGATCACGAGCGCGGCGTTCCCGCGGCCACCGAAGGGCTCGCCGAAGGAGCTGATCGAGGCGATGCGCGAGGCGCGCACGGCGGTGTTCGCCAACATCGATCTATGGGTCAGCGGTGTCACGTTCGTGCTGCAGACCTTCGTCGCCGCGCGCCTGCTGCGCTGGGTCGGTCCGGGGATCGTGCTCGCGATCCTGCCGCTCGTGCAGGCCGCCGGCATCACGCTGCTCGCCGTCGAGCCGACGTTGTTCGCGCTCGTCCTCGCGCAGGTCGCCGCCCGCTCGGCGACGCACGGGCTCACGCGGCCCGCCCGCGAGCTGCTGTTCACCGTGGTCGATCGCGATGCCAAGTACCGCGCGAAGAACGTGATCGACACGGTGGTGTACCGATTCGGCGACGTCGCCTCGTCGTGGCTGTACACCGCGATCGAGGGCGCCGGTGCGATGGCGCTCGCGATCGCCAGCTATCCTCTGGTCGCGATCTGGATCGCGCTCGCCGCCATGCTCGGCGTTGGATTCCGCAAACGTGTGAAGGAGAAGCCATGATCGATCGCCGTCGCTTCGTCACCGGCTCGCTGGCCGCTGGGTTCGCCGCCGCCTGTAGCGCGCCGTCCAGCGGGCCGCCAGGTCAGCCCTCGGCTCAACCCTCTGCTCAGCCCGCGCCCAAACCTCCCGCGCCGAAACCTGCCGCGAAGCAGACCATCCTCGTGCTCGGGGGCACCGGCTTCCTCGGTCCGCACGTCGTCGCGGCGGCGCAGGCGCGTGGCCACACGCTGACGCTGTTCAATCGCGGCAAGACCCACCCCGGGCTGTTCCCCGAGGTCGAGAAGCTGCAGGGCGGTCGCGACGGCAAGCTCGACGCGCTCGTCGGTCGCAAGTGGGATGCGGTGGTGGACACGTCGGGCTACGTGCCGCGGATCGTCAAGCTGTCGGCCGAGCTGCTCGCGCCGAACATCAACCAGTACGTGTTCATCTCGACGATCTCGGTCTACGCGGACCACGCGAAGGTCGGCGCGGACGAGACCGCGAAGCTGTCGACGATCGCCGATCCGACCAACGAGGAGGTCAAGGTCAACTACGGCGCGCTCAAGGCGCTCTCCGAGCAAGCCGCGGAGGCCGCGCTGCCCGGTCGGGTCACGAATATCCGGCCCGGCCTCATCATCGGTCCCGGTGATCCGACCGGTCGCTACAGCCACTGGGCGACGCGGATGGCTGAGGGTGGCGAGGTGCTGTGTCCCGGCACCGGCGCGACACCGACGCAGTACATCGATGGGCGCGATCTCGGCGTGTGGATCGTGAAGGCGATCGAGGACCGCGCGGTAGGCGTGTTCAACGCGCTCGGCCCGGCGGAGCGGGTGACCATGAAGGCCACGCTCGACGGCACCAACGAGGGCGCCGGCGGCAAGGGCAAGCCGGTGTGGGTCGACGCCGCGTTCCTCGAGCAGCACGGGGTCGCACCGTGGAGCGAGCTGCCGATGTGGTTCGACACCACGGGCGAGATGGCCGGGTTCGGCACGATGTCGAACGCGCGCGCAGTCAAGGCGGGCCTGTCGTTCCGCCCGATTCGCGACACGGCGCGCGACACGCTCGCGTGGCTGGACACGCTCACCGATCCGGCGGAGCGCACCAAGTTCCGCTCGACTGGCATCGCCCGCGACAAGGAGCTGAAGGTGCTCGCCGCGTGGAAGGCGCGCCCGTAGTCACGGAAAGCTCAGGGAAAGCGGAGCGCGGCGACGTAGCGCTTCCACCGCACGTGGAACGCGTCCATGTCGCGCTCGCCGAGTGCGGTGACCAGCGTCGCGTAGCCGGTCGGATCCTTCGTGCGCGCCGCGCGGAACGAGCGATAGAACGCGCGGAGCAGCCCCTGCTCCTGCAGGTAGTAGAGGAGGTAGCGCGCCTGCGCGTAGTGCGTGCCGCTGTCGTCGCCGTAGAACGCGGTCCCGCCGAGCGAAGTCAGCTGCTTGAAGCGGGGCACGTCGCCGCCTGCGATCGAGCGCTGGAGCCCGGCGAGTCGCCAGTTGGTGAGGCCGATGATCCGGCCGTCGCGCTCGGCGCTCTGCTCGAACAGCGAGCCGAGGCCCTCGTTCAGCCAGGGTGGTGCACGGGGAAAGTCGGCCTCGACGTACGGATGCACGAGCTCGTGCACCAGCGTGCCGCCACCGGTCGCGATGTTCATGTAGAGCGCGCCGTCGACCGGGGCGTAGAAGCCGTACGGTGTGTCGGGAGCCTCGCCGTGCAACACGCGCACGCCGCGCTCGTAGCTGGGCGCGTCGACGAACAGGTAGACGTCGAGGATCTTGCTCGGGCGCCGCGCGAAGAAGTCCTGTTCGAGCTTGTCGGCGGCCCACCGCACGGTCTCGGCATTGCGCGCGAGCTGCGCCGGCGTCCCGTTGCCGATCACGACGAACGGATCCTCGATCCGGACGTGCAGGTTGCCGAGCCCAAGCCTCGCGAACCGTGCCTGCAGCGCCTTGATGTGGCCGTCGTACGCCGCCCGGGTGAACGTGCCCCGACGCGTCGGGGCTGGATCCGCCGCGGTCGCCGAGCACGCCGCCAGCGCCGCGAGGAGGAGAAGTCTCATCGCCTCGAGACTAGCGAACGATTGCCAGGATGCAGGTAAGACTTGTGTCTGGCCGCCGCCGGGCCGAGGTGGTACGTCGACTGCCTCATGCGGTACCTCGCTCTCGCTCTCATGCTCGGCTGTGCGGCTCGCACGCCCACGTCGGGGACCGACCCGATCTCGAACCGGCCCGGCGCGCCGCGCCCAGCGGACTCGCTCGAGGCGCGCATCGCGATGCTCGAGGCGCGGGTCGCCCAGTATGCCGAGGCGCTCGACTTCTTGCAGACGGTCTACGACCAGCAGAAGAAGCAGGCCGAGGCCAACGCCGCCAGCGAGCCCGCGCCGGATGCCGTGTTCGCGGTCGACATCACGCCGAACGTCAAGCTCGGCATGGTTGACGGGCCCGCGACCGCCGCGGTGACGATCGTCAAGGCGTTCGACTTCGCGTGCCCGTACTGCGAACAGACCAGCACCGTGCTGTCCGAGCTGGTCAAGCAGTACCGCGGCAAGCTCCGCGTCGTGTTCAAGAACCTGGTCGTCCATCCCGATACGGCGATGGAAGGTCACCTCGCGAGCTGTGCCGCCGCGAAGCAGAAAAAGTACGTCGCGTTCAAGGATGCGTTCTGGACCGACGCGTTCGGGCCGTACAGGGCCTCGGGCGGCAAGGATCGCGCGTCGATGGGCGGCGAGAACTTGCTCAAGATCGCGGCGAAGATCGGGATCGACTCGAAGCGCCTCAAGACCGACATGGCGAGCCCCGAGTGCAAGGCGATCATCGACGGCGACATGACCGAGCTCGACAAGTTCAAGGTCGACGCCACGCCGACGTTCTTCATTAACGGCAAGCTGATCAGCGGCGGATTGTCGAAGGAGGGCTTCACGAAGGTGATCGACGCGCAGCTCGCGATCGTGACCGCATCCGGAGTTCCCGCCGCGGAGTTCTACCAGCGCGAGGTGATCGGCAAAGGCGAGAACAAGTTCCGCTCGAAGCAGGAGCCGAAGCCGTAGCAGCGACGGTGTAGGTGCGGGTACGAGTGAGCTCGCGCACGAGCGAGAACAATTGGCGGCGGCGGCTCGCGTGATATCTTGGTCGAGCCGATGCCCTCGATGAGAATATTTGGAGTGGCCTTCGTGGTGGTGGCGGGTGGGTGCGGTGAGGAGGTCGACCCATGCGCCGAGTCCGGCACCGCGTGTGTCTGGGCGGGCACCGGCGAGCTCGGGTTCAACAACCTGACGCCGAACGCGCACCGGCTGAACAGCAAGTTCTACTTCCCCGAGGACGTGACGTTCGCGCCCGATGGTCGGGCGTACATCGCGGACTGGAACAACCACATGATCCGCCGGGTCGAGCACGACGACACGGTGACGGTCGTGATCGGCACCGACTACGAAGGCGACGGCGATCCCGAGATGCAGGACCGCCTCCCCCTGTGTGCACCGGCGGGCGCCGCGGGGACCGACGTCGCGATGAACCATCCGACCGACATCGAGTTCGGACCCGACGGCGTGATGTACGTCGCCGCCTGGCACAACAACAAGATCCGGATGTTCGACCCGGCGACCGGCATCGTCACCGCGTACGGCAACAGCTACGGCTACACCGACAACGGCCCGGCGTGCACGGCGATCTTCAACCAGCCGAAGTCGATCGCGATCGCGCCGGACAACACGCTCTACACGATCGACCAGCGCAACGTGCGCATCCGGGCGATCGAGCCGGCCGGCGAGCGCATGATCACGACGATCGCGGGCAAGGGCATCGTCGGCAACCAGGGTGATGGAGGGCTCGCGATGGACGCCGAGTTCGGGTTCGAGACCGGCACCACGCCGCGACCGACCGGCGCACTCGTGCTGAACGGGCGCGACCTGCTGGTCGCCGACAGCGCCAACAACCGGATCCGCCGGATCAACCTCGACACCAACATCATCGATTGCATCGCCGGCAAGCTCACGCCCGGCTACACCGGCGACGGCGGCCAGGCGATCGACGCCACGCTCAACTTCCCGATGGACATGGAGCTCGGTCCCGACGGCCGGCTCTACATCGCCGATCGCTACAACCACGTGATCCGCGCGATGGACCTGACCACCGGCGTCATCGAGACCGTCGCCGGCACGGGGACCAAGTGCGATCTCGACGAAGAGGAGTGTGCGGATGGCCGCCCCGCGCTCGAGATGCCGCTCCACGAACCGTACGGCGTTGCGTTCGATGCCCCGGGCAACATGTACATCGCCGATTCCCACAACCACCGCTTCCTGAAGGTCACGCGATGAAGACGTATCTCGCGCTCGCAATCCTCCCCACGTCGTTCCTGTTCGGCTGCGGCGGCCCCGACGAGCCCTGTGACCCGGACGCGCCGAACACGATCTGCACGATTGCTGGCACGGGCGAGCAGGGTCGCAAGGGCGATGGCGGCCCGGCCACCGAGGCCCAGCTCTACGTCCCGCAGGACACCGCGATCTCGCCCGATGGCGAGATCTGGCTGCTCGACTTCAACAACTACGTCGTGCGGGCGATCGACGCCGGCGGGGCTATCCGGACCGTCGTTGGCAACGGTGAGGTCGGCGATAGCCCGGCCGTCGGCGTCCCGTCGATGCCGTGCCTCGATGCCACGTTCAACCACACGACCGACCTCTACTTCCACGAGAACTTCCTCTATCTGTCCGCGTGGCACAACAGCCGCGTCAAGCGCGTCGACCTCGCGACGATGCTGATCGAGAACTACGCCGGCCGTGGCGTCCGCCTGAAGTACGACGGCGACGGTGGCCCGGCCCTCGACGCCGCGCTCGACCTACCGTCGAGCATCACGCTGGATCCCCAGGGCAACATGGTGATCATGGATCAGGCGAACCAGGTCGTGCGCAAGGTCGACAAGACCACGCGCGTGATGACCACGGTCGCCGGCAAGTGCGTCGTCGACAAGGATGCGCCGTGTGCGGTCGGGGTCGAGCCGGTCGCCTGCCCGGGCTCCAACAAGTACGCATGCGGCAATCCCGCCGTCGAGTGCATGAAGGAATGCACCCCGAGCTACGCGGGCGATGCCGGCGGGGCCCTCGAAGCACGCCTCGGCCAGCCGTTCGGCCAGTCCGCGGATCCCGCGGGTCGGATCGCGTACGACGCGGTCGGTAACCTGTACATGGCGGACACGGACAACAACCGGATCCGCAAGGTCGACGCGCTCGGCATGATCACGACGTTCGCCGGCACGGGCGACGACGCGTACGCCGGCGACGGTGGTCCTGCCAGTGCGGCGGCGATCAACCGCCCGATCGACGTCGAGGTCGCGGCAGACGGCACCGTGTACTTCACGGACACGTTCAACAGCTGCATCCGCAAGGTCGACCCGGCGGGCATCATCTCGACCGTGGTCGGCAAGTGCAGCGACAAGCCGGCCGACCGTGGCTTCTCCGGCGACGGTGGCGACCCACGCGAGGCCAAGCTCGACCGCCCTTACGGCATCGAGCTCGCAGGCAACAAGCTGTACGTCAGCGACTCGTACAACAACCGCATCCGCGTCGTGAACCTGCCCTGAGCCTGCGAGCAGTACTCATGTTTCGATCGATCCTCTCCGTGCTCGCCACCGCTATCCTCGGCTTCGCCGGCTGTGGCAGCGACGATGCCCCGGGTGCTCCCGCGATCTATCCCCTGGACTACGAGACCACCTACCAGGAGGTTCGCAACTGCCGGAACAGTCTCGAGCACAACGGCGTGCGCATGCGCGTGCTCGCGTCGCCCGAGGCGATCGCGCCGTACACCGGTCGTGCACTGCCGTTCCCCGCCGGCTCGATCGTGCTGAAGGTCCAGTACGACGGTGGAGACACCGCGTGCGAGGACGAGGTGATCGGCGCCACCGTGATCCGGAAGCTCGAGCCCGGTAGCTCGCCCGACACGCTCGACTGGGAGTGGCAGGAGACCGACGAGACCCATCGCCAGATCGACTTCGAGGTCCGCCGGTGCACGATGTGCCACAAGGCGTGCGATCCGCAGTACGACTCGACCTGCACCGATCCCTAGAACCGGATCACCGCATCCGCGTCGACCGTGACCGCGCGGGTGACGGTGGCCGCGCCGGGTCGGTGCAGCTCGATCACGTAGGTGCCTGGCGCGACCGTGCAGTCGGCCGGTAGCGCGAGCTCCCGGCAGTGCGGTGCGCGCGACACCGTCGCCTTGCCGGGCTGCGCGGCCTCGAGTCGCAGCGTGAACCCGGGGACGAGCGGACCGCCCTTCTCGAGGTCGGTCGCGCCCCGCGCGGGCGTGAATGGCTCGACCACGAGCGGCACGTGCTTCGGCATCGTCAGCGTGAACCGCTGGACCTGGCCGGCTTCGACGAACAGCTCGGCGGGCGTGTACGTGCGATCCGTCGTCGACAGCTGCCCTGTCCGCACGACCTCCGCACCCGGCGGCGTCGAGACGAAGCGGACGCGGACCAGCTGGTCGGAGACCTCGAGCGGCTGCACGAAGCGCTTGAGCTCGCCTTTCGGGGGCACCTGGATCCGCGCCCGCGCGGGCCGATGGCCAGCACGCTCGAACATCACGGTCACGGTCGAGCCGGGGACCAGCGTCGTCACCACGAGCGGGGTCGAGCCGTAGGGCTTGCCATCGATCACGACCGTCGCGCCGGGAGGGCTGCTGTCGAGCTGTAACCGGCCGAGCGGTGCCAGCTTCAGCGCGAGCGCGTTGTCGCCCTCGTGCAGCGTGACCTGGCGCCGCGCCGGTTCGTGGCCGTCGAGCCGGGCCTCGAGGGTGTATGAGCGGTCGACCTCGAGGGCCGCGACCGCGACCGGCCCGTTCGCGATCCCGACGCTCCGGCCGTCGAGCTCGAGCGCCGCGCCCGGTGGAACGGTGGTCACGACGAGCTGCGCGATCGGGGGGCCCGCCAGCAGTCGCGGCACGATCGCGATCCCGATCCCGAGGACGGCGAGCACGCCGAGCACGGCGATCGCGCGCAGCAGGGTCCGCCGGCGCTGCGCGGCCGAGGCGAGCCGACGCGCCGGACGGGTCAGCGTGCGCCCCGTCGCGTCGTGCCTCACCAGCTCGAGCTCGGCGAGCTGGAGGCGCGGGGCTGCGAGATCGAACACGCAGGTCGCGATCGTGACCACGCCCGGCACGACATGGAACCCGACGCGGGTCGCGGAGCTGACCATCAGGTAGAGGCCGAGCCCGGCGCCGGCCGCGCGGCGATCGACGCCGACCTCGGAGATCAGGCTCTTGTGCAGGAAGTGCAGCACCGTCGCGCGCTGGAGCGCGCCGAAGTCGTCACGCACCGAGATCGCGAACCGCGTCCCGTCGCATGCGTACTGCACGGTCACCGCGTGATCCGTCCGTTGGTTGATCCGGATCCGGGCCGGCACGCCGGCGAACACCGGCTGCCCGGTCGGGCCGATCGGTGCGTCGTACAGCGCGTTCATCACCATCTCGTCGAGACACTGCTCGATCGGCGCGCGGTAGTTGCGTGCGACCCCGTGGACGTCGGCGAGCGCCATCACCGCCCCCAGGCAGCGCGCCTTGTCGTCGTAGTCGTGGACGATCGCGGTGTGGATGTCGGCGGTGCCGAGCACGAGCGGGCCTGGATCCGTCTTGAGGACCCGGGTCGCGAGATCCGCGAGCTCGTCGAGCTCCTCGAGGATCACGATGCCGACCACGCGGTCCCACGCCTGCAGCAGCGCGACGATGTCGGCGAGCGACACGCGCGACATGATCGCGATCACCGGGCATCGCACCGCATCCGTCGGCGTGACCGGACCGTGGATCACGCACAACGCGGCCGTGCTCGGATCGACGTCGGCCAGCGCGCCCACGCGCTCGACGGTGCCCGCGCTCGCGAGCAACCCGGCAAGCCTGGAAGCGAACGCCGGGTCCGGCGAGACGGCGATGATTCGCCGCGCGCACACGCTCGCGTCACCTCCAGCTGACGAGCAAGTACGCCGCGATCGCCCCGACCAGCGCGACCAGGATCAACAGCACGATCTTGAGACCGTTCGAGCTGCTGGGGAGCGCCGGGTATGCCTGCTCGTGCTTCGGCCTGGGCGCGGCGGGCGCGGCGAGCTCGGTCGCCGGCTTGCCATCGGGCGGCGTCGGCTGCGCGGACTGCATCGCCGACTGCCGGTGGTACGTCTGCGAGACATCGACCGGCGCGAGCATGCGACTCGAGCCCGTCGTGATCGAGACCGGCGAGTTTTCCTTCATCGTCATCGACATGTCCTCGGGGAACACGCGCACGACGTGCTGCATGCTGCTGCGCTCGGGATCAGGGACCGTGGCCGTGGTCGGGAACAGCTCGCCGAGGAAGTCAGAGATGTGCTCGCCGGAGCTCTCCATGCCGTACTGCCGCGTGATCTCGGACAGCTCGTTCGCGACCTCGAGCCCGGTCTGCGGGCGATCGCCCGGGTTCGGCGACAGCATGCGGTCGACGAGCCGCGCCAGGCGATCCGGCACTGGCACGATCTCCTGCAGCGGCTTGTACGCGCCCGCGCGGATCTTGCGGACGATCTCCTTCGGCTCCGAGCCGATGAACGGCATGCACCGCGAGCACAGGAGATAGAGGATCACGCCGAGCGAGAACAGATCCGAGCGGTGGTCGATCTGCTGGTTCAGCGTCGCCTCGGGCGACATGTAGAGCCACTTGCCGACGATCATGGTCTCGGCGTGCTCGGTCACCGCCGACATCGCGACGCCGAAGTCGAGCAGCTTCACCGCGCCGTCGTAGCTGAGGATGATGTTGTGCGGCGAGACGTCGCGGTGGACGACGGACAGCCGCTTGCCGGTCATGTCGGTGCCCCAGTACGCGTGCTGGAGCGCCTGCGCGACCTCGCGCACGACGTAGCACGCCTCGGCGAGCGGCATCACGGTGCGGGTCTGCTGCAGCTTCTTCAGTACGTTCCGCAGGTCCTTGCCGTGGACGTACTCCATGGCGAGGTAGAGCGCGCCCTGGGCCTCGCCGACGTCGAGCACCTGGACGATGTTCGGGTGCATCAGGCGACCCGCGATCTTCGCCTCGTTCAGGAACAGCTCGATCGCCTGCTGCCGGCTCTCGAGCAGCTTGCGCTGGATCCGCTTGAGCGCGACGTGCTTCTCGAACCCGCCGATCCCGCTCTGCTTCGCGAGGTAGACCTCGGCCATGCCACCGGCCGACAGCCGGCGGATGATCTTGTACTTGTCGAGGATCGTGTCGTCGGCGGTGACCGCCGCAGACGCGTTGTCGCCGGCCTGCGCGACGTTGGCATCGATCAGGGCGCGCGACAGGATCTCGTCGCGCTGCGCGATCACCTTTGCGCTCGCGGGGGGCGCGGTGGTGCTCGCCTTCTGCAGCGGATGCAGCGCCTCGGCCGGGAGCTCGCTACGGGTGGTGCCGCCGCACCGGCCGCACACGTTGGCGGCGAACTGCAGCGGCCAGGTCGCGCGCTCGAGCGACGCACTCTCGGACGACACGCGCCCGCATTCGATGCAGCCGTACGGCACCAGCACCGACGCGACCGCGATGTTGCGCGCGATCGTGACCGTATCTCCGCCGACCGCGAGGAACGAGCCGCTGACGTCGACCAGCGTCACCGCCGGCACCTGTCCCGCCAAGCTCTTGAGCAGCCGCCGCCACTCCTTCTGGCCCGCTGGCTCGAACCGATCGACCTCGGCCAGATCGATCACGATCTCGCCCTCCGCGCCGACGAGGAAGGGCCGCGCCTTGAACATCGAGCCGATCGTCCCGATGATCCGGAAGTAGGTGACCGAGCCGTGGACGAGCTTGATGATCTTGGGCGGGATCTCGGTCGAGGCTTCGGACGACGTGTACAGCCGGTGCTGCGCCAGCAGCTGCGCGACGGCCGGCTGGATGCTGGACGCGGCGTACTTGGTCATGAACGAGAAGTAGCTCTCGGGCGTCTCGTCGAACTCGAGCTTGCCGCCGCACCGCGTGCAGGCCTTGTCGGGCAGATCGCCCTTCGCGAGGTTGGCGCGCTCGGCGAGCACGTCGATCATCTCGCCCGATTCGACGCCGCACTGCGGGCAGGTGTACGGGGCGACCACCGTCAGCACCTTGCAGGCACCGCCGAAGTTCAGGACCATGTTGAGCTGGTCGACGAAGAACGTCGGGCAGCCGAGCAAGTAGAGGTCCGTGATCGACTTCGGCAGCGCGTCCATCGCCTTCAGCCACTGGCGGACGCCGAACGACGTCATCCGGATCATGCCCGAGACGTTGATGACCACGGTCTTCATGGACGCGAGGTCACCGAAGCCGAGGAAGCGTTCGTCGACGAGGCCGGAGACGCTGACGAGCGCAGCGTCGCCCGTCGTCACCTGCTCGACGGCAGCAGATGCCCGTGCTGGGGGTGGTGTACTCGGCCTGAGCTCGCGCGACATCGATACCCTACCGGCAGGCACGATAGCACTCCCCTGGTAGCGTCGCGACTCCCTGGGCAATTCGCTCGGGTTGCCTGGATCGCTCGAAGACTCCCCACATCCCAGCGTTCACTTCGAGGCGAAGGCTCCTCAGGAGGTGGTAACCTGTTGGGCGGTGAAATCGATCGTCTGGATGGCAGAGCCGCAAGTGCGGGCGCTGCGCGGGGTGCTCCCCTCCGAGCTCACCGTGGTGACCTCGGCCCAGGCGTTTCTGGGTGCCTCCCGCGACGGTCAATCGGTGTCGTTTCTCGACGACAGCACGCTCCTCGAGCTCGATCAGAAAGCAGCCGAAACCGGGGTGTCGCTCGACCAGGTCGCCCCGCCATCCGTGATCGCGATCTGCGAGGCCACGCTGCAAGCCTCGATCGGCTGGTTGCCCACACGCCCGTGGCTGTCCCACGTGGTGAGCCGGACGATGCTCGACCATCCCCTCGCGGCCGAGCATCTGAAAAATGTCACATCGACGCTGACTCAGGGCGCGCAGCCCAGGCTGCTCGATTGGTTAGGTCCGACCATCGCGGGTCGTCGGGTGCGGCTCGCCCAGGCCAGCAAGCGGGTGGACCGGCTGGAGCGGATGAGCGAGTTCTTCGACTCGCGCGGCACCGGGGCCCGCACGATCCAAATGATCCGTGACGCGGCAGAGGAACTGCTGACCAACGCGTTCTACGATGCGCCGGTGTCCGCCGGCGCCGTCAAGCAAGCCATCTCGCGCACGCAAGACGTGTCCCTGCCGGACGAGAGTGCCTGCGACATGGTCTATGGCTGTCGCGATGACCTCGCGATCGTCCGTGTCCGCGATCCCTTCGGCTCGCTCACCCGCCAGCGCCTGGTCGAGGTGCTCACCCGCTGCGCGCGCACCGACATGCAGGTCGAGGTCGACGAGACGATGGGCGGCGCGGGGCTCGGACTGTGGCGGATCTTCTCCGTCGCGTCGTTCGTCGCGATCTCCGTGGTGTCGAACCGTCACACCGAGTTCCTCGTCGGGATCGGCAAGCGCGCCGCGGGGGCGCGGCCGTTCGCGTACTCGCTGTTGTTCCGGGATCGTGGGGGCGCGGTGCGCCGCTGGAAGCTCCTCGATGCCGAATCCACCAAGCCCACGACCAACTCGATCACGATCGTGACCAAGTGAGAGGCGAACCGATGAGGCCGCGGACGTCGACGGCGCGGCTCCCCGCGGCGGTCGAGTACGTGACCGCGGGTGACGCCGCCCTGGTCAGCGTCACCGGCCTGGTCGACGAGCGGTTCGGGGGCTTCGGCGACGTCGGCGCGTCGAAGACGGTGGTGATCAAC
>JBBJLY010000406.1:0-5696 GCA_037720695.1 Kofleriaceae bacterium | reverse complement strand
CGCGCTACCAGATCTTCGACGCCGCGCTGCCAGCTCTTCGACGCCGCGCTACCAGATCGTAGACGAGGTGTCCGTCGTGCGAGCGCGTCACCAGATCTTCGACTTGACGTGGCCCTTGGACTTCACGAGCACGTCGACGATGGCGCGCTCGTAGATGTGCTGGCCGAAGATGTCCTCGGTGACGCGGCTCTTGAACAGCTCGCGGCCCTCGTTGATCTCGTCGGCCATCACGTCGAACAGGTTGTCGTTGGCGATGCCCTCGAGAATTTTCGGCTCGTGATAGAGCGTCAGGTCCGAAGCGATCGCGCGGGCCAGCTGACGTGCGCGCTTGGGGTTGTCGATCAAGGTCGCCATGGCGCGATCGTAGGAGCCTCGTCCTGCGCGGGTCAAGGCTTCGCGGGACGCGAAAGGTTCTAGCCCTGCTTGCGATCGCGGTTCTGGGTGTCCTCGTCGTCGTCGGGTGACGGCCGCGCAGCCTTGAGGCGCGCGAGGTAGGTCTGCTTCACACGAGCCGCATCGAGGCCCAGCGCGCGGGCGTACTCGGCGAGGAAGCCCCGCACGTACACCGCCGCCGGGAGCTTCGCGAACACCTCGCCCTCGAGTGCGTGCAGGTAGGCCATGCCGATCTTCGACCGCTCCGCGATCTCGCGCAGCTCGACGCCGATCGCCTCGCGGATCTGGCGGAGTAGCGGCCCGGTGAACACGGTCTCGGGACCGACCTCCGGCATCGGTGGCCGGGCGGCGAGGGTCGCCGGATCGTCGACCTTGGCCGGCTGGCGGGCGGAGGCGACGGGCGCCCCCAGCAGCTCGGTCGGCGGGCTAACCGGCAGCGGCACCCCGTCGGGGAACAGCTCCATGTCGTAGTCCTTGCGCTTCGCCGCGTCCATCAGCGTCGTGTACGCGAGGTCGAGCCGGCGGTGGACCGCCTCGAGGCTGGCAGGATCGTAGAGTCCGCTGATCGCGATCGACTCGGCGCCGTAGACGTCGCGGATCCGACGGTTCGCACGCCGGATGTCCTCGAAGCTGGCGGTCGGCGGCACCTCGAGCAGATCGTAGTGCGAGTCGCTCGGTAGCACCTCGCCGTCGCTGGGCGCCGGACGGATCGCGAGCAGGCCACGCGCGACTCGCTCGAAGCACTTCGCGATCCGCGTCTCCGGGTGCTCGATCAGGAGCGGCCGGCGCCGCCGCGTCGATGCCCACACCGCCTCGTCGTACTCGAGGTGCCCGAGGTAGCGGATCGGGATCCCGAGCCGGCGCCGCGCCGCCGACGCGACCGCCCGGCCGAGCTCCATATCCGACTTCGAACGCGCCGAGTTGATCACGAGGTGCGGCGCGAACGACATGATCGCCGCGCGCAGCTTCGTGGTGTCCTCGCCTGCCTCGATCGCCGCGAGGTAGATCTCGAGCGGGCTCGGCGTGCCACCCTCGTGATCGAGCGGCCGCTTGCGCTGCGCGAGGTGAAGCAGGCCGAGGCGCTCGAGCTTCTTCAGGAACGCCGCCTTGACGAAGCGGTGCATCAGCTCGATCGAGGTGGGATCGGGGACCGCGATCGCGATCGCGATGTCTGCCTCGAGGAACAGCTCGAGCGTCGGGGCGGTGAGCCCAGGCCCGAGGTCGAGCACGACCCAATCCGCGGGGAGCTGGCGGAGCTGCTCGGCGATCATGCGGACGCGCTCGCGGCCCGGCTCGGCGACCCACGGCGGGTCGTAGACGCCACCGATCAACCGCACGCCGGGGACGTGGGTCGGCACGGCAAGCTCGACCAGCGTCGGGCCGCCCTCGACCAGCGCCTCGGACAGCGAGCGCTGCGGGCGCGGCACGCCGGCGAAGATATGGAGGTTGGCGGCGCCGAACGAGCCATCGACGAGCACCACGCGCTTGCCGAGTGTCGCGAGGAAGATCCCCACGTTCGCGGCGACCAGGCTCTTGCCCACGCCGCCCTTGCCGCCAGCGATGGCGACCACCCGTGGAGTCATCGCCGGCACACTAACCGCGAACGCGTGGCCTGGGTCAAGCGAGCCGGCTAGATCGGCGCTGCCAGGCCACGGACGGCCTGGGCGACCGCCGCCAGCTCGGCGTCGTCGATCGTGCGGACATCGAGCCACACCCGATCGTCGGCGGTCCGGCTGATCACCGGGGTCGTGGCCGCACGCAGCCCGCGATCGAGCGCGCTGGCCGACCGGCCGCGCAACGTCACCGCCCACGAGGCGAGCCGCGCGGTCGGCATCGCGCCGCCCCCGACCGCCGACGTGCACGGCTCGATCGCCAGCACGAGCCCGGTCGCGGGTCCGATCTGCGCGACCAGCTGCTCTGCCCGCACACGGAGCGTATCGGGCGTCGCGCCGAGCGCGCGATTGACCGGCACCGCGTCGAGCGCGTGCTCGCGATAGCACCCCAGCGTGGCGGTCAGGGCCGCGAGGGTCAGCTTGTCGGGACGGAGGGCACGCATCAGCGGGTGCGAGCGCGCCGCGGTGATCGCCGCCTTCGTGCCGACGGCGAGGCCGGCCTGGGGCCCACCGAGCAGCTTGTCGCCCGAGAACGTCACGAGGTCTGCGCCGGTCGCCACGGTCTCGGCGACGGTCGGCTCGTCGGGCAGGCCCCACCGGCGCTGGGTCTCACGATCGACCAGCGCACCGGAGCCGAGATCGATCATCACGGGCACGCCGCGTGCGCGGCCGAGCTCGACCAGCTCGCCGGGCGCGACCTCGCTGGTGAACCCGACGATCGCGAAGTTCGAGCGGTGGACCTTGAGCAGGAGCCCGGTCGCCGGCCCGATCGCAGACTCGTAGTCGCGGCGATGCGTCTTGTTCGTGGTGCCGACCTCGACCAGCACGCCGCGGGAGAGCTTCAAGATCTCGGGCAGCCGGAACGAGCCGCCGATCTCGATCAGCTCGCCTCGCGACACCACGATCTCGCGATCGGTGGCGAGCGCGGCGAGCCCGAGCACGGTCGCCGCGGCGTTGTTGTTGACGACCAGCGCGTCCTCGGCGCCGGTGAGCTCGCACAATAATTCGCGCAGGTGATCGTGGCGCGAGCCGCGCTCGCCGGACTCGAGATCGAGCTCGAGGTTCGAGTAGCCCTGCGTGAGCTCGTCGATCGCGCGGCGGGCGACCTCGGCGAGTGGCGCGCGCCCGAGGTTCGTGTGAAGCACCACGCCGGTCGCGTTGATCACTCGACGCAGGTGGGGCCGCGCGTGGGCGAGCGCCGCGCGCGCGACCATGTCGCGATCGATCGGGGCGTCGTTACCGGCGAGGATCGCGGTGCGAGCGGTCGCGATCGCGGTCCGGGAGGCGAGCACGATCGCCCACCGCGGCGCGCCGCAGCTCGCGAGCTCGTCGGCCAGCGCGTGGACGGCCGGCAAGGCCGCGAGTCGAGGGTCGACCGTCACGCGGGCATCTTACCCCGCGCCGCGATCCTGCTCAGGGTGCAGCCAGCTCGGCGGTCATCAGCTCGCCTTCGGATCGCGCGGTGATCTGCAGCGGGAGGCGCGCGTCGCCGGCCCCAAGCCAGATCGATAGCGCGACCTCGCGAGAGCGATCGATCGCCCGCGCGACGGCATCGACCCGCAGCGCCGGCTTGCCCGCGACCGCGTCGCGCACGGGCCCGAACACGTCGAGCCGGAACAGCTTGCCGCGGTGGAGCAGCCAGAGGTGACCCGATCCCTTGTCATGGCGGCGCGACCACGCCCGCACGATCCCGAGCGCGGTGTGCAGCGAGTGTACGGGGCCGTCCTCAGGTGCGAGCTGCACCGGTGCGTTCGCGAGCTGGTAGCTGCCCCGGGCGAGGCTCGCTCGCACGTGCTCGGCCTTGCCACCGGTCACCACGGTCTCGACCAGCGAGCGCGGCCAGCCGTGGGCGAGCTGGGATACGAGATCGAACCGGAGATCGACGAGCGCGCTCGCCAGTTCGGTCGTGCGGAACGAGCTGTGGACGCGGTCGACGTCGTTCGCGAGCTCCGCGCGGCCGACCGCGACGTCGCTCCAGTACACGGTGAAGGCCAGGCGCTCGCCCGGCGGTAGCTGCGGTGCGACCGCGGCGAGCTCGATCGAGGTGGCGGGCTGCTTTGCAGGCGGCGCGCTTCCTGGAATCCCGGGACCGCAGCCGAGCACGGCCACCAGCACGAGCGCGGACCGCATATCAGGTAGACGCACGGCGCGCCGGAACGCGCCACGCCGTCACGACTCTGCCGCGCTTCGCCAGGCTATGCTGCCGCGGTGGACGTCCAGGCGGTCTCCGCACTGCTCGCGGCGCTCCTGATCCTCGCGATCGGGCTGTCCGTGCTGTTCCGATCCCGCAAGGACCGGATGTACACGTCGTTCGCGGCGTTCACGTTCACGGTCTCGGCGTGGCACCTGTGCACGTTCATCGATGCGACCACGCAGAGCCCGGTGATGCGGTGGCTCGCGATGTGGGCCGCGGCCACGATCCCGCCGACCGCGATCCGGTTCTTTCGTACGTTCCTCGCGCAGCCATCGATCGGAGGACCCAAGCGAGGCCCGCGCGTGACGCTCGCGTGGACGCTGCTCGCGTACGTCGGGCTCGTGTACTCGGCGATCGTCCAGCCGATCCACGACAAGATCTGGTTCGCGGTCCCGTTCGCCGTCTACGTGTTCGGCGGCCTCTACCGCTGCGTCTACGACATGTACATGCAGTACCGCGCGACCACCAAGCGGGTCGAGCGCACGCGGATCGGCTACCTCGCGCTCGGTGGCTTCGTCGCGACGACGCTGACGCTGACCGACGTGCTGCCGCGGTTCGACATCGAGTGGCCGGCCGTCGGCAACGTGCTCGGCATCCTCTACCTGTACTTCCTGTCGCAGACGTTGTTCCGCTACCGGCTGATCGATATCAACGAGCTGCTCGGCAAGATGGCCGTGCTCGGCACCCTCGTGATCCTGCTGTGGGCGGTCTACGGCTTCCTGCTGTACTGGATCGGCGGCGGGCAAAAGGGGCTGTACCTCCTGAATGCCCTGGTCGCGTCGTTCGTGATCCTCATCCTGTTCGAGCCGGTGCGCAGCTGGCTCGAGAACGGGATCAACCGCTGGCTGTTGCGGCAGCGCACCGAGCTCCGCGGCCGGATCGACACCGTCCGGCGCGAGCTACCCGGCGTCGTCGATGTGCCCGACATGGTCGGCCGGATCATGACGGCGCTCGAGGAGTCGCAGCGGGTGACCGACGCGTCGATGTACCTGCTCGATCCCGACGGTGCGGGCTTCGATCGTGCCGGCTACGTCGGCCAGGCGCCGCCCGAGCGGCTCGACGCCAACGCGGACCGCGTGCTGCTCGATCGCGTCCGCCAGGGCCACCTCGAGAAGGACCAGCTGGCGCGCGAGCTCGGCGAGCTCGCCGGCACCGAGGCCGAATCGAAGCGCACGCCGTTGATCGCGCTCGCAACGCGGGTCGACGAGCTGCAAGGCGGCATCATCTTCCCGCTGCTCGGCTCCGCCGAGACCGAGCAAGGTCCGTGGTTACTCGGCCTACTGTGCGTGCGTGACGACCGCACGATCAGCGCGTTCGACACCGATGACGTCGACACGTTTCGCCAGCTCGCGATCGGCGCCGCGCGCGTGATCGAATCGAGCCAGGCCTACGAGCGGGTCAAGGAGCGCGACAGGCTCGCGGCGCTCGGCGAGATGTCCGCCGGCCTGGCGCACGAGATCCGCAATCCGCTGGGCGCGATCAAGGGTGCCGCACAG
>JBBJLY010000405.1:0-5704 GCA_037720695.1 Kofleriaceae bacterium | reverse complement strand
TCGTGCCGTCGGGAAGCGCCTCGAGGCACGCCTTTACCGGGCCGTCGCATTCGGGACGAACACGTCGCCCCAGCCACGCGCCGCCCAGTCATCCTGGTTGATCGTGCACATCGCCTCGCCAGTTGGCGCGGCGAGCCCGATGCCTGGACCGTCGCCGCCGAGAAAACGCTTGTTGTCGGCGCTCTCCTGATCGATCGGGCGTGGCAGGTCATCGCCCGGCAAGCTGACGAGCGCGAACGCCTGCGCGTTCGTCTTCACGCGCACACCGTCGATCCGCTCGTACTCGGTGGGCGCGTCGTCCAGCTTCTCGTTGGCGCGTGCGCGAAGTCCGAGCATCCCCTCGCGGAGGCCGAGCGGCGAGCTCGTGAGCCCATCCGGGGCCGGCAGCAGCACACAGGACCCGTGCTTGATCGTGAGCCCGTCCTGCGCGAACTCGGCGACGAACGGCGGGATCTCCTTGCGGACCTTCGCGCCCTTGATCGGATCGTAGACGTACCAGCCGGACGCGGCGCCGTGCTCGTGGATCCACATCGTGGTGCCGTCGCATAGGAAGTCGCGCGACGTCGAGGTCAGCGTGTCGCCGGCGCGAAACGCCTTGTGGCCGAGCGTCACGCCGCCTTCAGGCAGCGTCCACGCGGTCGGGACGCTGCCGCCGTACTGGCGCAGGCGTGCCTCGAGCTTGAAGATCTCCTTTGGCTTGCCACTCCAGTACGCGACGGTGCGCCAGTCGTCCTCGGGCTCGAGCTCGACGAGGAACTGGCCATCGAGGTAGTACGCCCGCTCGAGCTCGTGCTCCTTTGGCTTGTAGACGAAGTCGTGCTCGGCCACGATCCCGTTCGGCCCGAACGCGATCACCTTGGTCTTGTTCCACGCGCACAGGTACGGAAACGCGCCGCCCGTCATGATGTCGGTCGTGCCGAGCTTCGCGACCGCGTTCTCGTAGGCTGGCCAGCCGAGCTCGTCGGCGAGCCCGGTGCGGAGCTGGAACGCGAGCGAACCGGCGAGATCCGCCGTGCTCAGGCGCTCGAGCAGATCCGGGAACGGCAGGAACGTCTCGGCGGACGTCTTGCTATCGAGCGTCTCGAGCGTGCCGGCGATCCGTGGCAGTGGCTTGCCGCCGATCGTCTCGAGCTGTTCCTCGACCCAGCGACGGCGCGCGGCCTCGAAGCCCTTGCCGCGCATCCGGTGCTCGTGCTCGGAATCGCCCATCATGGACGACACCGCCTCGACCAGCTTCGCACCGTAGCGCGGATGCTCCGAGACCCGCAGTGGATCGCAGGTCATCGACTCGCCGTAGAAGTCGTCGTGATCCTCCGGATCGGCGAGCGTGACGCCGAGCTCGAGCGCCAGCTCGGCGAGGTCGAGGTTCAGATCGTGCCCCCAGCGCTCGCGCTTGGTGACGATCGAGATCTTCTCGTTCAGCGCGACGAGCCGCGGTGTCACCTCGCGCAGCACGGCCTCGGTCCGTGGGGTCTTGCCCGCGTAACGGAACATCCGCGACACGAAGCCACCGAGACCCTCGTCGGGCAGATCGGCGAGCGCGCCGACCTCGTGCAGGAGCTCCATCCAGCTGGCGAAGAACGTGCGATGAGACTCGTGGCTGCCACCACGCGGCTCGGGCCAGATCGCGCGCAGCCGGGTGCGCACCTCGGGCTTGTCCTTCGCGAGCTGGATGATCGCCTCGCGATACGTGGTCCAGAACTCGCCCGGTGCCTTGCCAGCGCCCGGTGCATCGAGCAGCTCGGCGGCGAGCTTGCCGTCCTCGGCTTCGGTGTCGAGATCCGCCGCGTCGACGAGCGCGCGTAGATCCTTCCCCATGCCCGAATACGGCGGCATCCCGCCGAGCGCGCGCTTGATCACGATCGAGCGAAACCGGCGGAACGCTTCCTTGCCGCCGGCGGACTTCGCGAGGTCCTTCGCGTAGGTCGTCAGCGTCTTCGCCGACAGCGCGCCGAGCAACGCGAACTCGACGAAGGCGGCATCCGCATCCTCGGGATCGGTCTTGAGCTTGAACGCGCGTTCGGCCTGACGCGCGCGCTCGAAGCACTGCGCGGCCATGGTCGAGGACGCTTGATCGGCGACCACGCGCCCGACCTCTTCCCAGAACGACGGCAGGAACTGCGGGGCCGTGCGCTGCAGCTGCTTCGCGATCTTCTCGAACGCGTCCTTGGCATGCCCCGGCTTGGCCGCGACCATGCGCTTGGCCTTGCGCATGTCCTCGGTGACATCGAGCGCGGCCTTCGCCTTCTTTGGATCATGGACGAGCGCCCACGCCGGAAACCCGAGCGTCCGCGAGCGAACCTGGCCGAGCTTCGGCGACACCTTGGGCGCCGAGAACCCGAATGCCGCCATCTCGGCATCGGTGCCGGCCGCGACGGCCTCGGGCTCGAGCCGGACGATGACCTTGCCCTCGAGCGCGGGGTGCGCGTACGCGCGCGCGGTGACCGGACTCGTGCGCTGATCCTCGGCAGCCTTCGCACCGAGCGCGGCGATCCCGCCGGCGGAGATCGTGGTCATGGAATCGTGAGCGACGAGCTCAGACATCGGAGTCCTCCTTCTCGACCTTCCGTTTGGCGTGGATCTGCGACGCCATCCGCATGCCCTCCGAGAACGCGACCGGAGGCACGTCCGTGATCGCGAGCGATTTCTGCTTGTCGTCGACGAACGTCAGGTCGCCCGTGGTGGTCGACTCCATGCCGTCGCCATCGCCGAGGTCGTAGCGCGCCTCGACGAACCGCCCGCCCTCGAGCACGCGACACACCGACGCACCGCCGGAGACGCGATAGCCGAGTCGCTTCGCGAGCCCGGTCACCACCTGCAGCATGCTGAACTCGGCGTTCGCGAACTGAGAGATCGACAGCGGATCCGCGTCCGCGGCGACCGTGGCTGGACGCGCGAAGGTCTCGCGGAACAGCTGGCTCGTACCCTGCGATGCGCCGATCTCGACCGCCATCTGGCGCAGATCGTCGAGCTCGTCGAGCAGCACCGGGTGCGGGATCAACACGTTCTCGGTGTCGAGCCACGTGGTCTCACCATCGCGGCTGACGACGCCGATGCCCTTGTCCTTGTCGACGCCGCGGAAGAAGCCGCCGGCCTCGCGATCGACCGCGTTGTTGGCGCCGACCGCCACGACCCACACGTCCTTCAGTGCGCCGTGCCATGCCTCGTCTGCGATCACGGCCTGCAACACGCCGCGGGGGACCGGCAGCGAGCGCAGCATCCAGGTCTCGACCGTGTGCTGGACCGTGCGCGCGTGATCCTCGAGGAAGTCGATCGCGGACACCAGGCGCTCGCCGACCGGGGTCTCCTTGAGCGGCTTGGGTACCGACCCGAGCGGCTCCCCGTTCTTGCGCGCCGCGAGCGCGCCGTCGCGAATCCCGAGCTCGTAGCCGTTACCTGCGTCGATCCAGCCCGGTGCAATGACCCCCTTGCGGGCCGTCTTTGGGGCGGGCTTGGCCTTCACCTGGACCTTGGCCTTGGCCTTGAGATGGTTTGCAGACTTCGACTTCACGGCCTTCGCGGCCGGCTTCTTGGGCTTCGCCATGATTCCCCCCGACGCAAACCTACGCGGGTCAGAATCTGTCAGGCAACGCGAGGCAGCGCCAAACAGATCGGGCTCGCTGCATCGCGCAACTCCCGTATGCTCCCCGCCATGCGGTTCGCGGTGGCCCTGCTCGTCGCGGCGACTTCACCCGTCGTCGCTGCGCCCGTGCGAGATCTCGCGACCGATCCACATCCGGGCATTCATTACGAGCGCTGGGTCGATGCCGGGGTGCCCGCCCGGATTCACCTCGTGCGACTGGATCTGAGCTCCGCCGAGCTGGCGCTGTATGCGACCAAGGAGGCAGATCGCGGACTGACGACCAAGCAGCTCGCCACCCGGCGCGGCGCGCAGGTCGCGATCAATGGAGACGCCTTCGCGGTCGCTGGCTACCGGCCGCGCGGGCTCGCCGCCGGCGACGGGGTGAACGACGTCAAGGCCTGGAGCTCGACGCTCGACGATGCGGCGTCCTCCGTGCTTCACCTCCGGCGCAGCGCCGAGCGCACGCTCGCCGTGATCCTGCCGCCCGAAGATGTAACCACGTTCGACGAGCTCCCGATCGGTACCCAGGGTGTGATCTCCGGCCGGCCGTTGATCCTGCGCAGCGGCGGTGTCGAGCCCGAGGTGTGCGACGACCCGACCACGCTGGCGTGCGAACGCGCTCCGCAGTCGGCGGTCGCGGTGTCCGAGGACGGGCACACGATGTGGCTCGCGGTCGTCGACGGCTGGCAGGCCGGGTCGATCGGGCTCCGGCTGCGCGAGCTGGGCGTGTTCCTGAAGGCGCAGGGTGCGTACATGGCGATGGGGCTCGACGGCGGCGGCGCGTCGACGCTCGTGCTCGACAACGTGACGACCAACGCGCCGTCCGATGGCGTCGAGCGCACGGTCGCCAACCACCTCGCGATCAGGTACGGCGCGCTGCTCAAGGGCCGGCTGATGGGGCGGATCTGCGAGGGCGACGTCGCCTCGTGCGCGGCCGACGCCACGAAGTACCTGCCGAACGCCGAGGTCACGCTCGACGACGGGCGGGTCCAGCAGGTCGGCAGCGACGCGTTCTACAACTTCGGCAGCGTGACAGCGCGCTACGTCTGCGCCACCGCGCGGCTCGCGGGCTACCAGACGCAGACCAGGTGCGACTACGTCAGCGCCGGGGAGGACGAGTACAACTCGATCGGGCTCGAGCGCGGGGACGATCCCCGGGACGCCGGTGTGCCAGACGCGCCACCGGGCGACGCCACACCGTCCGCAGACGCGGTCACGGGCGACGGCAATCCGATCGATGGCGGGGGTGGTGGCTGTTGCCACACGGGATCGAACGGCCACACCTCCCACACGGCGCTCGTGGCCGTGGTCGCTTGGATGCTCGGCCGCCGTCGAGGTACAAACAGGCGGACGAGGAACCCCAGTTGAGCCAGGTCCACACGCAGCTCCTGACCGACGACGCCAGTGGTGCGCTCGTCGAGCGCATGTATCGCCTGCGCGTCGTCTCCGGGCCCGATCAGGGCAAGGAGCACACGCTCGACGAAGGCACCACCATGGTCGGTACGCACGTCGACAACGACGTCGTGCTGACCGACGCCACGGTCTCGCGCTACCACCTCGAGATCCGCGTCCGCCGCGATGGGATCGAGGTCCGTGATCTCGAGACCACGAACGGCACCAAGCATGGCGGCGCGCGCGTCGGCCAGGTCGTGCTGAGCGGCGCGGCGCGGCTGCGCCTCGGCAAGCACACCGAGATGGATGTCGAGCCGATCGACACCAACGTCGATCTCGAGACCTGGCAGGGCGATCGGTTCGGGGACGTGCTCGGGACCACCCCGCCGATGCAGCGGCTGTTCAGCCTGCTGGCAAAGGCCGCGCCCACCGAGGCCACGATCCTGCTCCAGGGCGAGACTGGCACCGGCAAGGAAGCGATCGCCGAGGCCGTGCACCGCGCGAGCCGTAGGGCCAAGGGCGCGTTCGTCGTCGTCGACTGCGGCTCCATCCCACACGAGCTGATCGCCTCCGAGCTATTCGGTCACGCGAAGGGCTCGTTCACCGGGGCCGGCAGTGACAAGCAGGGGCTGATCGAGGCGGCCAACGGCGGCACGCTGCTGCTCGACGAGATCGGCGAGCTCGCGATCGATCTGCAACCGCAGCTGCTGCGCGTGCTCGATCGCCGTC
>JBBJLY010000404.1:0-5711 GCA_037720695.1 Kofleriaceae bacterium | reverse complement strand
AGCTGCACGTCGATGCACAGCCCGACGGTGCCGCGATGGCAGACGCCCGCGCTACCGACTGCACCCCACAGCGTCTCGGGCGCGAACATCCAGGTCCCGCCTGCGGCGAGCCGGAGCACGCCACCGGACGGCTGGAACCGCACGCCGGCGGTCACGCCCACCGCATTGCGATCGAGCGTCTCGGCCGTGATGCCGCCGAACGCGTAGACGCGTGGCTCGTCGCGGATGGCGAGCGCGCCGATCGCGGTCAGCCCGAGTGGGGTCGTGCTGGTGCTACTCATCTCGGTGCCACCGGTGACGGCGACGCCGAAGCCGACCCGAAGCTCGGCTTCCCACAGGGATGGCTCGGGCTCGGCGCCCGCCACGCCGGGCAACAAGATGACCACGGCGTTCAGGGCTATCAGCGCTCGCATCCCGGCGCTTGTCGCAAGCGCTGTGCCGCGCCTGAGGTGCGTGATCGTCGCTAGTTGAGCGACGCCGACTTCACCGGCGTGTCGGCCGCTTTGGCGATCTTGATGAGGAACGTCAACCGGCGGTTCTGCGCCGCGTACGGTCGATCCGGCACGTAGAGCTGCGAGTGGCCGCGGGCAAACACCCCGGTCACTCGCTTGGAAGGCAGGCCGCTCGACTCGAGGATCTCGCGGGCCGCGGTCGCCCGCTGGTACGACAGATCCCAGTTCGAGAGCCGCGAGCCGTTGGCGAACGGCCGCGCGTCGGTGTGGCCGTTGATCTCGATGTCCTGGTCGAGATCTGCGATCACGGGGGCGAGTGCGCGCAGAAACCGGTCCATCGGCTCGCTGAGGCGCGACGACGACAGGTCGAACAACAGCCCCTCCTCGGCATCGACCGTATCGATCACGATGCCTTCCGGAGTGATCTCGATGCGGACCTGCTTGATGACCTGTGCCAGCTTCGAATCGATCGCCGCGAGTCGCCCGAGCTTGTCGGACAGCTGCTTCGCGGTCGCCGCCTTGGAGTCGAGCGTGCGCTGCGCCTCCTGCGGCGGTGGCATCGACGACTCCTCGATCACGGACGGGTTGATCTGCGACGCGTGGTTCATCGACAGATCACCGTCGGGCAGGATGCCGGTGCGAAAGTAGTTCGAGATCTCAGCGCGGGACTTCGCATCGGTCGACGCGAGCAGCCACATCACCATGAACAGCGCCATCATCGCGGTGACGAAGTCCGCATACGCGACCTTCCAGGCGCCGCCGTGATGGGCGTGCCCAGCTTTCACCTTCTTGTATCGGCGAGCCATTACTGAACTCCCTGTAGCGCCTTGTCGAGCTCGGCGAACGTCGGGCGCTCGTCGCTGAAGATCATCTTGCGGCCGAACTCGACCGCGGTGGGCGGCGCGACCCCGCGGGCCGATGCGATGACCGCGGACTTGATGACCGTGAGGTAGCGGATCTGGTGAACTTCCTGGTTCTCGGCATTGTTCGCGAGCGGCTGGATGATGCCGTAGCAGACGAGGATGCCGAGGAACGTCCCGACGAGCGCCGCGGCGACGTGGTGGCCGATGACCGCCGGCGAGGCGTCCATGTGGCCCATCGTCACGATGATGCCGAGCACCGCTGCGACGATGCCAATGCCGGGGAGCGAGTCGCCGATCACCTTGATGAGACCGGTCGCGAGGTGGCCCTCGGCGGTCGCCGTCTCGAGCTCGGCGTCGAGCAGCTGCTCGAGGTCGTCGGGGGTGATGCCGTTCACGATCTGCTGGAGCGCCTCGGCGAGGAACGTCCGTGCGTGGTGGTGCTTCCCGATGCTCGGATACTTCTTGAAGATGTCCGACTTCGCCGGCTCGTTGACGTGGGCCTCGAGCGCGAGCACGCCCTGGCGGCGGGCGAGCATGAACAGCTCGTACTGGCACTTCAGGACATCGAGGTAGTCCGCCTTGCTCGGGATGTTCTCCTTGATTGCCGTCTTGATCGCCTTCATCACGCGCTTCTTCATCTTGCCGGGCGAGGACGTGAAGAACGCTCCGAATCCCGCGCCGAGGATGACGACAAACTCCGACGGCTGAATCAGCACGGGGAAGTGCCCGCCTGCCATGGCGAACCCGCCGGCCACGGCTGCAAGCACGATCAAGATTCCTGGAAGAGCCATGTCCCGCGATTCGACCACTCCACCAATTGTTGGAGACGTGTTCGCTGCGGCGTGGCTCGCTTGACGAGATCGTCATCACTGTCGGTAAAACGGCGCGACGGTCGCGCAACCGGCCGGGTTTGCTGGCACTCCACCTGGCATTCGCGCTGCAAGACCTGCTGGCATGACGACCGCGCTCGAGCCGACTCTCCGGTTGCCCGCAACGCGTACCAATACGTACGGCGACTACCACGTGCTGGCGGAGCTCGCCCGCGGCGGGACCTCCAGTGTGTTCCTCGGCGAGCATCGGGTGACCAAGCAGCGCGTCGCGCTGAAGGTGATCGCCCCGTACTACTCGCACCGCGCCGAGCTCGTGCGCCGGCTGCTGGCCGAGCGCAACGTCACGGATCGCGTGCGCCACACCGGCCTGCTCGACATCATGCTGGCCTCGCGCAACGAGACCGGCACGCCATACCTCGTGATGGACTATCTCGAAGGCGAGTGCCTCGGCAAGGTGCTCGACCGCGGGCGACTCGACGTCGATACCGTGATCGACATCGGGTCGCAGATCGCGCGCGCGGTGGAGGCGCTGCATGGCGCGGGTGTCGTGCACTGCGACATCAAGCCCGACAACGTGTTCCTGCTCGCGCCCGAGCTCGACCGCACCCGGCAGGTCAAGGTGATCGATTACGGCGTCGCCCGGCTGTGCGGCGAGGAGGTCCTCGATGATGAAACGATCTCGGGTACGCCTGGCTACATGGCGCCCGAGCAGTGGCGCGGTTTGCCGACCTCGAAGTCCGACGTGTACTCGCTCGGATGCTTGCTCTACGAGCTGGTGACCGGCGAGCTGCCGTTCTCCGGTGGAATCTTGCAGGTGATGCGGGCGCACATGCAGGACGCGCCCGCATGGCCGAGCGACCGCGTGCAGATCCGCGCTGACCTCGAGCACCTGATCTTGCGCGCGATGGAGAAGGATCCGATCCTTCGCCCGACGATGCTCGAGCTGGCGAGCGCCTTGACGCGAATCTCGCGACGCTAGGCGTCGAACATCGCGGCAGCCTGCGCCACGTACAGCTTGCGCTGCGCGAACAGCGCCCGCAGTGCGAGCGGGTCGACGTGTAGCCTCTCGGCGCTGGCCCGCGCTTCCGACGCGCTGACCCAGATCCGCGGGCTGCGGCGCTGGATCGCACCGATCGCGGCGACCAGCTGCGCGATGTGCGCATCTGGCGTGGTTGCCAGCTCCGGAATGCACGCTGCGCGGAGCTCGTCGGGCAGGTCCATCGCGGCGATCATCCGGCGTCCGATCGCCGGCGCGACATCATCGACCGCCGCCAGCACGAGCGGCACCTCGGGCATCGGTTGCCCTTGCCGGAGCGTCGAGATCACGAGCTTCAGCGCGATCGGCCGACCGACGTCGACAAGCAGACCGGCGAGCAGCGCCTGCTCGTCGCGCGCACCGGGAATGTCGAGCGCCCGCCGGCCGGCGCGGAACGCGTTCGCCATCGCATCGTTGAACATGTCCTGCCATAGCTCGGGAAATTTTCCGAGCTCGGCGCGCGACGCGACCTGGTAGTACGACTTGCCCGCGGTGCCGAGCACGACGCCGATCACGTTCTTGATGCCGAGCAGCTGGAGCGAATCACGGATCGAGGTCACGGGCGCAGCGGGTGCGAATGCCGGGGAGTTGGCGACCCGGAGCAGGGCACTCGCGATCCCGCCATCGCGCTGGACGATGCCGACGATCTGGTTGAGGTTGACGTCGGGTTTGCGCGCGAGGTTGATCAGCTGGCCCGCGATCGCCGGGAACGCAGGCGGGCGCGGCATGGTCTGCGACAGCTCGTCGACCTCGGCCGCGAGCCGGCTCCACACCGCCCGATCGAGCTCGGTCATCGGACCGCCCAGATCTGCGACCAGCTGGAACAGCATCTCGGTCATGGTCGAAGCGACCGATGCGGCCACCGGGCCGGGAGCCGGCTCCAGCTTCGCCGCGGGACCTGACGGTCTCCGCGAGCCTCGGAGACGAGCGAGCAGCCACCTGAACATGCCAGTCGAATCGGCCCGAACGGCGATCGTTACAGAGCCGGGACCAACCTCAGAACAAGATGGTGCCCGTGACCGAGAACACGAAGCTGAAGCTGTCGACGGCAAGATAGCGATGTCCCACGAGATCGATCATCGGCGCGTGCAGCGGGTTGACCTCGCGCGTCTCGGGATTGACGACCTCGTTGTCGGTCTCCTCGCAGGTTCCGACCCCGGGCCCACACGTCGGGAGATCGAGGCCCGCGTCGGCGAACGAGATCAGGTGATCGGTCTTCCACTTCAGATCAACGCCGGCGGCGAACTTCACGTGGCTCCCGAGCTGCGCACGGACGGCGACGCTCCCCGAGGTCTCGAGGTGGTTCTCGACGTTCGAGATGCCGGGATGCGAGAACGGGGTGGGCTCGCCGTCCGTGGGATCGAGGTCGAGCGCGAGCGGGCCGGGGACGCTGCTGTCGCCCGCGAGCGCGAACACCTCCCACATCTCGGTGTAGTCGCGACCTTCGAAGTGGCCGACGATCCCGCCGCCGAGATCGAGGCTGACCGTGTTGCCAGCGAGCCTGTCGTCGACCGCGTAGATCTCGACGCCGAAGTGCGTTCCCGCCTGCTGACCGGGCCGCGGGTTGGTCGAGCCAAAGCCCGGATCCTGAAACAGCGACGACTGGATGGCGTACACCGGGAGCTGCCAGAACACGTCGAACCAGCCCTCGATGCGATCGAGCCGACGCGCCACCGAGGTCCAGACCTTGAGCTCGTGGACGCCGCGACCGATGCCGGTGTTCTCGCCGGGCGCGAGCGCGTCGAGCGCCATCACCTTCCCGACCCCGAGTCGGATCTCGGCGCCGAGCTTCCAGGTCGGCTTCGTGCGGTCGCGCTGCTGGCTCATCGGCGCGAAGCCGAGGCCAAGCTGGACCTGGTCGATGCCCTTGCGGCCGATCCCGCGGAACACGAGGTCACCGCCCGGCGCGCTCGTTGGATCGCGCGCGTCGAACCCATCGGATGGCAGCAGGACATCCTGCAGCGTGGTCGACGATTCGCGCGAGACGCCGTCGGCGAGCGCCAGCTCGCGCGACTGGGTGATCACGAGCGGAAGCGCGGCGTAGAGCCAGGTGTCGTGGAACACCGCGAGCTCGGCGCGCGGGGTCAGCACGTGGCGCAGCTGGTCGAACGCGAGGTCGCGGTGGCGCGGGATCGGCGCGAGTGGATCGGTGGTGTCGCCGACCGCCTCGCGAACCAGGGTCGAACGATCGAGCTCGTAGGCGTAGTCGAGCTGGATGTGGAGGTCGACCGTGTTGTCGGGGTCAGCCCCGGACGGCACGACCGAGGCCGGGTTGCCGTGCGCGATCGCACTCGCGAACAGGATCCCTGTGACTGCAGGCGCGCGCTCGGTCACCGGATCAGTCCTTGCCTTCGCGATCGCGCAGCCCGAGCTCCTTCATCTTCATCTGCAAGCTCTTGCGGCTGATCTTGAGCAGCCGCGCGGCCTGCGTCACGTTGCCACCGGTCTCGTCGAGCGCCTTCACGATCAGCTCGCGCTCGACGCGCGACGTCTCCGCGCGCACGATGTCCTGGAGCGAGCCCGACGACGC
>JBBJLY010000403.1:0-5726 GCA_037720695.1 Kofleriaceae bacterium | reverse complement strand
GACGTCGCCGTAGAGCTCGCTCGTGCCGAGCCACGCCGGGTAGTACGCGAAGTGGGTGAACCGGCGCTCCGGCGGCAAGGCCTCGAGGAACTCGAACCGGCTGCCCGCGCCATGGTTCGCGATGCCTGCCTGGTGGTTGGTGACCAGCCCGAGCATGTCGTAGACCCGGCCGTCGCCGTAGTACGCGATCGCACCGGCGTCGTGGAACAGCACGTTGGCGGTGGGGAGCTTGCGATGCAGGTAGTGGCCGATCGCGACGACCTGCGTGTTGGTATCCATCGCGCCCTGCGCGAACAGCTTCGCGTCGGCGGCGAGCCCGGGCTGCGCGGCCCGCGCGAACAGCGCGAACGTCACGAGCGCGGTTGCCAGCCATGCCCGGCGCAGCGTGAACCTCGCGCCGAGTGTGGCGCCGGCGAGGATCGCGAACGCCGGTAGCAGATGAAGCGCGGGCTCGAATCGCCACCACCGCCCGGCCACGAGCATCGCCACACCGAGTGCCCACACGACCCCTGCGGCGAGGCCGCGCAGGTCCGGTCGCCGCGCGATGCCGAGCACCACAGCAAACGCCGGCATGATCGCGAGCGCCGGCTCGAGGCCGGCGAGCAGCCAGGTCGCGAGGACGAGCACTCCGAGCCCCGCGACGCCGATCGTCGCCAGGGAGGGCTCGCGGCGCAGCCAGCGTGTGACCGCCGTCGCCGCGATCAGCGCGACCAAGATGAGGATGCGCGCGCCGAGCGGATGCGGGTCGCTGATCAAGAGCTCGATCCCGCGCACCGTCACGAAGCCAACGATCAGCGAGGCTGGTAGCGCCGCCCATCGCGCGTGACGATGCGGGTGGCGCACCGCGATCACGCCGGCGCCTGCCGCGACCAGGGCGGCGAGCGCGGCGGCGACGTGACTCGCCGACCAGCGCGGCGCCGGCTCGAGTCGCAGCGCACCGAGGACCGGTGGGACAGCGAGCACGATCACGGTGATCGCGGCGGCGACGATCGGGACGACGAGCCACGATCGCGTTCGCGGCGGCGCGAGCGCACAGCCGAGCGAGATCGCGAGCAGCGGGAACGCCGGCGCGATGTAGCGGTAGTTCTGGAACGCCCACAGCCCCGACGACGCGACCACGGCGAACAGCAGGATCACGGGTGCCGTCACGATGACGGCACCGGCGAGCAGGCGGCGCTCGCGGCGCGCCCACAACACGACACGCACCGCGCCGACGAGCCAGCCGAGCGCGAACAATTTCGGCCACACGAGCGGGCCATTGCGCTCCCAGAACAGGCCGTGCAGCAGCTTGCCCGAGAGCGACGTCACCGCATCGAGCCAGTACGTCCAGTCGAAGCCCGGCAGGTAGAAGTGACTCTTCGCGACGCCGGTGTTCGGGAACAGGTGGCCGGCGAGCAGCTTGTTCGCGACCACCCACGCGAGCGGAGCGAGCAGCGGGGACAGCCACCATGCCGCGGCGCCGAGCTCGCGACGCCGGAGGCGGCCGAGCGCCGCGACCCCGATCACGCCGAGCACGATCAACGTCGCCTCCGGCCGCGACAGCGAGCTCGCGGCGAGACACGCGACCAGCCGGCGCGACGGCGGGCCAGTTGCGGGTTGATCGAGCAGCAGCGCGATCGTCGCGACCAGCAGTGCGCTCGCGAACGCCACCTCCATCCCCGACAGCGCCGTCCACGCGAACGGTGCGATGCCGAGCACGACGACCGCCGCCAGCACCGCGGGCGCGCCGCCACCCGCGACGCGGTTGACGATCCGCCACACGCCCATCGCGGTCGCGGCGTAGAACGCCGAGCACATCAGGTAGCTGACCCAGACCAGCACGTGGCCGCGTGCACCGAGGGTCCAGAATGGCGCGAGCAGCATCGGCCAGACCACGCTGGTCGAGCCAGCCGAGTAACCGCCGCCGGGGAAGTACGTGAACGGCTCGCCGCGCCCGAACTGCTTCGCGTAGGTCAGGTAGATGTAGCTGTCATCGAGCGGCAACCCCATCGGGCGGGTGGTCCGCAGCACGGTGATCGCGAAGGCCCACGCGATCCCGATCGCGAGCGCGGCGATCCCGAGCGCCGGACCGTACGATCGTGCGAGACGGCGCGCGTCTACGGCCACTGCGCGACCGGCGGGCGCACGGCGGCCAGCGCGATGTGCTGGAACCTGAACTGCCGGTCGCGCTGATAGTCACCGAGGAGCTCGAGTGCGAGCTCGTTGAAGTCCAGCGAGCGCACCCAGCGGTAGCCACAGGCCGCGAGCAACGGCAGCACGTCGTCGGTGCCGTACCGGATCGGCTCGCCGAGCTCGCCGACATAGGCGCGGGTCTCCTGGTCCTTGTCCGAGATATTCTGACCCGACGCCAGCTTCTTGCCGACGAAGTCGAATGCGATCAACGACCGCGGATCGAGGCCGGTCGCGAGCCGCGTGGCGGTCGCGCGCACTGCCGCTTCGGTGAGGTACGGCACGACCCCCTCCCAGATCACGAGCGCGGGCTCCGCGCGATCGAACCCGCTCGCGGCGAGTCGCTCGATCGGATCCTCGCGCTCGAAGTCGCACGTGACATGGGTCGCCGAATCGAGCGGGTAGCCGTCGAGCTGCGCGAGCCGGTCGCGCTTGGCCGCCTGGGTCGCCGGGTGATCGACCTCGTAGAACCGCACGCCTGCGCGCGGCAACCGGGCGGCACGCGTGTCATATCCGGCGCCGAGGATGACGATCTGTCGCACGTTGAGCCGATCCACCGCCATCGGGACCAGGCGATCGAGATACGCCACCCGCAGTGCGAGCCACAGTTCCATCGGCGCGAACCGCTCGTCCAGCTGCTTCGCGATGGCGTGACCCTCTGCACCAGCGAGCGCCTCCGCCCATGGATCGACGAACAGCGGTTTGTCCCAGCGGCTCACACGGGCGCGATACGCGCTCACCATCAGTGCCGTCTTCGACGCTGCGCTATTGGCATCCACCGGCGCCGGTGTAGCAAGCATCCGACGCGAAATCACCGGCGTCTACGCTACATCTCGTGCATCGTCGTCGTCGCTGCGGCTTCTCGTTCGGCGTTCCGGGTGGTATCTAGTCGCGAAGATGTCCAACTTCAATGGCGTGAAGGTGCTGTCGGCGACGATGTTCGCGGATCGCGACCAGCTGGGTGAGAAGGTCACCGCCTGGCTCACCAATCATCCCCAATTCAAGATCGACGATATCGTCGTGACGCAGTCGAGCGACGCCTCGTTCCACTGCATCGCGGTGACCATCTTCTACAAGGAAGAACGCGCCGAGCGCGCAGAGAGCGCGCGCCGCTAGTCGCGGTGGGACGCGATCAGACCGTTCCCGCCCACCACCCAGATGCTCGTCCCGAGCCCGGCGACGGCGCTCAATGACACCGTGGATCCGAGCGGCTGCGTGACCGTCCAGCTCGAACCGTTCCAGCGAGCGACGCGCGTCGCGCCGACGCCCCACATCGTGTTCGGCGCTGCGGCCCACAGCTTCTGGAGCGCGGTGCCAACCGAGACCGGACGCGGCGTCCACGTCGATCCGTTCCACTGGACCGACTCCTTGTTGGGGACAGCGCTGGTCGCCCACACGTTGTTGGCGGCAAGCACGAGCACGGTGAAGATCGTCGTGTTGCCGAGGCCGTGCGTCACGGAGCCCCAGCTGCCGGTGTAGCGCCGGAGCACCGGGCCGTTGTTCGCGCCGCCCGCCCAGACATCGTACGGGCCGCTGCCAGAGATCCCGTAGAACTGACCGGCGAAGCCCTGCGTCGACCACGTCGAGCCGTTCCAGTGATGGATCGCGCCGACCCCCGCGAGCCACACGTCGGTCGCGCTCGAGCCCCACACCGACTTGACCTCGGACGTGATGCCGGTGTTCGGCACCACGGACCAGGTCGTGCCGTTGGAGCGCAACACGGTGCCGTTCTCGGCGACCGCCCACAGATCCGTCGCGCTCGCCGCCCACACACCGAGCAGGTTCGCCGTGGTGTTGCTCGTCATCTGCGTCCACGTGCCGCCGCGCCTGCGCAGGATCGTTCCCGACTGACCGACCGCGTAGACCGCATCGCCCGGGACCGCCCAGACATCGGTGAGCCTGTTCGCGACCGGTGAGGCCTCGATGCACCAGTTGCCAACTGGACATGCTGACGTCTCGCCACCAAGCAGCCCATTGTCTGCCAGGCCGCCGTCGGTCTCTGGGGAGCCCGAGCTGCCGCAACCGATCACCATCACGACAAACAGCAGGCTGCGCATCACCCCACGGTAGCAGAACCGCGCGCGTCTGAGATCGACGACGAATCGGCCATGCTACGTTCCTCACAGTGAGCATCACGCGGCGGATCCTGGACAGCGCCCAGTCGGGTCTCTCCAAGCTGACCTCGCTCGTGATCGTCGATGACGAGCCGCTGTCGCACGTCGAGAGCGCCGCGCTACAAGCGGAGCTTACCGCACGCAAGGCCGCACGCGAGAAGGCCGGAAAACAGCCGCTCGACAACCCGCTCGCGAAGCTGGCGCTGTCCAGCCCGGCGGCCCGCAGCGGGCGTGACAAGGCGGCGCGAGAGCGCGCGAGCCGCGTCCATCGCGAGCGCGACGAGCGTGCCGCGCGTCAAAAGGCAGCCGCGGATGACGCGTTCCGCCGGATGAAGGACCAGGCTACCCGTGGCGGCGCGACGTGGTCGAGCACGAGCTCGTCGTCGTCCGGATCGTCGTCGTCGGGCCACTCGAGTCGACCACCGCGCCCGGGCAGCACGGAGGCCCAGCTCGCGGACTGGTATCGCGTGCTCGATCTGCAGGTCGGTGCCGACCTCGGACAGATCAAGTCGGCGTATCGCCAGGCGATGCGGAAGTATCACCCCGACATGCACGCGAGCAGCCCGCAGAAGCAGAAGGCTGCGACCGAGCTCTCGATGCGCGTGACCACGGCGTACAACGGCCTGACCTCGCACTTCGAGAACAAGTAGCGCTACGGCACGGTGAACGTCGTGATCACCTCGCGGTAGGCGCGGCTGTGATGATGCCCGTGGCCGTGACCGTGGCCACCGCAGTCGTCGTCATCATGATCATCGTCGTCATCGTCATCGTCGTCGTGATCGCTATGTCCGCGACCGAACGGCTCGGTGTGGCAGCGGCGGTAGTAGGTCCCCTGGGTCGAGTAGCCCTCGCACACTTCATCCTCGGCAAACGTGCCGCAATCACCGGCGTACTTGAAGCCGCACAATGTCTTGCCCGGGTTCGCGGGGTCGGGCTCGGCGCAGTCGCGCTCGACCAACCCGCCCGATTCGCCCGCGGCCTGGTCCTCGCCGCGACACGCGATCCAGTTGATCGGTTGATCGCCGGGCGTGAACAGGTTGCCGTAGAACGCACCTTCCTCGAGCGTCCAGCCGGCGCGCTCCTCCGGGGTCGTGTCGAGCTTGCGATTCGGTCCGCGCAGTGACACGGGCAACGCGACGTTGTTGACGTTGACGCGCGAGAACATGCAGGCACTGAC
This sequence comes from Kofleriaceae bacterium, assembly GCA_037720695.1. Classification (GTDB taxonomy): domain Bacteria; phylum Myxococcota_A; class Polyangia; order Haliangiales; family Haliangiaceae; genus JABFXX01. Next base: position 266 of record JBBJLY010000403.1, on the reverse strand, counting down.
CCAGCCCTTGCCGGCGCGATCGAGCCGGTGTCGCAACCATCCGGGCGCGAGGCCGAGCTCGCCGTAAAACTCGTACGTGGTGCCGTCGTGCGTGCCGACGAGCACCTGGTCTGCTGGCACCGCACAGCCGACGAGATACGTCAGCACCTCGCGACCATCCGGCGTCGAGAGCAACTCGTCCGCGTTTTGCGGATTCAACACGAAGCGATTTGTCGCGAGCTTGTTCGTCGCGAGCTTGTTCGTCGCGAGCTTGTTCGTCGCGAGCT
>JBBJLY010000024.1:0-54840 GCA_037720695.1 Kofleriaceae bacterium | reverse complement strand
ATCGCCGCGACGATCACGTCGTAGACCGGCGCGCCACGAACCCGGCCGGCGGAGGCGAACACCTCGGCAGGGCCGGCCACATCGAGCGTCTGCACCCCGTCGAACACGACGATCACGATCCGGCCCACTGGCAGAAATTAGACGAAAGTTGTCATGGCTGCCAGCACCGAAACAGCGCCACGATGCCGGCATGAACCTCGGGATGCTGCTGTTTCCCCGCCTGACCCAGCTCGACTTGACCGGCCCGTTCGAGGTGCTGCACCGGATCCCCGGCGCCACCGTGCACCTGGTGTGGAAGGACACCCAGCCGGTGCGCGCCGACTCCGGGCTCTCGCTCCTGCCGACCATCACGCTTGCCGACTGTCCGCCGCTCGACGTCGTCGTCGTGCCGGGCGGCTGGGGCCAGTTCCCACTGATGAGCGACCAGGTCGTCCTCGCCTGGCTGCGCGCGCAGGCCGCGCACGCGAAGTACATGACCGCGGTGTGCACCGGCACACTCGTGCTCGGCGCGGCGGGCCTGCTCGCGGGCTATCGTGCAACCACGCACTGGGCGTACACCGAGCAGCTCAAGCTGTTCGGCGCCATCCATTCGCCGGGCCGCGTCGTGATCGATCGCGATCGGATCACCGGCGGCGGCGTCACGGCCGGGATCGACTTCGGGCTCACGCGCGCGGCGCCGCTCGCGGGCGACGACGTCGCAAAGGCGATCCAGCTCGGGCTCGAGTACAACCCGGACCCGCCGTTCAACTGTGGCCACCCCGACGTCGCGGATCCGGCGCTCGTGGCCGCGGTGCGTGCCCGCCTCGCCGATCGCCAGCGCGAGGTCTGGGCGTCGCCTTCTGGAGGTCGCGCTCGATCGCGTCGAACGTGGTGTCGACGTCCTTCGTGTACGCCGGCCAGCTCGCGTCCGCCGTGGTCGGCATCGTGGCGAGCTTTGCGGCGAGCAGCTCGCGCCGCGCCTGAAGGCCGGCCGCCGCGTCCTTGGCTGCCGCGTCGGTGCGCGTGCCGAGCGAGGCGAGCGTGGCGTCGAGCTTCGCGAACCGCTGCTTGACCGCGGCGGCGTAGGCCGTGCGGGCCACGGTCAGCGCGGTCTCCGCGGAACCGAGTTGCTCGCGCTCGCGCACGAGCTTCGCCTCCTTGTCGGCGAGTGCCTGCTGCTCGGCGAGCAACTCGCGCTTGCGGCGCGCGATGTCGTCGACGTTGGTGGTGACCGCCGTGCGGGTGTCGACGAGCTTGTCCTGCGCCTCGCGCAGCTGCTTGCTCGCCTTGTCGGTGTCGCTCGAGTTGTCCTTGTCGCTGCACCCGAGCGCGAGGCTCAGGGCGACCAGCCAGGGGACGGCGGACGTCAGATAGCTCATGGCGGGTCACCCGTGCAAGGACCGGCCCGCAGCGAGGCAAGCCTCCCATGGGTTGGCGGGGGCACCGGGTGGTTCGGGCCGCCGCGGGAGATCTCGCTGCGCGCTCGCGCTCGCCTCAGGGTAATACTCCGCGCCATGCACCTCGCCCGCCTCGTGGTTCCGCTGATGCTGGTTGCCTGTGGGCCGAGTGGCCGCGCCAGCGTCGACGCGGGCGACGTCGGGGACGACGGCGCGACCTCGGATGCGGGCCCGTGCGAGGACGTGGTCGACGTCGTGTTCGTGCTCGACACCTCGAGCTCGATGGACTTCGTGCTGTCCAAGCTCGAGGCGCAGATCCCGCAGGTCGTCACGGCGACCAACGCGGTCGCGGCGGACGCCCACTTCGGCCTGATCGTGTTCCAGGACAACCACCTGCTTGACGTCACGGGGCCACTCGAGGCGGGCAAGGTCCACACCAGCGCGGACAGCTTGCGGTCCGCGTTCCGCTACTACCGCGAGACGTTCACCGCCTTCGACCGGAACCCCGGGGACGGACCGAGCGGGCTCGACACCCAGAACCCGATCTGCGAGGAAAACTCGCTCGACGCCCTGCACGCCGCGGCGGTCGACTTCCCGTGGCGCTCGAACGCGACGCGCGTGATCATCCTCGCGACCGACGACACGTTCCTCGAGCGGTCCGACAACTACGGCGACCGCGATGGCGATGGCGACACCAGCTCGACCACGTACCCGCGCGAGGGCGACTACCCGGCGGCCTTTACGCTGACCGAGACGGCGGGCGCGCTGAAGGCTGCGCGGACCCGCGTGTTCTCGTTCTCGCGAATCAGGCAGCCCTCGATCGGCAGCCGCTGCTCCACCGGTCGCCGGATGCCGTGGGGCGACATCACGGATGGCTGGACCACGCCGTACCTGGGTCAGGTCCCGATCCCGATGCAGACCGACGGCGCCAACTACGACCTCGACAAGGTCAAGGCCGGCACGCTGTTGCTCGCGGAGACCATCAACCAGGTCGTGCTCGACAGCTACTGCGTCCCGCCCGTCCTCTAGGTCGACGACCGCGCCGGTTCGAGCTACCAACCTCTGATGAGGCGGCCGTGGACCCTGCGATCGATCCTGATCTCGGTGATGGCTTTGGTGACGACGCTGTCACTGCTGGTGGCGATTGCACTCGTCGTGCTGACCCGGACCGGCGAACGTGCGGTCGACAGCCTCGGGACCTCCGTCGAGGGCGTGCGCCTCGCCGAGGAGGCGCAGATCGACCTGCTGATGCACACCCGGGTCCGCAGGAGCGCGCTCGGCGCCGAGATCGAGGGTGACCTCCGGCGCCGGCTGGTCAGCGCGGCCGAGCATTTGAGCGGTCCCGAGGAGACCCGGTTGCTCGCGACCGCCACGGCGAGCGTCGACGCGTACCTCGAGGGCGCGCGCGACCGCACGCTGGAACCAGCGCGGATCGAGAAGCTGCACGAGAAGGCCTACGACGGGCTCGAGGCGCTCGCCGCGGTGAATGTCGCGCAGGCGCGCACGAGTCAGCAGGATGCCACCGACGGCCGGCGGCTCGGCAACACCCTCGGGATCTCGGTCGGCGTGCTCCTGGTGTGCGTGGTCGGCGCCGTGATCGTATGGCTGCGCCGCCGTGCGTTCCGCCCGCTGTTCGGGCTGGCCGACGCGATGACGCGGTTCGGACGTGGCGAGCGCACCGCGCGCGCCGAGGTCGCTGGCCCCGCGGAGCTCAGCGAGATGAGCAGGCGCTTCAACCAGCTGGCAGATGCGCTCGAGGCCCAGCGCCAGTCGCAGATCGCCCTGCTCGGCGGGGTCGCACACGACCTGCGCGGTCCGCTCGGCGCGCTCCAGCTGTCGATCGAGATGATCGGCGCTGACGTGCCGGCCTCGCAGCATCGCCTGGTCGAGACCGCGAGCCGCCAGATCGCCAGGCTCGAGCGCTTGGTCGAGGACTTCTTGAACCTGTCCCGGCTCGATGCCGGCGAGCTCGCGCTCGACCTCCGGGTCGAGGACGCACGAAGCCTGGTGACCGATGCGATCGAGCTGCTGACCGATGCGGCGACCCGGCCCCGGCTCGCGATCACGCTGCCCGATCAGCCGATCCGGGTTCGCTGCGACGCGCTCCGGATCGAGCAGGTGGTCTCCAACTTGATCTCGAACGCGCTCAAGTACTCGCCGGCCCGCTCGCCGGTCGAGGTCGAGCTCGTGACGATCAACCGCCTCGCCGTGCTGCGCGTGGTTGATCGCGGCGTCGGCATGGCCGCGGCCGACCAGCTCGCGCTGTTCCAGCCGTTCCGCCGTGTCGGCCGGTCCAAGGATGCCGCGCCGGGCGTCGGGCTCGGGCTGTGGGTCGCGCGCCGGATCGTCCTGGCCCACGGCGGCGAGATCCAGGTCACCAGCACCCCCGATCTCGGCTCGACGTTCACCGTGCAGCTACCGCTGTTCGAGGGCGTCGCCGCGGAGGCACCCGTGACAAAACGGACGGGGCAGCCCGCGGTTCATTGACCGGGCGTGCCGATGTCGATCACGACCGACTTCGCCGAGAACTTCGCAGGACCATGGAACACGGCCTCGATGTTGTTGCCAGCCGGGTCGAGCACGAACGCCGCGTAGTAGCCGGGGTGGTACGGGCGCTCACCCGGCGCACCGTTGTCCTGGCCCCCGGCGGCCACCGCGGCTGCATGGAACCGCTCGACCGTGGCTCGATCGGGGGCCTGGAACGCGAGGTGATGACGCCCGGTCAGTGCCTTGGACGCCGCCTTGCTGGTCGCGGTCGAGACGAACAGTTCGTCCGCGTAAAAATGGTCGTCGGCCTTACTCGATATTGGGATGCCGAGGACCTCGAACACCGCGCTGTAGAACCGCAAGGCCGCGCCGAGATCTTCGACGACGAGATGGACATGATCGATGAGGCGTCCACGATGGATCTGCATGGCCTGACTATGCCGCCTGAGCGGCGAGATCGACTACCCTCGCCCGTGAGGTTCACATGGCCAGCTCCGACAAGAGAAAGCAATCGCTGTACTTCCCCGAGGACATGCTCAAGGAGATCCAGCACGAGGCTGCGCGGCTCGACCGTTCGCTGTCGTGGATCGTCCAGCGCGCCTGGAAGTACGCGCACACCAAGCTGAAGGAGTTCCCGTCCAGCACCGACGAGCCGGGAAGCCTGCCGGATCCGCGCGAGGAGTAGCACCGTCCAAAAACTTCAGTTGAGGGTGCAGGGGCGGGACTGCTATATCGGCGCGCCCTCATGATTCAACGCCTCGCGTTCCTCGTCCTCGGCCTGCTCGCGGTTGCCTGCGGGTCCTCGTCTCCCAAGACCGACGCCGGCTCGGGTGGCTTGCTCGAGATCACCGTCGAGCCCGCCGACCAGGTGCTCGTGATCGAGGGTGCCGTGGCCGCGACGCGCGCGTACACCGCGACCGGCCGGTTCGAGGACGGACGCGTCGAGGACATCACCACGCGCGCGCAGTTCTCGCTCGAGAACGGCAACCTCGGCACGTTCGCCAGCAGCGACTTCACGTCGACGCTATCCCAGGGCGGCCGCACGCGCGTCGTCGCGGCGCTCGACGGGGTCTCCGGCACCACCGGCCTCACGATCCAGCTCCACCAGCGCTATCCGGATCCCGGCTCGGACCTGCCGGATGACCCGGCGGGACCGTTCGAGGGCCCGGCCGATCCGGCGCGCGCACCCGACGTCGTGTACCCGAACGACGGGGTGCTCGTGCCTCCCAACCTGAAGCTGCTCGAGATCCACTTCCGCCCCGGCGCCGGCAACACGCTGTTCGAGATCGCGTTCACCAACGAGCTGACCGAGATCAAGGTCTACGCGCGCTGCACGCTGCCGATGAGCGGTGGCTGTATCTACACGCCGGATGCCACGGTGTGGAACTGGATCGCCGAGACCAACCGCGGCGGCGCGGACGTCGCGGTGCGCGTGCGCGGAACTGACGACGCGGGCAGTGGCGTCGGCACGTCGGGCGACATCAAGGTCGCGTTCAGCGTCGAGAACATGAAGGGCGGCATCTACTACTGGAAGGCCGCCGGCGGCGGCGAATCGGCCGTCATGCGCTACGACTTCGGCAGCACGACGCAGACCGCGGCCGAGCGCTTCCTCGGGCCGGACAAGGCGGGCGGCAAGTGCGTCGGCTGTCACGCGCTGTCGCGCGACGGCAGCAAGCTGGTCGCCTCGGCGGGTGGCTGGGACGTCGAGGACAGCTTGCTGGTCGATGTCGAGACCGCGGAGCGCGTCGCGACCCCGGCCAAGACCGCGTTCGCGTCGTGGAACCCCGACGGCACGAAGTATGTCGGCGTGTTCAGCTTCACCGGCACGCCAACGCACAACCTGATGTTGATCGATGGCACCAGCGGCCTGCAGACCGGCACGATCGACGTCGGCGCGACCGCCGCGCAGTCGACCAGCCACCCCGACTGGTCCGGCGACGGCGCGGACATCGTGTTCGTGCGCGCCGGCCAGGCCTACGAGGACGGCGTCAACAACCAGCGCTTCTACCAGGGCTCGATCCAGATGGTGTCCGACCAGGGCGGCGGCACGTTCGGGGCGCCGGTCACGATCGTCCCGGCGCTGGCCGGTCGCAACCGCTACTACCCGTCGTTCTCGCCCGACACCAAGCTGATCGCGTTCAACGAGTCGACCTGCCCCACCGGCACCGCGCACATCCACTGCAACGCCGATTCGGATCCCACCGCCACGATCTTCGTCACCGAGCCGCAGGTTGGCTCGGCACCGATCGCACTCACTCGCGCAAACGCCGCCGGCAAGACCGACACCGGCACCGCGCTCACCAACTCGTGGCCGAAATGGGCGCCGTTCGAGTTCCAGCGCACCGAGACCGCCGGCTCACGCCTGGTCTGGATGACGTTCTCGTCGACGCGCAAGTTCGGCCTGCGCACGCCCCCCACCAGCTCGAGCGACGAGTCGTCGTCCAGCACCTGGTTGTGGATGGTCGCGATCGATCCTGACCAGGCGGCCGCCGGTCAGGACCCGAGCTACCCGGCGTTCGCGCTGCCGTTCCAGGATCTGCAGAGCAGCAACCACATCGCGCAGTGGACCGAGGAGATCGTCGTCGTCCAGTAGCAGCGCACCGCCGATCGCTCGGGCTGCACGGTCATGGCGTGCACCCGTACTCGAACACCCAGCCATCCTTGGTGACCGAAACTTCCTTGACGGTCGAGAACTGCCACTCGGCTCCACTGCGGAGGTAAAGCCGGGCGCGATAGGTGTTGGCCGGAAGCTCGACATCGACCCGGCTCTTCATCGGCACCTCGACCGCCTTCACGCGCTCGGGACCGAGGACAAACTCGAGCTTGATCGCCCCGCGGTGCGCTTCCTCGCGACACTGGTGCGTGGTGTTCACCATGATGCCGATGAACGAACTGGTGCCCGGCTGCGCGGCTTCACGCGGCGGCGGGACCGCGTGCCGCACGCGCACGACGGCCTGCCGGTGTGCCTTGACCTCGATCTTGCGCTCCCAGCTCGCACCGGACGGTGACGTGACCGTCATGACGAAGTAGTTGTCCGCGTTCGGCACCGCGAACACCGCTGGCGCCGAATCGGTGCGCCCGTTGACCGTAAACCGGTATCCCTCGGGTTCGATGACCCTGATGCTCGCCGTGGCGGCCGGCTGGTGCTCGACGGAATGTGACCAGTCGTCGGCAATGGCGGTGGTGGCGGTGGCAAGCACGCTTGCGAGGGCGAGAACGGGGATGACGACGAGACGAATCATGGCGGCTCCTGAGTGAGGGGGTCGCCCCTTGACGAGACTCGCCGCGCGGTTTTGCATGCCGTCGCAACAACGACGCCACCTGTTCGTAATCACTCGTCGTTCTGACGCGTCTGCAGCAACGTTCCGAGGCTGACTTCCAGGCTCTGGACGAGCCCGAGGTGACTCTCGACCTCGGACGGTGATGCTCTCAAGATCTCGGCGAGGCGGGACCTCGTCGCGACGAGGATGTCCGCGCGAGCCCGTGCGAGCCAGCGGGACACCGTGCTGGCGTGGACCCGGAACATCGTGCCGAGCTCTTCCACCCCGACATTCTCCGAATAGTAGAAGCGCAGCAGCGTGCGGACGCGGCTCGACTGCTGCGCGACCGCGGCGCGCAGCGCGTCGCGGACCACCACGTGATCGTGTGCGCGGGCCACCGGGTCGGTCCCGGGTGGATCGCTGGCGATCAACACGTCCTCCACGGGGAGCTCGCGCCAGTGAGCACGCCGGTGATCGATCGCGAGCCGCAGGGCCGCGACCCGGAGCCACGCCCCGAGTGGGCCGGTTCCGCGATAGCGAACGATGCGTGGCGGCCCAGCCTCGCCGTCGCGCGTCAGCAACCGTTCGCGCAGCTGCTGCAGCACATCGTCGACAAATCCCGGATCGCGATCGACCGTGCGCACGACCTCGGTGAGAAGTGTCCCGTAGCGCTGCTCGAACTGGTGCAACGCGATGCCGTCACCTCGCGCGCACACATAGGCGAGCGCGAGATCCGCGGCGTGCTCGGCCTGCTCGTCCGCCGCTTGGATCTCGACGAGGTGTGCGGTGAACCCCACCGCGTCGAGCTCGATCCCGATCCCTTCGCATGCCGCGCGAGCGATCTCGACGATGCGCTCGAGGTGCGATCGAACCTCCACCAGACCCGAGGCTACCATCTGCCGGGGGTCAGCGAGGGGTCAGCGAGGGTCAGCGATGGGTCGCGAGCCACCGACGCGCCGTGATCGCGGCCTTTGGATCGAGCTTGCGAAGTGCCACATGCGCACCCACGACGAGTGCGCGGGCACGTGCACGGTCGCCGCCACTCGCGACGAGGTCGATCCCGAGCCGCATCCTCGCCCGATGGAGCTCGGGGTCGTCGGCCAGGGTAGGGTCCGCAGCCATCTCGTCGACCAGTGCTGACAACACGTCGACGCTGCGGCGGAGATCCCCAGCCTCCCGACACGCGGTCGCGAGCATCGCGCGCGTGGCCCGGCCCTGAACCGAATCGAGGTGGTCGTGATGCGCATCAACGGCGACCGATGCTTCGAGCGCAGCAATCGCCTCGGCGAACCGGGCGAGCCCCAGCAAGATCTCGCCGAGCTCGCTCCGGTACAACGCGAGCACGTTGTGGTGTGCGCCGCCGACGCGCTCGGTGATCGCGATCACCTGCTGATAGAGCGGGACTGCGGCGGCGGCATCTCCGTTGGCGTTCGTCATGACGGCGAGCGCGTGTGTTGCGGTCGCCGTCATCGAGCTCTCGGCTCCAAACGTGCGGCGGGCCTCGCCGAGACTTTGTTGGGCGGCCACCATCGCATCCTCGACGCGGCCATCACCGAGGGCGAGCCACGAGCGCACCATCCGAGTGATCACCGACTGCATCGAGTCCTTGCCCGTGTTCTGTTCGTAGCGCTGCTCCGCATCCGCGAGCTCGCGCGTGGCCGTGCGCTGATCGCCGGCGTGCATCGCGAGGATCGCCGCGGCCCGGTGCACTCCAGCCACCAGGGTCGCCCCATCCCCGAGCTGACGCTCGTAGATTGCCCGTGCCTCTGCGAGCCGTGATCTGGCGAGCTCGTGATCCCCCCGTGCAAACGCGAGCGAGGCCTGGAGCTCGCGCAGCGGACCGAACTTCCGGTTATCCGCTGGCAACGTCGCGCGAAAAATTCGATCTGCTTCAGCGAGCCGGGTTTCGGCGAGGGTCGGATCGCCACGAATGATGTCCAACGAGCCGACCGTGACCAGCCCGCTGCCATAATCTGGATGACCGGTGCCGAGGAGTGACGCGAGCTGCGCGAGCAATTCGCGCGACGTGAGCTCCGTGGCAGCTCCGACGTCAGCCGTGACACTCGTGCGGTCGAGCTGGACAATGCTGCGGAGCACACGGCGATCGAGTCGCGAGCTCGCGAGCAGTCGGATTGCTTCGTCGTAGGCGTCTCGCGCACCGCGATGATCGCCCGACTCGCGCAGGACGATCGCCCGTGCGTACGCGAGGTCAGCTTTGGCATCTGGGTCGTTGCCCAGCCGCTCGACCGTGGCCGCAGCATGCGCCAGCGCCTCGTTCGCTCCCAGGCGATCGCCGACGCGGCGACCGCGCAACTTCGCGAGCTCGGTCCACGCGCGGGCGACCGTGCGACTGTCTCGTCCCGCCTCGGCCAGGAGCACTGCGGAGCGAAGCTCGACTTCGGCATCCCTAAATTGCCCTAGCCAGTCGGCAAGCCTGCCCGCGAGCAATGCAGCCGCGGCCTCGAGTGGCCGATATCCGACGTGGGTGATCGAGTCGCGCAGGTTGTGCAGCAAGTTCGACGCCGGCACATACGCCCCGGCCAGCTCGGCGGCTGCGACCCGCGCGAGCTGTCCGCGAAGTGCGCGCACATTCGCGATCTGCGCCGTCCCGATCGGCTGTAATCGCTCGCTGAGGGTCGCGAGGTCCGCGCACGCATCGATCGGCGTCAGCGCCGCGAGCATCGCGTGCGCGTTGATCGCGGTGGTGCCATCCGCCACGGTCAGCAGGTCAGAGACCGCGCGGAGCTCGGTCAGACGCTCGTCGAGGCACACCGTTCGCAACGCTTGCTGGGAAGCTGTCTGCTCGCGCCGGACCTGGGCAGCCTCGCAGGCATCGACTCGCGCTGCGCTCCAGCTCGCAGCATATCGGTCGAGCCCGGCGGCCACGGTTCGGGCGCTGGTCGGGTCGAGACCAGACAACCTGGCCTGCACCGCGAGTCGACGCGGTGTGTCCCAGATGCCTTGCAAGCCGCGATCGAGATCCTGACAGGCCCGCGGCGCGTCCGATCGCGAGCTCAGGATCGCTCCGATCGCGATCGAACAACTGATCGCGACCGCGGCGACCAACCAGCCCGCTGTGATCTTGCGGCGGCGCCCGAGCTCGTCCAGCAGCGCGGGCAGATCCGGAAATCGATCGTGCGGCGACGTTGCGAGCGCGCGCCTGAGTGCACGCGCGACACCTGGCGATCGTGGATGGCGCGCCGCCGGAGGGCGCGACGCCATCGCGACACGAATCGATCGCGCGGTGGTCCCGGTGAACGGACGTTGTCCTTCGAGCGCCTCGAACAGGGCGACCGCGAAGCTGAACTGGTCCGACCGCGCGTCGACCTGACCGCCATCGAGTTGTTCGGGTGCCATGTACGCCGGCGTACCCGACGTCGCACCGACACCGCCGAGGTCCCCGTCCATGATCGCGAGCCCGAAGTCCGAGACCCGCGGGCGTCCATCTTCACCGACGAGCACGTTGCTTGGCTTGAAGTCGCGATGCACGAGGCCCACAGCGTGCGCGGCTGCCAACCCGCGACCGGCGGCGACGAACATGGCGACGATCTCGTCAACCGATCGCGGTTGCGAGCGTAACCAGATGTCGAGCGTCTCGCCCGCGACCAGCTCCATCGCGACGAACCAGCGCCCGGCGCTGTCGTCGATATCGTACACGGTCACCACATTCGGATGCGTGAGCCGGGCGACCGCACGACCTTCACGCAGCAGCTGCGCACCGGCCTTGCGCGCCCCACGCATCACCTTGAGAGCGACCCGTCGATCGAGTTGCGGATCCCAGGCTGCGTAGACAACGCCCATCCCACCCTGCCCCAGCAGCGACCGGATCTCGAAGCGGCCCACGCGATCCCCCGCACCGAGCGTCGGCTCGGTCGCGGCGAGACTCGCAGGATCCACGAGGGTCGCGGCGAGTCCCAGGTCGCGATGCTCGCGGGACTCTCGCGACGGCAAGGCGAGACGAACCAGCGTCCGGCAGCGCTGACAATCTGCGAGGTGCGTCTCCACCTGCTCGCGATCCGGCTCGCTCCCCGCGAGGAATGCGAGCACGGTCGCTTCGTCGAGACAGGGCATGGCCGCGGGCTCCAGCATGGCACACCGGCGTCGTGCGTTCGCGGATCCCGCCGGGGGCGTGGGCGCGATCGCGCACGACCGGTTGCAGGTGTGGCGTTCGGTGCGACGCCGGCGGCCCGGAGACCGGGAGCATGCGGTTTCTCGCGAGGCACGGGACGTGCTTTGGCGGTCGCCATGCGCGCTCGATCCTTCATTCATCCCTTCCTGTTCACCGCGGCCTCCGTGGTCGCGGCAACCTCGGCGCTCGCGGGCTCCCCGAGCCTCGTCGGTCGCGACGTCGAGCTGGTGTTCAGCGAAGGCGTCCCCGCCGGTACCGTCTATCCCGCGGGCAAGGTGTTCAGCAACAGCGGCGCGGCCGGCACCGGCGTCGTCGCGACCGCGCTGTACGCGAACGGCGGCAGCCTCAGGGCATCGACCGGTCGCGGCACCGGCAACCTCGCGCTCGGCACGCCGGCGCACATCACCAGTGTGACGGGCACGCCGAAGAGCGCGTGGTCAAGATCTCGAATGCCACGGCGACCGACTTCCTCGATCCGGGGACCGCGGGGTTCTCGTTCGGTGCCGACTTCGTGCTGGACGTGACGTCCTCGACACCCGACAGCAAGGACAACGGCGACAACCTGATCCAGCGCGGGCTCGCGAGCTCGGCGACCCAGTACAAGATCCAGATCGACGGTGCCAAGCCGAGCTGCGTGTTACGCCAGGGCACGACCACCGTGACGGCCAAGGCGACGCAGACGATCGCGCGCGGCTCGTGGTACCGCGTCCTGTGCCAGCGCACGACGTCGGGCGGCGTCACCACCGCGACGCTGACGGTGACCCGGCTCAGCACCGGCGCGCTGGTGCCGACCACGCCGGGGACCGGGCCGGCGCTCGACCTCAGCATCGCGACGACCGTGCCGATGTCGGTGGGCGGGAAGATCAGCGATCCGGGTAACCTGATCCTGTCGCAGACCGATCAGTTCAACGGCAAGATCGACAACGCGTTTCTCGATCTGCCCTGAAGCTTGAACACGCGGGGAAGATCGTGCCGCCGCTTGCGTCGACCGGGCGATGGCACCTCCTCGATTCCGTCTGGCCGCGGCGTTGGTGCTCGCGGCTTCCTGTTCCGGGTCCGATGATTCGCTCGATGATGCGAACGTCGCGACCTCCACCTCGCCACTGACCGCGAGTCAGCTCGCGTTCGATGCCGATGCGCGGGCGCTGCTCCCCGCGCATCGCCAGGCGCTCTACGACGAGCTGGCGACCAGGTCGACCCGCCCGCCGCGGTTCACGTTCGAGCGGACGTCGCTCGCATCGACCAGCATCGCGCTGACGATGCCGCCCCTGGCCTCGTCACCACGCGACACGGCGCTCGCGTTCGTCAAGCAATTCCAGAAGCTGATCGACGAACGCGTCGCGTACTACGAGTACCAGGTGACCGCGAGCCCGACCGGCTGTGACCAGGCGGTGATCTCGCTCGATCGGTTCGTCGCCGGCAAGCAGGTGATCGGTAGCCGGCTGTCGCTGTACTTCGACGAGCGCGGCTACCTGACGTTCGTGGTCAACGGCGTCGCGCCGGTCCCGGCGACGATCGTCAGCGTCGATCCGGCGAAGTTTCCGGGCGCGCAGCCGTTGCGGAACCTGCTCCCGCAGAAGGTGCCCGACGGCGGCGTGCGGCGCATCCCGGTGCTCGCACCGGCGCCGAACGGATCGGGCCTGTTCCATGCGGAGCTCGCCGCCTGGGTCGACGAGCTTGGGGACTACCGCGCGGCGACGGTGATCGGAACGACCGCGATCACCGGCAAGCTGTCGGCCGCGCACGATGGCTCGCCGCATCCGACCGGGCCAGTTCCCCAGGCGTTCCTCGCCAGCGGCGAGACCATGCCCGGCTTCCTGACCTTCCGCGGCGCCGGCGGCGCGCCCGTCAACAGCTTCGCGATCGAGCGCAACCCGATCGAGCGCAGCTATCGGTTCTTCGAGGAGCACGCGACCGTCTATCACACCGGCGCAGCACGCTGTCAGCTCGTCCCGCGCGCGATCAGCGAGACGCCGGAAGGCGACGTGATCGTCCGGTTCGGCCAGCAGCACGGCGTCCTGCCGATCTTCGGCTCCGAGCTGGTGGTCAGCCTGGAGAACAACAAGGTCGCCTCGGTGCTCGGCCGCACGCTCGACAACCTCGCGATCTCGCTGACGCCGGTGCGTACCGCGGCCCAGGCGATCGCCGACGCCGACAGCGCGCTCGATCGCGGCGCGGCGATGACACCGTCGTGGGGCGCGATGATCGCGAAGTCGCGCACGGTCCCCGCCGTCACCCGCCTCGGCGTGTTGCACGGCGCGCTGGCTCGCATCGGCGGCGCCTCGAATGGTGGCCACCGGCTGGTCCACGAGGTCACGCGCGGCGCGTTCACGTTCTACGTCGACAGCCAGGACGGACGCGTTCGCTACGCCTCGAGCGGCATCCAGGGCGCGAACATCGTCAACGACGGTCGCGGACTGACCGAGTTCGAGCTCCCGATCCCCGGCGCGTACCTGCGCGAATCGACGAACGGCATCCACGTTCCGTCGACGCCGTTCAACATCGACACCGGTAACCTGATCCCGGGCCGAGGCGGCGGAACCACGAGCCAGGCATTGATCGCGATCTCGAGCACGTACGCCGCGATGGGGTGGTTTGGCCAGAACGGGGCGGGCTCGGACTTCGTGGTCAACACCAACGTCATCCCGATCACGACGCCGTGTCAGAACGCGTTCTACGACTCGACGTTCACCAACTCGTCGTTCCACTGCATCGGCGCCGGCACCAACGACTCGGTCGGTCACGAGCTCGCACACGGCGTGATCGCGAGCTCGTCGCGGCTCGCCTACCAGGATCAGAGTGGGGCGATCAACGAGGCCTTCGCCGACCTGATGGGCAACACGATCTTTCGCGAGCCCGGTGGCACGTGGCAGCTGTTCGAGGACGACACGGTTACGGGCGCGCTGCGCAACATGGCGAACATGGCCCACATGAGCGGCTACCAGTTCCGCGACGGCACCTGCGACGTGTTCCCGTGGAGCTGCGATAGCGGGTTCGTCCACACCAACAGCGGCATCATCAACAAGGCGCACCAGCTGCTCGCGGATGGCATCATCGGCGATCCGGAATTATCGGGCATCGGTCGCGACAAGCTGTTCTTCATCGGCTTCCGCACGATGACCGGGCGGCTGCCTGCGAATGCCCGGATGAACGACGTCCCGCTCGCCGAGCGCGATGTCTGCGAGTCGCTGGTCCGTGCGGGCGCATCGGATCTCACCGGTGCGCCGTTCGTGAGCCAGGATTGCGATCAGATCCCGCGCGCGTTCATGCAGGTCGGTCTGGCCGCGGGCCTGACCGCTGCGTGGTCAGAGCCGGCGCTCGGCTTCGTCGGCTCGCGCACGTTGTTCCCGTCCGCGACCGATCTCGTGCCGCCGGGATGCGCCGTCAGCAACGTCACCGACACCCTGGTCCAGCTGTCCGGAGCGCAGACGATCGACATGGATCCGACGACGCCGATGCCAGCGAGCCTCAACTGGCTCGGCCTCAGCGGTCTCAGCGTGCGCATCCCGGGCGGCACGCCGCCGTTCCCGCTCGGCACCCGATTCAAGACCCACACGATCGACTGGTTCGCGGTCTACGGCATCCTCCCGAGCTTCTACCCGGACGTGATCATCACGTGCTCGCCGGTCCCGCCGGTGACCCTGACGCGGCCGTCGGCGACGTTCTCCGAGAACTTTCCGTGGAACAGTGGCACGACCCGGTCGATCGGCACGACCTCGACCACGCTCGAGCCGGACTGCAATCTCCTGCAGACCGAGCTCGAGCTGCTCGATGGTGCCGGCAACACGTTCCCGAACGAGGGCACGAACACCGCGCCGCGCCACACGATCACGCACTGGTTCGTGTTCGTGCCGGTGAGCTTCACGACGTCGGCGCGGATCGTGACCCCGCCGGTGACCGGCCCGACCGGCCCCACCGCGCGCAACCTGGCAGCGTCGATCTTCTACAGCTACGACCTCGGCCGCGGGATCAACGTCCGGCTGCGGTACGTGTTTTCTGCGCCCGCCGGGCGGGTGTGCACGCCCTGAACGTGCTCACTCGGCGAGCTCCACGGTCGCGGGCACACCGAGCCGCGCGAGCACCGCACGCCGCGCATCCACGGACAGCAGGACGGGCGCGGTGACCCGGCTCGGCTCCGCGCCGAACAGGTCAGGGATCGCGAGGAACGCGACCAGCTCGCCGGTCTCCGGCTTCACGGCCTGACCGGTGATCCAGCCGAGGTCGTTGACGTCCCCGGCGAACACCAGGGCGCCGACGTCGCTCGATGCGATGCGCGTGTTGAGATCGATCGCCTCACCGTCACGCCACAGCGCGGCGCGACAGCTCGCGAACCCGGCGCTGCACGACTGGCCGACCGCGTGGCGCCACTCGTTGAGGCCGAGCGCCTGGCTGTAGACATCGCCATCGAGCGGCGCGAGCTCCGCGATCCCGCGCTCCGGCGTCCACACGAAGCCGTGGGCGTTGAACCGATCGTACGGGATCGGCGGCGGGGCCGGCACGTTCGCGAACCCGACCACGTCGCCGCGCTGGTTGATCGCCATCGCGGTGTTCCACGCCGGGACCCCGAAATTTCCGAGATCGGTGATCGTGTCGCCATGCCACAGCACGGCATGCGCGGCGCTCAGCCGACCGACCGCGGATCCGCAGCTGCCGGAGATGCCGACGATCTGACCGCGGTCATTGATCGCGGTGGCAGCCGACGTCGAATCGCCGCCGTACGGCGCGAGCTGGCGGAGCCGGTCGCCGTCGAGACTCCACACGACGGCGCGGAACTGCAGCAGCTGCGGCGCGACGCAGCTCGGATCGCGGACCTGGTTATCCGCCCAGCCGACGACCAGGCGCCAGTTGTTCGAGCCGGTCGCGAAGCTGTGCGTGCCGCCGAGCGTCGGCATCGCACGCATCGCGCCGTCGGCCCACGCGAAGCCGCGGCACACGTGCCCGGTGACGGTCGGGAAGAACGCCGAACAGCTCCACGGCTCGCCGAGCGGGTCGAGACTCGAAGTCTCGGCGATCCCGGTGACCAGGCCGCGCAGGTTATGCACCGGCCACACGACGTTGCTGTTCGGACCGCCGAGCGTGTCGAGATCGAGCAACGGACGGTCCGGTCGCCACAGCGCCGCGTGGCGGGTCTCCGCGTCGACGTTCGTGTAGCCCGCGACCCAGCCGCGATCGGTGATGCTGTTGCCGGCGGCGTCGGGCCCGAACGCGGCGAGCGCGAACACGCGGTAGGTCGGCACGCGGACCGAGTGGTCGTCGACGGTGGTCGCGGCGTCGTCGGTGCACGCCCCGAGCGCTGCGAGCGTGAGGACCGGGGTGATCAGATGCTTCATGGTCTGCCTTTCAGGTGGAGACCGTGGATAGCGGTCACGCTGCGCGCAGACTCGCCGGTTCCGGACGCCACCACGGGGCGTCATCGGGGTCCGGATCTGGCGAGTCTCGCGCCGCGGTAGCGGTCACACTGAGCCATGTCCGCGCACGACCAGCCAACCGCGGAGCGGATCCTCGGGCTCGATCGCGCGGCGCTCGACCGCGCGCGTCACAGCCGCGATCCGCGGTTCGATGGGAAGTTCTTCATCGCGGTGACGTCGACGAAGATCTACTGCCGCTCGATCTGCCCGGTGCGTAGCCCGCGGCCGGAGAACGTCCGGTACTACGCGACCGCGGCCGCCGCCTCCGACGCAGGCTACCGGCCGTGCCTGCGGTGCCGGCCCGAGGCCGCGCCCGGCACGGCAGGCTGGCTCGGGACGCAAGCCGTGGTGCGCCGCGCGTTGCGCCTGATCGATCACGGCGCGCTCGATGCCGCGTCGGTGGATACGCTCGCGTCCCGGCTCGGGATCAGCCCGCGCCATCTCGATCGGCTGTTCGCGCAGCACGTCGGGGCGTCCCCGGTCGCGGTCGCGATGACGCGCCGGCTCCACTTCGCGAAGCGCCTGCTCGACGATACCCGGCTGCCGATCACCCAGATCGCGCTCGCCGCCGGGTTCCGCAGCTTGCGACGATTCAACGACGCGTTCCGGATCGCGTACCGCCGCCCGCCGCGCGAGGTCCGCCGCCAGCGCGTCGATCGCACCGGCCACGACGAGGTCGTGCTCCGCCTCGCGTTTCGCCCGCCGTACGAGTGGGGACGGTTGTGCGACTCGCTCGCCGAGCGCGCGATCGCGGGCGTCGAGCGCGCCGATCGCACCGGGTATGCCCGGCTCGTGCCACACGCGCGTGGACACGCCGTGATCTCGGTCCGCCAGCTCGCCGACACCGACGCGCTCGAGCTCCGCGTGCGCGGTGCGCTCCCCGAGTTGCTGCTGCCACTCACCACGACCGCGCGACGCGTGTTCGATCTCGCCGCCGATCCGTCGCCGATCGAGCTCGCGTTCCGCGACGATCCCGTCCTCGCGTCTCGCGTGCAACGCCAGCCCGGCCTGCGGATCGCCGGCGCCTGGGATCCGTTCGAGGCCGCGGTGCTCGCGGTGATCGGCGAGCATCACCCACGCGACGACGTCGGCGCGGTCGCGGGTCAGCTGGTCACGCAGCACGGCACCGCGATCACGAGTCGTGACGGGCTCTCGCATGCGTTTCCGCGACCGAGCACGCTCGCGGCCACCGAGCTGCAGCTCCCTTCACGCTGCGCGGCGGCAGTGCGCCGGCTCGCCCACGCGATCGCGGTCGGCACGCTCGATCTGGACGCGCCCACCGCGTGCGTGATCGACCAGCTGCGGGCTGCCGGGCTCGGCGAGAGCGCGGTGCAAGAGGTCGCGCTGCGCGGGCTCGGCGAACCGGATGCGTTTCCCGCGGCGCATCTGGTCTGCGAGCCGTCCGCGGCCGACGCGGAGGCGTGGCGACCGTGGCGGGGTTATGCGGCCGAGCATCTCGCGACCACGCCGGCGGCGCGAGTCCGTGCTAACCCGACGGATGCCCGCGCTGACGCTTCGACCCGCGACCCTCGCTGACCTCGAGACGCTGCAGCGCTGGGACACCGAGCCGCACGTGATCTCGGCAACGACCGATGACACCACGGCCGACAAGGCGTTCGGGGATCACGACTGGAGCGTCGAGCTGCCCCTGCAGACCGCGGTCAGCTACTTCCTGATCGGCGACCTCGCGGGGCGACCGATCGGCGCGATGCAGATCATCGATCCGCACGAGGAGCCCACGCACTACTGGGGCGACATCGCGCCCGACCTGCGCGCGATCGACATCTGGATCGGTGACGCTGCCGATCACGGCAAGGGCTACGGCGAGACGATGATGCGGCTCGCGTTCCAGCGTTGCTTCGCGGACCCGAAGGTGACGGCGATCGTGATCGATCCGCTTGCCAGCAACACGCGCGCGCACAAGTTCTACGTCCGGCTCGGGTTCGAGCCGGAGGGTCGCCGGATGTTCGGCGAGGACGACTGTCTGGTTCATCGCCTGACGCGCGAGACCTGGCGCGCGCGGTTTCCCGACGACGCGTCGGCGTGAGCTACTTGCGCTTGCAGTTGTTCAGCGAGGACGGGCCGTAGCCCTTGTCGAGCAGCTGGACCGCGCACGGGCCGTCGACCCCGATGCAGCTGGGGAATGACGACGGGCCGTAGCCCTTTGCGAGCAAGGCCTCGCCACACCGCCACTCCAGGCCACCGGTGCAGCTGGTGAACGACGACGGGCCGTAGCCCTTGTCGAGCAGCGCCACCGCACACCGAGCGTCGACTCCGCGACCGCAGCTGGTCAGCGACGAGGGACCGTAGCCCTTGTCGAGCAGCGCGACCGCGCACCGCTGGTTGACGCCGTCGCAGCTCGCCATCGACGACGGGCCGTAGCCCTTGTCGAGCAGCACCGTCCGGCAGTCGCGGCGTGGCGCCTCGCAGCGATGTCCGTTCCAGTCCGTGCCGGTGGGGCAGATGCACTGGCCGGCCGACCACACGGCGCCGCCGCGGCACGACGGCGGCGGGGGCGGCGGCGGCGGCGCGATGCCCACGCACTGCGTGCCGTTCCAGGCGGTGCTCGCCGGGCACACGCACTCGGAGCCCGACTGCACGGAGCCGCCGTTACACGTGATCACGGGCGTCGTGTTCGGAGCCGCGCACTGCGTGCCATCCCACGCCGTACCTTCGGTGCACACGCACTGATTTCCTGACGGGACCGCCCCGCCGGTGCACGAGATCTGGGCGGCGCATGCGGTGCCTTTCCATTGCGAGCCCTCGGTGCACACGCACTGATCGCCCGCCGGGACCGAGCCACCGGTGCACTGGAGCGCGATGCACTGCGCGTTGTCGAGCTTGTAGCCGTCGAGACAGAAGCACTGCTCGAAGCCCGCCGAACCGAAGGGATACGAGTTGCCGCCGCACGTCCCGGCGACCGGCGTGCCCTGGCACATCAGGCCGTTCCACGTCGTGCCGGCGGCGCAGTGGCAGGTGTTGTTGACGAGCTTCGCGCCACCGGTGCAGGTGGGTGGTTGCGGGGCGAACGTGCCGCCGCCGTAGCTGGGGCAGCCCGCAAGTAACAGGACGGCGAGCACGAGCAAGCGCATACAGAGCCCGATGCCGGGCGAGCCGGTCCGTTGCATGAAAACCGACCTTGAATTGTGACCTCCGCTGCGGTCAAATTCAGCGACGGTTCCGCAGCAGCTCGATCCGACGGTCGATCTTCTCGAGCAGCTTGTCCTGCGGATCCATGGTGCGTGCCTCGCGACAAGCCACGAGCGCCTGCGACCACTGCTCGCCGGCCTCGTACGCGAGGCAGACATTGAACTGATAGCGCGCGTCCGGCAGTTTCGCGTTGGCCTGCTGGAAGGCCGCGAGCGCGCCGGCGATGTTCGCGCTGCGCAGCTTCAGCTTGCCGTCCTCGTTCAGTGCCTCGGCCTCGGCGCGCGTGCTCTCGTCCGGGGCCGCCGGGCCGGCGCCACCATCGCGGGCGGGCTCCGGGCGAACCGGCTCCGGCGGGGGCTCCGCCCGCGCGATGCGCGGCCCGCTGCAGCCCGACTTGACGAGCACCTCGGCCACCGCTGGGTCGCGACCACCTCGATCGCCTCGTTCTCCGGCCGCCCGCTGTTGATCAGGACGCCCGACGACTTGCCGCGGATCCGCGCGGTCCCGAGCAAGTCGCCGCTCTGGCCGTCCGTCAACACGAGCAGGGTGTCGATCGTCGCGGTGTTCGAGTTCGAGATCAACCCACCGCCGCCGCGCCCGGTCGCCGTGATGTTGAGATCCAGCGTGACGTCCGCCGGCGTCGCGCTGGCGCGGTCGATCTGCTCGAATCCGCACTTCTGCCGCAGCGCGTGGAGCACCGCCGCTTCCATCCCCACCGCGAGCCCCTGCGCGGCGAACGCGGTGGACCTCACGCTCAGGGCGACGGTCCGGTAGGTCTGAAGGTTTGCGACTGGCGTGGTCTGCTCGATCGTTGCAGACGGACGACACCCCACGAACACCATGGCCACGAGCCAGTTAGCTACCCGCATCGCCGCGACCATACGCCAATGCAGGTTTCGTGTGCGGCTGGCGGGCCGGTTGTCGTCCGTGGGGTCGCTCAGCTCACGGAGCGAGCTCGATCACATCGAGCGAGTGGCAGACGTCGACATCCAAGCCCGCGCAGCGCGAGATCTTCGTCGCCTCGAAGTTTGGCCACGCTGGTAGCGGGACCGGGACTCCGAGGATCAGGTAGCTCATCTCGAACGTCGCCGCCCCGTAGTTCCACTGCGAGGTCGTGCCCTCCGAGATCAGGTCGTTGGCGCTGGTGTCGTCGTCATCCCACACCTTCGCGAACAGCTTGACCGCGGTCTCGGTGGGCGGCGTATGCGGACGCGTGCGAGCCCAGTTGTACATGCACGGGTTCTGGTCGCTGAACACCGGGTTCTGATTGCTGGTGCACTCGGTCGTCGGGTCGATGATGCTGGTCGTGCTCGCCGGCAAGATCGTCGATACCAGGCGGGCGAACGGGTCGACCTCGCCGCAGGTCGGGCAGTCCTCGACCGACGTCGCATCGACGCTGATCACGCGCTGCACGATCGTGTGAGGCCAGCTGCTGTTGTACTTCGGCGGGTTGTCGAGCCGGGCCAGCGAGAGGGTCGAGGTGATCGGCTTGTGATCGGAGAGCCGGAGCGGCGTCGCCGAGTACGATCCCGACAGCGAGGGGAACGGGGACGTCCAGATCGGGCTGCCCGCCACGGCCGAGATGAACCAGCGCGGGTACCCCGCCCAGCTCTTGATCGGCTCCGGCGGCCGCACCAGGATGTAGTCGAGGCGCTCGTCGGCATCGGTCCCGCCGGCAAACGTGCAGCTCGCGTCCTGGGTTCCCTTGGTCTCGTCGATGAACGTGCCGATGCAGCGGCCGGTCGAGAAGTCGACATCGGTGCGCTCGCGGACGACGTCGCCATGGCGAATGTCGAACCCGCCGGGCGGCAGCGCGGACACCGTGTCGTCGGTCGGGTCCGCGGGATGGGTGATCTCGAGCGCGGCGAGCGACTCCTCGTACTCGCTGCCCGCGATCAGCTTGCCGTTGATGTTGAAGTCTCCGAGGATCAGCGACGAGCGATCTTTGGCGGCCACGGACTCGATGAAGTCGTTCATCTCGTCGAGCTGGCGCGCACGCGCTTGCCGGTCGGTCTGAGAATCGCAGTTGAGGTCGTTCTCGACCAGCTCCAGCATCGCCGCGACCTGGATCGCGAGGCCCGGATCGACAAGCGACGCGAGCAGCGCGATCAGCCCGGCCTTCATGGCCACCCAGTCACTATCGGTCCGGCACAGCAGTGGATCGTTCGCCTGCAGGTGCGTGTTGAACACGTCGATGAAGTCATCGCCAGCCGGGGGCTTGTTGCAGCCGAGCACCGCGGTCAGGCACTTCGGATCGAAGGTCGCCGGATCCTGCAGCATCAGCCGCACCCACTGGACACCCTTGGCCTTGAAGCAGTCCTCGCCGCGGCAGCTGTCGGACGAGAACACGTGCGAGCCCTTGTTCGCGAGCGGCAGGTGGCTCATCACCCACAGGCCGCCCTGCGTGTCGGAGAAGCCCTCGACGATCGACTCCGTGACCTCGGACATCGCCGGCTGGTGATCGATCGGACCGTAGAGGTTGTAAGGCGGCAGGCTGGCGCCGGCCCGCACGAGGTTCGCGGCGTCGAAGATCTTGGTCACCTGGACGCGGTCCCAGCCTTCCTGGATCGCGACGATGTCGTGCAGCGCGAGGAACTGGCCGATGTCGTTGGGATCGACCGCGTCGAACGCCGGTGACTGGAACGCCGATTCGAAGCGCCGCACGTTCCACGACGTGATCGAGAGATCGAACCCGCGCGGCCGGGTGAACAGCACGGTCTGGAAGCGCGAGATCTGGAAGTCGGAGGAGGGATAGAACGCGATGGGAAGATCCGGTGACATACCGACCAGGCTCGCGGTCCTCACCATCACGCCGACGCCGGGTGCGAGCCCGCTCGCCGGCCGTTGCACCGCGGTCGTCGCGAGCGGGATGCGGAGCTCGCCCTTGCACTTCGCGGCGCGCACGTTGATCACGGTGCAGCCGCCTGCGGCGAACAGCACGTTCGACGCGGGAGCCGCGCTCCACGTCGTCCCCGAGCCAGATCCCGACGGCTGCTCGATCGTCACCGTCGTGCCGGTCGAGAGGTTCATCCGATACCGGCGATCCTCGGCGTGCACGTTGTTGTCGGGGCTGTTGAAGCGATCGTTGTCGAGCGTGAGGTTGATGTTGGCCAGCGGCGTGCTCCCACTCATCGCCACGTGGATGTCCTCGAGGAACACGTAGAGGAAGTGTTGGGGGATCGCCAGCGGGGGGCGCAGCGTCACGCGCTGGAGGTAGACCTTGGCGTAGGCCTGCAGCCGCGGGCCGCCGACCGCCGGGACCGCGTCGGTCATGAACGGTAGCGTCACCGCCCCCGCGTACTCCTTGCTGCCGCGCGAGCCGTCGATCACCCACGGCGCGGTCGTGGTGACATCGAAGGGCGGCGCCTGCACGCAGCGGCTGGCGCCGACGCCCTGGTTGCACGTGTCCGAGGCCGGGATCGTGCTGGTGAGCGCGCTCGTCAGCTCCTCATCGACAGGGTCCGGCTCGTCGGCGCAACCCAGCGCAGCGAGCGATAACAACCAGGGGGCAAGCGATCGTGGTATCCGCATGCCCCGGCAGTGACCGGACCCGCGCCAGCGTCACCGGGTTTCTTCGAGGCCTACGCCGCGGCGGTGCCATGATCGACGACGAGCGCGCGAAATCGCTGGTCGAAGTCCGCGGCCAGGGTGTCGCGAAAGGCCGGCCGCCCGGCGAGCCGGTTCGACCACGCCGCCATGCGCGGCAGCCCGCGGTAGCTGTCGAGCCCGAGCATGCGGTCGAGGCGCTCGAACCGGACCAGCGCGGGCCCGGCCGCGAAGTCGACCAGGCCGATCGCGTCGCCGCCAAAGTACGGCCCGACCACGACCTCCTCGAACCGCTGCAAGGCGTCCCGCGCTGCCGTGAACGCGGCGTCGCGGTCGGTTGGGGTCTTCGCGACCGAGATCTTGTACTGGCCGGCCATCAGGTCGTTCGAGATCTCGGCCCACATCCGCTGCTTCGCGCGCGCCAGCGGATCGCGCTCGATCATCTGTGGCGAGCGGGTCTCGGCGAGATACTCGAGGATGACGGCCGACTCGAAGATCGACGTGCCCTCGGTGACCAGCACCGGCACCTTGCCGCGCGGGGAGAGCGCGAGGAACCAGTCGGGCTTCGCCTGCAGGTCGATCGTGCGCCGCGTGAACTCGACACCGTTCTCGGTCAGCAACGCGGCCGCCCGGTGCACGTACGGACACAGGGCATGGCTGATCAGCTCGAGGGTAGTCATCCCGCCACCATGGCAATCCCCCGCGGGGAGACCAACGGCCGTGCCCGCAACGGTGTTTTGCAGCAGTTCGTTGCTACAAGTCGGGCATGACGATGACCGTGCACGGCTATGCCGCCCAGTCCGCCACCGATCCGCTCGGCCCATTTCGCTTCGAGCGTCGCGATCCGCGGCCGGACGACGTGGTGATCCAGATCCTGTACTGCGGCGTGTGCCACTCGGACCTCCACCAGGCTCGCAACGACTGGGGCAAGGCGAAGTACCCGATGGTGCCCGGCCACGAGATCGTCGGCCAGGTCGTGCGGGTGGGCGCCGCGGTCAAGCGCTTCACCGCCGGCGATCACGTCGGGGTCGGCTGCATGGTGGACTCGTGCCGGCAGTGCCCGGCGTGCGAGCGCGGCGAGGAGAACTACTGCCGGACGATGGTCGGCACGTACAACTCCACCGATCGCCACGACCAGCTGGCGACGCAGGGCGGCTACTCGGACGCCATCGTGGTCTCGGAGGACTTCGTCGTCCGGATCCCCGACGGACTCGACCTGCGCGGCGCGGCGCCACTCCTGTGTGCCGGCATCACGACCTGGTCCCCGCTGCGTCACTGGAAGGTCGGTCACGACACCAAGCTCGCCGTGATCGGTCTCGGCGGGCTCGGGCACATGGCGCTGAAGCTCGGCAAGGCCCTGGGCGCGAATGTCACCTTGTTCACGCGCTCGCCGGACAAGGCCGAGGATGCGCGGCGGCTGGGAGCAGACCAGATCGTGGTGTCGACTGACGTTGCGGCGATGAAGGCGGTGCGTGGCCAGTTCGATCTGATCATCGACACAATACCGTACGTCCACGATCTCAACCCGTACGTGCCGACGCTCGCGCTCAATGGCACGCTCGTCATGGTCGGCTACTTCGGTCCTCTCGAGCCGCCGCTCAACAACGCACCGCTGATGGGTCGCAAGTCGATCACGGGCTCGGTGATCGGCGGCATCGCCGAGACCCAGGAGATGCTCGACTTCTGCGGCCAGCACGGGATCACGGCCGACATCGAGATGATCGCGATCGCGGACATCAATCGTGCGTTCGAGCGGATGCAGCGCAGCGACGTCAAGTACCGGTTCGTGATCGAGCTCGCGACGCTGCAGCCGGCCTGATCAGAGGTTCACGTAGTTGGGTCGCACGGTTCACTGCGCGGCCGTGCGCGACGACCCGCCGGCGCTCGCTGTCGACGCTGCCTGCGAGGTTTCCTCCTGGCCTGGGATTTGCTCTTACTCAGCTCATCACCAACAAGGAGATCCCGATGAGCAACGAGAGCAAGCGTGCAGAAGGCGTCGCGGAAGAGATCGGCGGCAAGATCAAGCAGGGCATCGGTAAGGTCATCGGCAACGAGCAGATGCAGGCCGAGGGCATCGTCAAGGAGAAGAAGGGCGAGGCCAAGCAGGAAGCCGCGAAGGCGGCCGAGCGCACGAAGGGCAAGGTCGAGGAGATCGTCGGCGCCGTGAAGAACCGCGTCGGCGCCGTGATCGACAATGACGAGATGCAGGCCGAAGGCAAGGTCAAGGAGCTCGAGGGCGAAGCGCGCCAGAAGGCGAACGAGTAACCTCGACCGCAGCTTTCAGCGACCGCGCGACCGACCTGCAGCATCAGGTCGGTCGTGTTCGTTTCGGCGCCGCCGGGGCCCCACGAGCCGTCGATCCGTTGCACGGTGGTGCGCATGGCAACGTCTCGGCTCGCGCGGGTGGCGAAGCGATCGTGGAAGGTCGTACTCGCGCTGGTCGTCGGAATCGGGCTCGGGCTCGTGCTCCCCGTCGGGATGTCGCTGTGCAACTCGACCCGCCCCGGCGATCCGTTCGTCCTCAGCGCCGAGGTGCCACCGGCGGGCTCTGCGTTCGACCCCGCATTCTTCCAGACGCTCGGCGCCAGGTTCGAGGGCGGGCACGCCATCACCATGCTCGACAACGGCCGCGTGTTCGACGCCCTGATCGAGGACATCGGACGCGCGCGCAGCAGCATCCATATCGCGATGTACATCTGGGAGGCCGGCGCGGCATCGAGCCGGGTCTCGGCCGCGCTGATCGCGCGCGCAAAGGCCGGCGTGTCGTGCCGGCTGTTGATCGACGCGTTCGGGAGCTCTGACTTCGAGGACACCGTGGCACCGGAGCTGGTCCGCGCTGGCTGCGAGGTGCGGATGTTCCGGCCGCTGCCGGGGGCGGCGCCGCTCTCGCGCAACCATCGCAAGATGATCGTGATCGACGGCGCGATCGCGATGACTGGCGGGTTCGGGGTGCGCGACAACTGGCTCGGCGATGGCGTGGCGAACGAGGGCTGGCGCGATACGAACGTCAGGTTCACCGGCCCCGCGGTGCGCGATGCCCAGCAAGCGTTCGCCGAGAACTGGCAAGAAGCCGGCGGCGCGCTGCTGCCGGCGAGCACGTTTCCCGAGCCCTCGCGAGACGGCTCGGTGCGTGCCGCCTTCGTCGCAAGCACCGCCGCAGCTGTGGTCACGCGTGCCGAGCGTCTGACCCAGCTCGTGATGGCCGCCGCGACGCGCCGGCTGTGGATCGTGAACGCGTACTTCGCGCCATCGAAGCCGATCCTCGACCTCATCAAGCGCAAGGCGGCGAGTGGCGTCGACGTCCGGTTGCTGGTGCCCGGGAGAAAGAGCGACTCGAAGCCGGCGCTCGCCAAGGCACACACCTACTACGACTCGCTGCGCGCGGCCGGCGTCCAGCTGTGGGAGTACCAGCCGTCGATGATCCACTCGAAGACGATGCTCGCCGACGATCAGCTGGTCGTGATCGGGACGATCAACCTCGATCCGCTATCGCTGAACAAGCTCGACGACGCGGCGCTGGTGATCGAGGACGCCACGGTCGCGAGCGAGCTCGCGCGTGCATTCGTCGCCGATTGCGTGCACGCGCGCCGGCTGTGAGCGCATCACGAATGCCCACGATCGGTTGCACGAAGCGCCAGGCATTGTGAGCCTTACGATTCGGATTCAGGGTGCAGTCGCGTCGAGGTTCGCCCAGGGTTCGAAGCAATGAAGTTGATCCACAACCCCCGCAGCTGGCTGCTCGCGCTGATCGCATGCGCGAGCTGCGTCGAGCTCACCGATGACCCGATGACAGATCTCGAGGTCACGCAGGACCCCGAGATCGAGACCACGAGCGAGCTCGCGACCACGATCGCGTATCGCTCCAGCACCACCGCAAGCGCGAAGACCGTGACCTCGCTCGCGATCGCTCGCCCCGCCGGTGTGGTCTCCGGCGACGTGCTGATCGCGCGGATCGCGAACCGCAACCAGGTCACCGCCACGCTGACCGTGCCCACGGGTTGGCGCGTGCTGCGCTCGGACCAGAGCGCTTCGCAGCTCAAGAGCTGGGTCGCGTGGAAGGCCGCGGGTTCGGCCGAGCCCACGAGCTACACGTTCGGCGTCAGCATCGCGAGCTACGTCGCCGGGAGCATCAGCGCCTTCAGTGGCGTTGATCCCACGAATCCGATCGATGCCTCCGGCGGCCAGAAGAACGGCACGACGGCGACGTTCGCCGCTCCGGCGCTGACCACGACGGTCGCGAACGGCATGGCGGTGTGGCTCGGTACCCAGATCTGGACCGGCGCCGCATGCCCGGCGAGCCCGATCGTGGTGCCGACCGGCTTCACCGAGCCGTTCGATACCTGCCTGCTGTCGTCGTCGCAGGGCCTGCTGTTCGATGCAGCCTACAAGCCGCTCGCGGCGGCTGGCCTGCAGCCTGCGTGGAACGGCAGCTCGCCGTTCCCGAACACCAACACCGCACAGGTCATCGCGCTGCGTCCCGCCGGTGCACCGACCTGCACCGTCGGAAACACGTTCTCCACCACCGTGACCCCGGTCGGCAACCTGACCTCGTCGCTGATCGTCGAGGTCTCGGGGCTGGCGGCGAGCCGCGTCCACCCCGGCGTGCTCTACGCGCACAGCGAGAACAACTCGAACTTCGTCGCGATCGACAAGACCAACGCGCAGATCGTCGGGAACTACGCGGCCGCGATCATGCCGTGGGACTGGGAGGACATCGCGACCGGGCCGGGCCCGGCCGGATCGTGCATCTACATGGGTGAAATCGGCCGGGCCAGCGGACGCGAAGGCCCGCCGCCCAGCACGTTCGCGGTGTACCGGATGAAGGAGCCGGCCCTGGTCAACGGTTCTCCGCTCACCGTCACGGGTGATCGGTTCCCGTTCCAGTATCCCGACACGCCAGCCAATGCGGAGACGCTGATGGTGCATCCTACGACGGGCGACATCTATGTCGTCACGAAGGAGGGCACGACCGGCCTCAGCCGCGTCTACAAGTTCCCGAAGCCGCTACCGGCCCCGGGCACGATGTCGACGCTGATCCACGTCGCCAACCTGCAGCTCCCGCTCGGCGCGAACACCAACTTCCGGTCGGCGACCGCCGGCACGATCCACCCGTGCTCGAACCGGTTCCTGATCCGCACGTATTCCGCGGTGTACGAGTTCCGCGGCCCGACCGGCGGCACGTTCGAGTCCGCATTCGCGGCCACGCCGGTCTCGCTGACCAGCCCCGTCGAGGGCCAGGGCGAATCGATCGAGTACGAGACGAACGGCGCCGGCTTCTTCACGATGAGCGAGCGCGAGTTCAGCCCGTATCCGCTGAGCCGGGTCGCCCGGCAGTAACGGTCAGGGATTCTTCGGGACCTGGGACCCGATGTCTGACCGCGTGTAACGCGAGGCCTGGATCGGCAGCTACCGGGGAGATGCGGAACATCACTGCTTCCCGACCGATCGTGGACGATGCGGACCAGCTCCTCGGGCGGGTCGAGGGGGTGGTTGTCGCGGCCGCGCGCGCCGCGGCACGGAGCGAGGGCACCGAAGTCGCAGCGCACATCGCTCCGCCGGCGGTGCTGGTCGGATCGCGCGGCGCCCAGCTCGCGGGGATGCTCGGGTTGACCGAGGACGAGCTCGACTTCCTGTGGTCCGTGGTCGCGCGTGCGATCGACGCTCGCGTCGGTGCTCACCTGCGCGCCGTGTTCGGGACCGAGGCGCGGTTCGGGCTCAGCATCGGCCAGCATGCCGCGTTGCGCGAGCTGCCGGCCGCCCGCAGTCACGCGCTGCTGCGCGTGCTCGATCCGCGGCACCCGCTGCGTGCGCACAGCCTGATCGAACCAGTCGCCGAAGCCGGCGAGGACGTCGATGCGCGGTGGACCGCACCCGCGCGCGTCGCGAGCTTCCTGCGTGGCGACGACGAGCTCGATCCGACGGTGGCGGCCACCGGCGGCCTGATCGCGCTGCCTGCCGACGTCCAGCTATCGATCCCGCAGCGCGCCATCGTCGACAAGCTGCGCAGCTGGCTCGCCCACGCTGATGCGCGCACGATCGTGCTCGAAGGGCCGCAGGGTGCAGGGCGACGCACCGCGATCGCACTCGCGCTCGGGTCACGCCGCGCGGTCACGATCGACTTCGCGCGGGTCGGGTTGCGCGATGCCACACGCGCCCTGACCGCGTTGCGCCGCGAGGCGACCCTGTGTGACGCGGTGCCGGTGCTCGCGAACCTCGACGAGCTGTGGTCGAAGGTCGCGCCCGGCGACGACGCGCTCCTCGCGCTCGCCGTCGCGATCGATCAGCTGGTCGGCCCGATCGTGGTGACGACGTCGACGCCCGGTCTTGACCTGCGGGCCGAACGCCGCGCGATCTTGCGAGCGGCGTGGCCGGTGCCGACCTCGAGACGGCGGACGCTGTGGAGCTCGGCCCTGATCGGTCGCGGACGGTGACGGCGAGCTGCGGACCTCGAGCTCGACCAGGTCGCCGAACGCTACGAGCTCGGAGCCGGTGGAATCCGCGCAGCCGCGGCCGCCGCCGCGATGCACGCGGTGCACCGTGGGGACCGGCGGGCGCGGTTCGGTGACGTCGTCACTGGTGTCCAGGACAACATCGCCGAGCGACTCGGCGAGCTCGCGCGCCGGGTCGACGTCAAGCAGGCGTGGTCCGAGCTGGTGCTGGCTCCGGATCTGATGGACGACGTCAAGGGCCTGCTCGGCCGCGTCCGGCACGCGCACTTCGTCCTCGAGCGCTGGGGCTTTCGCAAGAAGCTGGCGCGCGGCACCGGCGTGGCGGCGCTGTTCTCGGGGCCACCCGGCACGGGCAAGACGATGGTCGCCGGCCTGATCGCGAAGGCGCTCGATCTCGAGCTCTATCAGGTCGACCTGTCGCGGATCGTCTCCAAGTGGGTCGGCGAGACGGAGAAGCAGCTCGCGAAGGTATTCGAGGCGGCCGAGGCCGGTCACGCGCTGCTGCTGTTCGACGAGGCCGACTCGCTGTTCGCGAAGCGCTCTGCCGAGGTCAAGTCGGCGACCGATCGCTACGCGAACCTCGAGGTCAACTACCTGCTCCAGCGCGTCGAGAGCTTCGGCGGCGTGGTGATCCTGACGACCAACCTCGACGCCAGCATCGATCCCGCGCTGCGCCGGCGGCTCGCCAGCCACATCGTGTTCGCGGCACCCGAGGCCACCGAGCGCGTGCGGCTGTGGCGCGAGATGCTCGACACCGGAGCGCCCCTCGACGATCTCGATCTCCCTGCCCTCGCCGACGAGTTCGAGGACATGACCGGCGCGAACATTCGCAACGCCGTGCTCGCCGCCGCGTTCCTCGCCGCCGAGGAGCGGACCTCGATCGGTCAGGATCAGCTGCGCCGCGCGGCACGCCGGGAGTACCGCGCGATGGGCCACGTCCTCGGACGCGACCACCACACCGGAGGTGGCCTGTGAATCGCGAGAAGTCGCTGCGAGAAGACCACGCGCTCGATCAGCGAGCGAGCCGCGCGCCGCGTGCAGCCTCGGAGATCGATCTCGATCAGCTCACCACCAAGCCGTCGCAGCTGTGGCGATCGATGCCTGCGCCGGGTTCTGGCCAGGAAGCAGACCTCGCGCGTGCGGGGACCCGGGATGGCGCGCGCGAGCTGCCCTATCGCGCCGAGCTCGAGGAACAGCTCGGGACCGACCTGTCGCACGTCAAGGCGCACACCGGCGCGAACGCAACGGCCGCCGCCGATCAGCTCGGCGCTCACGCCTACGCGACCGACGACGCGAGCATCGTGTTCGGCGAGGACAACCCGAGCAAGGAGCTGGTCGCTCACGAGGTCGTGCACACGCAGCAGCGCGGCGGCGGCACGGAGGTCGAGGACGAGGCCGAAGCGGATGCGCTGGGAAACCGCCTCGCGGCGGGCGAGCGGATCGACCGCGCGGAGGTCAAGAGTGGTGGAGGGAAGGTACGCAAGAAGGCGAAAGGGGCGAAGGAGGCAAAGGAGCGGCCCCTGGTCGAGGTGTTCGAAGACTTCGTGATCGACAAGCTGGTGTCGATCGACGACCTCGAGGTGCCGGAGGTCGTGCCGGATCTCACGCCCGGCTTCACGCGCAAGGACACTGTCACGCCGACGGTCGCGCTCGGGTTCGGCAGCTTCTCGATCAGCGAGGAAGCCACGACCCGGTTCGGCCACCAGTGGGATCTCAGGCAGGCGATGACGAACGCGGAGAGCCAGCTGAACACCGCGATCATCACGAATCACCTCGAGTCGGCGTCGCTGCACGTCAAGACGAGAAACCTCGAGGTCGAGATCGATGCGCTCGACACACTCGACCCGACCCTGGTCGTCGGCAAGCGCGTCGCGCTCCAGGACCAGATCGCGGCGACGCAACGCCGGATCACCGTGATCGCGAGCGACCTCGAGCTGCAGAAGCAGACGATCGCGCGGATCGAGAGGGTCCAGGACGAGCTGATGGCGACCGACCCGGAGCTCTCGGCAGACACGCTGGCGATGATCGAGAGCTCGTTCCAGGAGTCGAGCTCGCGCACGGCCAAGCGGAGTTTCGGCTTCAACCTGCTGAAGGCCGAGATCGAGCGGAGCCACAGCGAGACCCTCAAGTCCGGCGGGAAGACCGCGACCAGCTCGACCCAGGAGAAGCTATCGATCAGCGGTGGCGCGGCGTACGATCGCACCAAGACCACACGGTTCGAGCACGCGGACGGCAAGGCAACCGAGTCGACCTCGAGCCTGAACGCGAAGGCGATCGCGAAGGAAGATGGCACCGTCGGGCTCGGTGGCGGCGGCAAGCTCGGCAGCTCGCTCGAGCAGACCTACGGCAAGGTCTCGACCGCCACCAGCTTCGACGGCGCGGTGACCGTGAACCTGCTCGAGGTCCCGAAGGCCAGGCCCACCGACCCCCAGCTGTACGCCGTCGTGATGACGCTCGGCCTCGGCGCGGCGCTCGAGTACAAGCTCGGCAGGGAGAGCAAGATCAATCCCGCGCAGGCCGACCGCAAGCGCAAGGCGGCGCTGACCGCGGGCGCCAGCGTCGGCGGCGAGATCACGCAGACCCACATGCTGACGACGGAGCAGGCGCGGCAGTACCTGATCGATCTCGAGCAGGCCGGTCAGGGCGACCCGCAGGCCGCGAGCAAGAAGGCCGAATTCACGCTCGTCCACAAGGCGCTCGCTGCCGGGACCTCGATGGACGACCTCGCGGGAGGCGTCGTGCAGGCGCTCGGTGGCTCGGCGGCGGCGCGGTCGATGCCGATCGGCGATAGCACCGAGATGACGCTCAAGGCCGGCGGCTCGCTCGAGCTCGGCGGCGATATGGAAGGCGGGGTTGACGAGGATGCGAAGAAGATCGGCGGCTCGCTCGGTGGCAAGGCCGATGCGTTCCGCACGCTCAAGATCGCGCGCGTCGATCCCGACCAGCCGGGGCAGGAGCTGCTCGAGGTCACGGTCGCGTTCGGCTCGACCAAGGACATGCACGGCTCGCTGACGGCGAGCACGCTCGGCGTCACGATGACCGCCGGGGGAAAGCTGTGGTCCGGCAACGAGGCCGCGGTGACGTTCCGGCTCGATGCATCGCAGCCGAGCTACGACCAGCTGTACGACCAGATCCTCGGCACCGCGTCGCTCGAGCAGCTGGTCCGGCTCCGCAAGAGCACCCAGTTCGCCGAGCACGTGCTCGCATATACCGACAAGAAGTCGCACGGTGCCGGCGTCGACGTCCGCGCCGAGGGCCCGCTCAGCGTCGGGGTCTCGAAGTCGACCGAGCGCAGCTCGTCCCATGGCAAGACCAAGGATGGCGGCCTGACCCGCGAGGAGGTCGGCGCGTCGACCGACGCGGTCTCGTTCGGCGTTGGGGCGCTGGACCTCCTGAAGCGATCGCAGACCGACACGGCGACGTTCTCGCTCCAGGATGGCGTCGCGATGGTCGACGCGATGGAGCAGACCGACTCCGCACACCTGGGCCAGTTCTCGCTGCCGGGCCTCCACGGGCTGATGGCCGCGGAGTCGCCGACCAAGGCGCTGGAGAAGGCGGTGCTGAAGACGACGAAGCAGCTCGACGGCTACTTCCTCGATCCCGAGGACCTCGCGCGGCTCGCCCTCCGGGCGCGCGATCCGGCCTGGCACAGCGTGCCAGATGTCGTCAACCCGCTGTCGAGAGGCAACCACGAGGCGTGGACCGAGCTCGGCGCGGAGCTGATCAGCCCGACGCTCGACCCCGAGTTCCCGCTCGAGCAGATCGAGCTGGCGCGCGTCGTCGCGCGCGGCACCGCGATCGCGGAGTTCATGCCCAGGGCCGATCACGGCAAGGGCGTCGAGCACCTGCATGTCGCGTTGCGCGAGAACCAGCGCGCGGGCGGTGATGGCACGGACTTCGGCGTCAAGTACGAGTTCCCCGCCGGGCTCGACAAGGCGAAGTACGTCGACCTCCGCCGCAAGTGCAAGGGCACGGAGATCAAGCTCGGGCAGCTGATCAGCAACGGAGAGGCGGGGCTCGACGCGGGCATGGCGTACGTCGGCGAGCTGCACTACGAGATCGCGCTGATGCTCGCAACCGTCGAGGCCAACCCCTCCTTCGTGTCGGAGCGTTCGCGCGTCGAGATGATCGGCGAGCTCCGAGGCTTCGTGACCTTGACCGCCAACGCACGGCGGGACTTCATGCGCCGGATCTCGGGCGACGAGATCACGGACGAGCTGGAGGCCAAGGATGAGGTCACCGAGGCCGAGTCCAGGGCCCGCCAGCTCGAGCGTACGCTCGCCGAGAGCAAGGTCTCGGAGAACCGGTTGCTCGGCAGGGCGCGGATCCTGCGCGCCGAGGACAGCGGGTCCTCGCTCGTCGAGTCGCTCGAGCCGATCGTGGGTGACCTGGAGCAGCTCTACGAGCACCATGCCGCGCTCGAGCGCTCGCTCCGCGCGAGCTATCGCGCCGCGGGCGTGCCCAAGACCGACTGGAAGGTCCGCGCCTACTCGCACGACGACCTGCGCGACTACGACGTCGACATCGACGAGGCGCTCGAGGTGCTCGCGGCGTCGCGCCACCACTTCGCCAACATCGAGAACCGGCGCACAAAGTGGATCCATGACTTCCACCTCATCAAGGGGGAGTGACATGCGAGTCACGCGGCGAGATCGCGACGCAGCGCTTTCGACTGGCCGCGAGCGCCAGCACGATCAGACCAGGGTCCGGCGAACCTTGCGGATCAGGGCTTCAGGTGTGATCGGCTTGTGGACGAACGAGATCGTCGAGTCGAGGACGCCGTGCCGGACGACCGCGTCGTCCATGTGGCCCGACATGTACAGCACCTTCATGTCCGGACGAACCTGCAGCAAGCGCTCGGCGAGCTGGCGACCGCTCATCCGCGGCATCACGACGTCGGTCAGGAGCAAATGGATCGGCGACGGATGCTGCTCGCACAGCAGCAACGCATCACCGCCGCTCTGGGCCTCGAGAACCTGATAGCCATACCGGCGCAAGATCGTCCGCGCGAGCGTGCGCACCGCGGCCTCGTCCTCGACCAGCAAGATCGTCTCGTGACCTCCGAACGTGCGGCGGTGTGGACGAAGCAGCGGAATCTCCGGGACCGCCGTTCCAGCGACCACGGGAAAGTACATCTTGAATCGGGTCCCCTTGCCGAGCTCGCTGGTGACCACGATCGCACCACCGCTCTGACGGATGATCCCGATCACGGTCGCGAGTCCGAGTCCGGTCCCCCTGCCGACCTCCTTCGTGGTGAAGAACGGCTCGAACATGCGCGCCTGCGTGGCCTCGTCCATCCCGCTCCCGGTATCTGCGACCGACAGCATCACGTGCGGGCCCGGTCTCATCTCGGGGTGGTCGGATGTGAAGGCGGCATCGAGCTCGACCTCCGCAGCCTCGATCGAGAGCGCGCCGCCGAGCGGCATCGCATCCCGTGCGTTGACGACCAGGTTCATCAGGACCTGCTCGATCTGCCCCGGATCGAGGAGCGCGGATGCGAGCGAGGTCGGACAGCTCGTGGTGAGGATGACGTCCTCGCCGAGCACGCGCGACAGCATCTTCTCCATGCCACCGACGATCGTGCTGAGATCGACGATGATCGGCTGGAGCACCTGTTGCCGGCTGAATGCGAGCAGCTGGCGCGTCAGCTCGACCGCGCGCCAGCCAGCGGTCCGGATCTCCTCGAGATCCTCCCGCATCGGATCGCCCGGCGCGAGGTCCTCGGCGAGCATCTCGCTATAGCTGACCACCACGGACAGCAGGTTGTTGAAGTCGTGCGCCACGCCTGCCGCGAGCTGCCCGATCGCATCCACTCGATTCGCCTGGCGCAGCTGCGCCTCGAGCGTGCGGCGCTCGGTGATGTCCTCGACAACCAGGATGAAGTGCACCGCATGTCCCGCGGCATCGCGATGGACGGACACGTTGACCCGGCCCCAGAGCTCCGAGCCATCCCGGCGCCGGTAGCGCTTCTCGTCGATCACCTGGCGCTCGAGCGTGCCGGCCGACAGCGCACTCAGATCCGCCACCACGACCTCGGCATCCTGGGCCTCGACCGTGGTCTGGACCTCCAGCGTCTCGAGCTCCTCGCGCGGATAGCCGAGCAGATCGCACATCCGCTGGTTGATCCGCAGCCAGCGCCCGTCCAGACCGACGTGGACGATCCCGACCGGTGCGGCATCGAAGGTCGACCGGTATAGCCGCTCGCTCTCGACCAGCTCCGCGGTGCGCGAGCCAACTTCGGTCTCGAGGAGCTGGCGGAAGCGGTGTTGATAATCGGCGTGTGCCTTCAGCCGCAACAGGTTGCGAACCCGGACCCGGAGCTCCGCGCGATCGATTGGCTTGGTCAGGAAATCCTCGGCGCCAGCGGACAGGCCGCGCAGCCGCGGCGCCGACTCGTCGAGCCCGGTGACGATGATGATCGGAATGTGCCGGGTGCCCGGATCTGCCTTGAGCGCCGCCACGACCTGGTACCCGTCCATGCCGGGCATCACGAGGTCGAGCAGGATGAGATCCGGCGGGTGCCGCGCGATCGCTCCGAGGGCGTCCTCGCCATCGACGCTGGTCTCGAGGACGAAGCCGTCGGCGCCGAGCATGGCCTCGAGCAGCTCCCGATTGAGCCGCTCGTCGTCGACGATCAGGATGCGCGCCGATCGATCGGAGCGTTCGACCTCCATCACGCAGCCCCCAGCGTCGCGGCGATCGTCGCGAGGAAGTCTTTGTAGCGGAACGGCTTTGCGATGTAGCCATCGCAGCCCGCGGCGCGGATCCGCACCTCGTCGCCCTTCATCGCGAGCGCGGTGAGCGCGATCAGCGGGATCGCGCTGGTGGTCGGATCGAGCTTGAGGATGCCAGCCGCCGCCAGGCCGTCGATCCCGGGGAGCTGGATATCCAGCAGGATCAGATCTGCGCCTTCACGCGCCAGCATCAAACCGACCTCCGCGTCCTTCGCCATCAGCACCGTGTGCCCCGCCGACTCCAGCAGGGTCACCGCCAGCAGCATGTTGGAAGGGTTGTCTTCGATCACGAGGACGCGGGCCATGTCATCTCTCCTCGTTGCGGCCCGAGATGGCGCGGCGCACCTCGGTGATCAAGCGATCGCGATCGATCCCCGCGTTGTCGATCACCGTGGCGCGGCGTTCGACCCGGGTGCGTTCCTCGGCCGAGATCTGCTTGGACGTGA
Source organism: Kofleriaceae bacterium (assembly GCA_037720695.1). Classification (GTDB taxonomy): domain Bacteria; phylum Myxococcota_A; class Polyangia; order Haliangiales; family Haliangiaceae; genus JABFXX01. The sequence continues at coordinate 17,855 of JBBJLY010000024.1, read as the reverse complement.
CGATCAGGATCGGCGTGCTCACGAGATCGGGGTTCTGTTGCAACGCCTCGACTACATCGAAGCCATCGACGACAGGCCTCGTCAGCTCCAGCACGATCAGATCCGGCCGCTCGCGGGCCGCGACCTCGATCGCCTCGCGGCTCCCGAACGCTCGCACGACCGAGCTCGCGAGCCCGAGAATCGAGGACGAGACCAGCGCGACGGCCCCTGGATCGTCGACGACGATCAGGACCTTGAACAGTTGCTTGTGGGTGCGTGGCAAGAGACCGAGCTCGACAAGTGCAGCACGCAGCTCGGGTCGCGAGATCGGCTTGTTCATCACCGCAGCCGCGCCGAGTGCCAGGCCCTTGGTGCGATCCGCGAGGATCGAGATCACGACGACCGGAATGCTCGCGAGCGCGGGCAGCTGCTTGATCCGGGCGAGAAACTCCCAGCCGTTCATGTGCGGCAGCATGAGATCCAGCGTGATGAGCGAGATCGCGTGCTCGGACACGAGTGCGAACGCGACCTCGGCAGACTCGGCGTGCAGCACCGAGAATCCTTCGGCCTCGAGCTGCACGCTGATCAGCTTCGCGGACTTCGGATCGTCCTCGACGACGAGCGCGATGCCGGGACTCTCGGCCGGAGCGGACGCCGTCGACGGCTCGACCGCCGCCACCGCGCCGGTCCGGAACGGCAGCCACACGGTGAACGACGAGCCTTGACCGGCCTCGCTCTCGACGGCGACCGTCCCGCCATGGAGGTCGGCGAGGAGCTTGACCATCGCCAGCCCGAGCCCGGTGCCCTCGAACTTGCGCGATAGCCCGCTGTCGATCTGGGTGAACGGCTTGAACAGCCGCTCGAGATCGGTCGCCGAGATGCCGATGCCGCTATCGGTGACCCGGATCTCGAGGAACTCGGTGAACTCGCTGACGCCGAGCGGGAACGACTTTCCCGGCCACGCCCCGGAGAGCACGCCGACCCGGGCGCGCGGCACGCTGCCGGTGTGGAGCGTCACGTGCCCGCCGTCGAGCGTGAACTTGAGTGCGTTCGAGAGCAGGTTGTAGACGATCTGCTTGACCTTCCGCGGATCGACCTCGATCGAGTCGAGCTTGCTGTCGAGGTCCATCGCGATCCGGATGTGACGAGCCATCGCCTTGTCACGGATCACGGCCAGGCTGTTGTCGAACAGCGCACCCGCTGGCACGAGCTCGAGATCGAGGCTCATCTTCCCGGCTTCGACCTTCGAGAGATCGAGGATGTCGTTGATGAGCGCCAGCAGATGCTGCCCGCTGCTGAAGATGTTGCCGATGAAGCTGCGCTGCTTGACCGTCAGGTCGCCCATCAGGCCGTCGTGGAGCACCTCCGAGAATCCGATGATGGCGTTCAACGGCGTGCGCAGCTCGTGCGACATGTTCGCGAGGAACTCGGACTTCATGCGGCTCGCATCGACGAGCTCGGCGTTCTTGAGCTGGAGTGCCTGTTCGAACCGGATGCGCTCCGTGATGTCGCGGGCCGCCGCGAACACGCCCTGCAGCCGTCGATCGCGGTCGTGGTACGTCGTCGCGTTGTACGACACGACGGTGAGGTGACCGTCGCGCGCCCGTGCGGTGAGCTCGTAGTTGGTGACCTTGCCCTCGGCGAGGACGCGGTTGATCGCCTGCTCCGCCCGCGCGGGGTCGGTGAAGTAGTTCTTGAACGGCGCGCCGATCAGCTCGTCCCGCGTGCAGCCGGTGAGGGCCTCGGTCTGCTTGTTGACGTCGGTGATGATCCCGCGCGGGTCGATCGCCATCAGCGCGTCGATGTTCGATTCGATCAGCGAGCGCGTGTAGAAGTGCTGATCGCGCAACCGTTGATCGAGGCGCGTGCGCTCCTCCTCGACCTGCTTGCGAGCCGTGTTGTCGGTGCCGATCAGCAGGAAGCCGATGATCAGATCTTTGGCGTCGCGAAGCGCCGTGACCGAGACGACCGCGGGCAGCCGGCTGCCATCCTTGCGAAAGTACGTCAGCTCGTAGATGTCCTCGATCCCGCGCGACGCCTTGAACACCAGCGCCTCGAAGCCGGGCGCGATCGGGGTCCCGAACTCGAGGCTGAGTGCGGCGGCACGCGCGACCACCTCCTGGGGATCCGAGATGTCGGCGGGCGTGACCTTGTCCATCACGTCCGCGGCGAGATACCCGAGCATCCGCTCGGCGCCGACGTTGAAGATCTGGATCACCCCGCGGGCATCCGTCGCGATGCTCGAGAAGTTGGCGCTGTTGAAGATCGCGCTCTGCAGCGCGCCGGTCTTCAACAGGATCTCGGCCTGACGAACCTCGGTGACGGTCGAGGTCGTACTCTCACCGTGATCGTTGATCTCCAAGCATCGCCTCCCGGCCCGGCGGCCCCACGCGGCAACGTGTGCATGGACGGGTCCACCGGCGATCGGCGCGAGACCGTGCTCTGCGCGGCATCAGCTGTCATGCGGCGATGGGTCCATGTCGGGCGGGCTCATTTTCGGCCTCTGCCGAGCGTATTTAGGCTGATCGCGCACCCACGACCCGCCGGGCATACAGATTGGCGGCGCCCGACTCGCCACCAGCCGGTGTTCGGCGGCCTGTTCCAGCTGGGGATCGCGCGGCGAGCGCTAAGCTGATCCTGTCCATGACGTCATCCGCAGAATCGAAGCTGGACTTCCTGCTGTCTCGCCGCAGCTCGACCTCGCTCGGTGCGCCCGGCCCCACCAGCGAGGAGCTCGAGCAGATCCTGCGCGCGGCCGGTGCCGTCCCCGATCACGGCTTGCTCCGCCCGTTCCGGTTCGTCCTGTTCGAGGGTGATGGGCGCACGGAGCTCGGCAACGCGCTCGCGGAGGTCGCGCTCGAGCGCAAGCCCTCGCTCACCCCTGCCGCGCAGGACGGCATCCGCGCAAAGGCATTTCGCTCACCAACGAGCCTCGTGCTGGTCGCGTCCCCGAAGCCCGGCAAGATCGAGACCTGGGAACAACACGCCACCGCGGCCTGTGCTGGCTACGCGATCACGCTCGCCGCCCATGCGCTCGGTGTTGGCGCGGTGTGGAAGAGCGTCCCGTTCACGCGGGGCGCCGCGCTGACGCGCGTGCTCGGACTGACCGACACCGAGGAGATGCTGGGCTGGATCCACCTCGGGAAGCCGACGCGAGAGGATGCTCCGCCGCCGCGCACGCCGCTCGACCTGCCCGCGCTCGTCACCGTGGTCGATGGCAGCGGACGACGCCCGTTCCGCCGCGACCCGTAGGCCGTTCTCGGACACCCGTCGTCCGTGACACGTCACGACGGGTCTCTGGAGTCGATGTGGGCCTCACAAATCGACTCGAACCGGGCGCGATCTGGTCGACTCGAAGGGACGTGAGAGCACTCTGGTTGCTGGCGCTGGCCGGCTGTGAAATCTGGAAGGCACCCGATCGGGTCCACACGCTCGAGTCGCGCGTCGACGAGCTGACGGCCGAGGTCTCGGCGATGAAGGGCAAGCCGGTCGGCGGCGGTCCCTCCCACAAGGTCGGCCCGGGTCACGAGGCTCCCGCCGAGGCCCACGCCGCCGCCGAGGCGCCGCCCAAGCTCGTCGATCCGCACGAGGCCGCACCCGACGACAAGCAGCGCCTGACCGACCTCGTCAAGCATGGCCTGACCAAGCAGGACGCGCCGCACGCAAAGCCGCACTGGGGTTATGACGACAAGCTCGGCCCCGAGGCGTGGGGCTCGCTCGATCCCGAGTGGGGCGCCTGTCAGGCGGGCAAGGCGCAGTCCCCGATCGACATCTCGCCCAGGGCCAGCACCGCGAGCGCGATCGAGTTCCACTACAAGCCAACGCCAGCCCACCTGATCGACAACGGCCACACGATCCAGGTCGGGTTCGCTCCCGGGAGCACGATCGAGATCGACAAGCACAGCTACGAGCTCGTCCAGTTCCACGTCCACACCCCGAGCGAGCACGCGGTCGCCGGCGAGCGCTTCCCGCTCGAGGTTCACCTGGTGCACAAGGACAAGGCCGGCAAGCTCGCCGTCCTGGGCGTGCTCTACGACGTCGGGCCCGAGTCGCCGCAGCTCGCCGAGGTCTGGTCGCACTGGCCGGCCAAGCAGGACAAGGAGGTCAAGCTTCGCAAGCCGTTCGACCCGAACAAGCTCCTGCCCGAGACGCGCACCGTGTTCCGCTACGACGGTTCGCTGACGACCCCGCCGTGCAGCGAGGGCGTCGTGTGGAACGTGATGCGCAGAACGATGACCGACTCGAAGGGCCACCTCGGCGTGCTGGCTGCGCACTACAAGCAGAACGCGCGACCGCTGCAGCCGCTCAACGAACGCATGGTCCAGTAGGCGCTCACGTCCAGGAGTAGGCAGCTTGCAACCCTGAGCGGGATGGCGCGAACGAGAGCTCGTTCACGCACGAAACCTGACGTTCCCGATCTCGACAGCGGTGGCCACTGCGACGTCAGGTCGACAGCGATGTCGAACGCCTCGCGTCATCTCGCCGGCGATGAGGAGCGTGTCCGCGCGGTGGTGGCCGGTCGCCGAGAACGGATCCTCGCGAGCACCTCGAGCGCAGGTGCACGCACGATGTCGTCCGCTGAAGCCTTTTCGAACCATGCGAGCTCGGCCACGAGCCGGGCCCGTGCCGCAGGAACATCGCCCGTGGCCAGCTCGCAGCTCGCGAGCGCGACGGTCGCGGCCGATTGCACGAAACGTTCGCCTTCGCTGACGGCGGCATCGAACGCGCTGGCGAACATCGCGCGCGCCACCGCGCAACCCTTCTCGGCATGCGCGATCTCTGCCGCGACGAGCAGACGTAGTGGCTTGTTGCGCGATGGTAGCTTCATCGCCTCGTCGAGGAGCAATCGGGCACGCAGGCGCTCTCCGTCGTGCAGCGCGAGCCGCGCAGCGTGGCTCAATGCGGTTGCGAGCGAAGGCGATGCGGATCGCCGCACCCCATCGAGGCCCCGCACGAGCATCGGGCCACCCCGCGAGAAGTCGCCGCTTGCCATCCACACCACGCCCAGGAACATCGCAGCATCGCCGGCGTGGCGTGAGTCTTTGCCATCAAGGCGGTCCGCGATCTCGAGCGTGGCCGAGAAGCTCGTCGCGGCCGCACCGAGGCGCCCGAGCTCGACCTGCGCGACGCCCAAGTTGTACATCGCGTTGGGATTGAGCTGACCGGCCGCCCGTGCGATGTCGACCCCGCGCTGCAAGAAGTCGACGGCAGCGATCGTGTTGTTCCGTCGGATCTCGACGACACCGAGGTTGTTGTACGCGGAGGCGACCAGGAAGTCGGTGGGACCGCGCGCTTCGATCCGCGCCTGGAGAACGCGGTGAAGGAGCCGTGTGCTCTCGTCGAAGTTCTTGCGCACGGCTTCGATGTTCGCAAGTGTCTCGAGGGAGTCGAAGATGTACACGTGATTGGGCGGCAGCGTCTTCTGCCGGATCGCCAGCGACTCGCGCTCGTGGGCCGCGGCTTCGTCGACGACGCTCGGGTCGTCGTAGAGCAAGATGGCGAGATAATGCAGCCAGTCCGCGCGCACGGCATCGGGTTGTCCCGCGCTCTCGAGCGCGAGCTCGACGAACCGTCGCGAACGAAGCGCATCCGCACGGTGGCCGAGGTGGTCCCCCTCGACGAGGAAGGCGTGAGACAGCGCGGCGGCGACAGAGACGTGATCGCGTGCTTGCGCCGCGACGTTCGCACCGCGCTGAAAGGTCGCGAGCGATGCGGCGTGTCGACCGAGTCGATCCTCGCATTCGCCGCGCACCAGCAGCGCACGCGCGACGAGCGATGAATCGCCGGAACGCCCACCAACCTCGGCGGCACGCTCGACGAGCGCTAGCGCTTGTTCGAACTGACCGAGTGAGACGAGCGCGGTCGCACGCGCGAGCTCGCGCTCCGCGTTGTCGATCGCGGGACTCCTCGGTCGCGCGACGAGATCCGTCGCGCCGTTGCACGTGGCGGCCGGCTCGAGTTGCGCGACGGCGTCACTCGTCGCACGCAGCGTGGGGGGCGCGCCGACAATGAGGGCGTCGAGCAAACCCGAAGCTTCGGCAAGGCGATGATCGAGACATCGCATGCGCGCGTCGAGCGCTTCGGCGGAGCGAACGCCCTGGCGCGAATCTCGGCACGCCTGCGTGCGGGTGGTGGCCCAGCCCGCAGCGTAGGCGTCGAGACCACGTAGCGAGCGGTCGACTGCGGGCTCCGGGAGCCCGACGCCGGAGGCCAGGAGGCGAGCGCGCAAGCTCGCGCGCGCGGCGTCTGTCCACACCGCCCGCATCGGCGCGTCGAGGTCGGCGCACGGTTCAGGTCCGGATCTCCGAGTGACCATAAGGGTCACCACGAGCGCTGTCACGAGCGCGGCCCCGATCACATATCGGACATGCCGCGGCGTCGCCGACAGTGCGGCGGCGAAGTCTGCGATGCTCGTGAAGCGATCGTCGGGATCGGTCGAGAGCGCGCGGCGAATGGCGGCTCGGATGCGTCGTGGAACCGATGAATCGGCGGGCTCTTCTTCGATCTGGCCGCGGATGACCGCTGCCGCGAGCCCGCCAGCTTCCGCCGACGCGAACGGCCGGCGGCCGTGGAGTGCCTCGTACAACGCACATCCGAGCGCCCATTGATCGGTACGCGCGTCGAGCTCGTCACCGCGATGCTGCTCCGGTGCCATGTAGACGGGCGTCCCGACCGAGATCCCTTCGCGCGGGTCGCGCGCGGCGCGGAGTGCGATGCCGAAGTCGGTGACGCGCACGACGCCGTCGCGATCGACGAGCGCGTTCGACGGCTTGAAGTCTCGATGCACGATTCCGGCGCGGTGCGCGGCTGCGAGCCCCCGGCTTGCTTGCACGTAGGCGTCGATGATCTTGACCCACGAGCGCTCGCGTTGCCATGCGCCGAGTTCCTCGCCCTCGACAAGCTCCATCACGATCGCGGTCCGCGGGCCGAGCCGGATCACCTCGTGAATCTGGACGACGTTCGGATGTGACAGGCGCGCCATCGCCTGCGCCTCGCGAATCGGCCGTGCAGTCTCGCTCTCGGTCGCGAACATCTTGATCGCGACCTCGCGGTCGAGCTCGGGATCGTGCGCGGCAAACACGACGCCCATGCCGCCAGCACCGACGAACCGGCGCAACACGTAGCGCCCGATCTGCGTGTCGCTCCAATCGTCTTCCGGACCCGCCGGCTCGGTCTCGAGCAAGTCGACCGCCATCAGTTGCGAGGCCGCACGCGGAGGTGGTCGCGACGGAGCGTAAGCGTCGGCACGTTCTGGCCACGGACGGCGATCGTGTTGATATAGCGAACGCCGCGAGGCTCAGCCACGCGCGTATCGTACTCGAACAGGTGGGTGGGCGGTCGACCTCGATGCGGGCCAGCGTCCTGGCGTGGTGCCACCCGGGAGCAAACGTCAGGGCGCAGCTAAGCGAGCTTCTTGCGGCTGCGAAACCATGCGGTCCAGCTGGTGAGCGCGGCGCGGGCACGGTCCGCCGTCGGGGGACCGAGCGCGATCGCTGGCGCGCTGTCGGCAGGCAGCTCGTCGAGCGCTTCCAGCAACCCTGTCACGAGCGCCAGTCGCTCGAGCAGGTCGGTCGGTGCGAGCTCGATGATCGCGAGCTCCAGCGCGGTCCGGGACTCGCGTCGCAGGTGCGTCAGATCCAGCCGGAACGTCGCTGGTTCAGGCGGCTTGGTCAGCATCGTCGATCCTCCCTCGGGCCCTCCTCAGGGCTCCGGTGCAAAGCGGCTCTGTTCCATGCCGGCACGAATCCAGGCGGCGTGAAGGTTGTCGCGCTCGTTCGCGGGCTCGGCCTCATCCGCGCGAACGAAGATCGCTCCGGCCAGGCCACAGCCGTGACACACGAGAGGTGGACGCCACCGGGTGGTGCGCTCGCCACATTCACTGCATTCCCAGGTCATGGTTGCCTACTCCTTTCGAAGACACCGATAAGCGCTCTCGCGCAGCGCGCAAGGGGTGAGACGTCACCCGACCGTCCAAGTAACGTCCCATCGCGAGATGCCGCAGCGCCTTCCAGGGTGCGTCCCGGGAGCCGTCTACCCGATCCCCAACCGCTTCATCCGATCGATCAGCGTGACGCGCGACATGCCGAGCCGCCGCGCAGTCTCCGCGCGGTTTCCACGGGCAGCGCTCAAGGCCTCGCTGATCAAGGCGCGCTCGTACGCGTCGACGCGCGCGCGGAATGGCAGCGAGCGGTCACCTGGCGTCGGGGCGACGACCACGGGGGCCGCCATGACGGGCAGCACTTCGACCCCGAGCTCACCGCCATCGGACAGCGCCAGGGCGCGCGCGACCCAGTTCTCGAGCTCGCGTACGTTCCCCGGCCAGGCGCGGCGCGCGAGCTCGGCGACCAGCGCGTCAGACAGGGTCGCGTCGAGCGTCCATTCAGCGGCGATCCGCGCGGCGAACGCGCGCGCGAGTGCAGGAATGTCCTCGCGGCGATCGCGTAGCGGCGGGACGACGAGCTCGACCACGGCGAGTCGGTAGTACAGATCCTCGCGAAACGTCGAGCCGCGCACCATCGCCGCGAGATCGGCATTGGTCGACGCGACGATCCGGACGTCCACGGTCCGAGGGATGCCGCCGACCGGCTGGATCTCTCTCGCCTGCACCGCACGCAAGAGCTTCGCCTGCAGGCCGAGCGGCAGCTCGCCAACTTCGTCGAGCACGAGCGTGCCGCGGTGTGCACGCGCGAAGTACCCAGGCCGAGCATCGACCGCGCCGGTGAACGCGCCCTTCGCGTGTCCGAACAGCTCCGCATCGGCGAGCTCGGCAGGAACGGCCGCACAGTTGAAGCGGACCACCGGCCCCGAGGCGCGCGGACTCAGGGCGTGAAGCAAGGTCGCGACGAGCTCCTTGCCCGTGCCGCTCTCGCCGCGCACGAGCACGGTGACGTCGCGCGGTGCGACGCGCTCGATCGTGGTCAGCAACGCGCGCAGCGCTGGGGCGTCGCCGATCATCACGCGTCCGGTCGCGCGCTCGGCGGCGGCGCGAGCTGCGTCGCGGCGCAAGCGCGCGTGGTCGGCTGCGCGCGCGACGACGAGGGCGATCTCGTCGACGTCGAACGGCTTGGTCAGGTAGTCGACGGCGCCAGCCTTCATGGCCTCCACAGCGGCCTTCTCGCTGCCGCGTGCGGTCAACACGATCACGGGCACGCCCGGCGCGTGCAGCCGGGCCGCGCGTACGACCCCGAGCCCATCGAGTCCGGGCATCATCAGATCCGTGAGTACGACGTCGACCTCGGCGAGGTGCGCGATTGCGGCATCGCCTGACACCGCCGTGATCACGACGTGACCACGGTCTGTCATCAGCTCCTCCAGCGCGAACCGGATCGCCGGCTCGTCATCGATCACCAGCACCCGGCTCATCCGGGTCCGCCCGGTTCACCGGGTAGCGTGACGGTCGCGAGCGTGCCGCCGCCCGGACGCGGCGTGAACCGCAGATCGCCACCATGTTGCGCGATCGCCGCCCGCGCGATCGTCAGGCCGAGCCCGGTGCCACCGCCTTGCGTCGTCGTCAATGCTGGTGCGGTCACGAGCGATGCCGGCATACCGCAGCCGGTGTCGGCGATCGAGATCTGCGCACCGGTCGCGACCGCTGTGACCGCGATCGTGACCAGCCCACCGCGCGGTGTGGCGGTCAGCGCGTTATCGGCGAGATTCCACACCGCCTCGCGCACGCGTCGCACATCCGCGATGATCTGCGCACCGCCACGCGCGACGAGTGACACCCCTGCCTGCTCCGCGCGCGCCTCGAGCACGGCGACGACATCGTCCGCCACCACCCGCAGCTCCACGCCCGAGAGCTCGAGATCCGCGAGCGGGCGCGCGAACGTCAGGTAGTCGCGCACGATGCCATCCATGCGGTCGACCTCGCCGAGCGCGACCTCGAGCCGCTTCGTACCCTTGTCGTCGACGCGGTCGGTCAGCAGCTGCAGGAGTGCCTTGATCGCCGCGAGCGGGTTCTTGATCTCGTGCGCGACCTTGGCTCCGATCTGCTCGGTTGCGCGCATCCGCGACGCCGCCTCCGTGATCGTCGCGAGCCGCATGCGATCGAGCACCTCTCCCGTCGTGACGTAGGCGCCGACGAGCCCGGCGACGCCCGCGTACGTCAGGAGCAGCAGGCCGGCGAACGAGACCGCGAACATTCCATGCGACCACGGCGCTGGGATCGGCCGAGCTCCCGCAGTCATCCAGGCGAGGACGAGGATCAACACCATCGACCAGACGAACGACGCGATCGTCAGCTGGCTGCGGCCGAACGCGGCAGCGGCGACGACGATCGGCGCGACCACGAGCGGCACGAGCGGGCTCGCGACCCCACCCGACAGCGCACACCCGACGGCGAGCACGAGCGAGGTCAGCGCGAGGGACGCCGCGAGCCACGACTCGCTGACGACCCGGCGCGAGACCCACCAGCGCTCCGCGAAGAACAGCGCGAGTGCCGCGCCGAACGCGATCCCGAGCGCGATCCGTTGCGCGATCGGTGCCCCGCTCGCCACGGCGAGCCCCGCGTTGGCGAGCGCGACCGGCAGGACGATCAGCGGACGCGCACGCAGGAACGTCGTCCCCACCGCCCGGACCTGCGCCGCCCGGATCGCCGCGAACCGCGCGCCGGATGGCGCAGCGTCGGTGGTCCGACGTCGGGATCCCGACGTTGTGTCGCTCGCAGGCTCGGTCATCTCCAGCGATTTCACGACCATGGATCCGGCACGGTTCTTCGAGTGACACGGCTCCAACGAGGAGGCTCGCATGACCAACGTTACTACAAGGACCGTACCTACCCCGCTCGTCGCATCCGCCACACCCCGGATTGCATTCGCCGTGTGGCTCGTCGCCGGCATCGCGTTCGCGATGTCAGGCGTCGTCGCCCGGCTACCGCCGCTCGCGCCGATGTGGGTCGCAGGATCGGTCGCCGGCTGGACCCTCGCGTACCGGCGCTCGTGCTCGGTCCGCGACTGGGCACGCGGCATCGATCTCCGGGCGATCATGCTCGGCCACGCGCTGCGCCTGCCGATCGGCGCGGTGTTCCTCTACGAAGCGAGCCAGGGCCGGCTCGCCCCGATGTTCGCGAACACGGCCGGCTCTGGCGACATCGTCGTGGGCGCACTCGCCCTCGCGACCACGCTCGCGCTGCCGGCGATCACGGTCCGCCGCGTGAGGATCGTGCGCGCATTCACCTGGTTCGCGCTGATCGACATCTGCGTCGCGCTCGGCACCGGCATGTACCTGTTGCTCGTGGTGGGCGATCCGACGTTCGTGGTCCCGTTCGCCCGGCTCCCATTTCCGCTGCTGCCCGGCGTCATCGTGCCGCTCGTGATCACGACGCACCTGTTGACGCTCGCGCGGCTCCGCGGTTCGCGCTCGGACGGGTTAACGTAGCGCGTGTGACGGCACCCGCGATCATCGACATCGGCGTGAACCTCGCGCACGCGTCGTTCGCCAGCGATCGCGCGGAGGTGGTCGAGCGTGCCGTCGCCGCCGGCGTGGCCGCGATGATCGTGACCGGCACCTCGGAGGCGACCAGCCGCAAGGCGCAGGCGATCGCCGCCACCCGCCGCGGCGTGTTGTTCGCCACCGCCGGCGTGCATCCGCACGACGCGCGTCATTGCGACGACCGCGTGATCGAGACCCTGCGCCAGCTCGCCGCGCTACCCGGCGTGGTCGCGATCGGCGAATGCGGCCTCGACTTCAATCGAGACTTCTCGCCGCGTCCGGTGCAGGAACGCTGGTTCGCCGCCCAGCTCGCGCTCGCTCCGCCGAGCTTCGACTGCCCGTCTTCCTTCACGAGCGCGACGCCCACGCGCGGTTCCTCGAGATCCTGCGTGGCCACCGCCCGCACCTCGTCGACGCGGTCGTCCACTGCTTCACCGGCACCGAAGCCGAGCTCGAGGCCTATCTCGAGATCGGTGCCTGCATCGGCATCACCGGGTGGATCTGCGACGAGCGCCGCGGGGCGTCGCTGCGCAGACTCACGGCCCGCATCCCGCTCGACCGCCTCATGATCGAGACCGACGCACCGTTCCTCGCGCCGCGGGACCTGCGACCCCGCCAGAAGCGCAACGAGCCGATGCACCTGCCCCACATCCTCGCCGCGATCGCACAGGAGCGGGGCGAGGACACGGTGGTGGTCGCGGCCGCCACCACGGCGAACGCGCGCCGCGTGTTCCGACTGTGAGCCCGATGGCGCACAGGCGGCGATCGACGAGCTCCGCGCCCGAGAGCCCAGCCTGGCCATCCACGTGCGATCTGGTGTACAGGTCCGCAGCGGTGCACGCGGCCGCCGTGGTTCGACTTCGGCCCCGAGAAGTTTTGCCGTCGAGCCCGCCCTGGACTCCTCGCTCCAGCTCGTGTTCAAGCGCCCACGGCACGCGAATCGCCGCGCCCACACGCAGCTCTCGAGCTACTTGGCTTGCCGAGGGACGCGTCGATCCCAGCGGCTGTTCATCGCTCGCAGGAGCACCTTGTACTCGGCCATCGTGCCCAGCCCGATCGCCTTGCGACGCGCGTCGACGTTCGCTGGATCCTCCATCGGGCTGGGCTCGCCCTCGCTGGTGAACTGCGTGCCATAGCGCTGGTGGCGGTGCTCCGCCACGGCGATCCGGTCGAACAGATACCCATAATTCGCTGCGGTGACCTCGCCCGTCGCGACCAGCGGCTCCAGCTTCGTGAGGCAGAGTTTCTGGAACGCGGGGTCTCTGTCCGCGTGCTGGACCAGCACCCACGCGGCGTTCGTGCCATCCTCGCCGACCAGCCTTTTCCCCGGCCAGCCATGCTCCGTGATGATCGCCTTCATCCGCGCCGTCGTCCTCCGATCGACCGCCTCCATCGCCTCGGCGAGGACCTTGTTGTCCTTGTCCCGCATCGCCTCGAACCGCGCGTCCTGGTCCTCCTTCATCATCGCGAGCAACTCGCGGCGCAGCGCCGGCTCCTTCAGCGTCTGCTCCCACGCGATCGCCGCCGCCTCGACCTTCGCGATCAGCGCCGGCCACCGCGCGTCGCCATGCAAGGTCGCCAGGTCGGGATCGCGACGTAACTCCGCGTGATTTCGCATCCCGGCTGCCGCGGCCCGCTCGAGCACGCCGAGCGCCAGATCCGGTCTCGCATCAAGTGCGTGGCAGCAAGCCGCGCTGTACAGCAGCAGGTCCTTGCGCGCGCCGGGTGCCACCGCCACCGCCACCGCCTCGAAGGTCCGCGCGCACTTGCCATACTGCTTGGCCTTGTACGCGGCGTTCGCCTCGGCCTCCGTCGGGGGGTTCGCTGTCACAGCCGGCGCCGGCGCCGGCCGCGCCGGAGGGGATGGCGCTCCACCGCCACACGCCGCGAGGATCATGAAACATACGAGTCTCGTCATTCACACCCGTGCCGCCGACAGGGTGACACCTGACAAGAGATCGCTTGTATTTGCATCCGCCACCCCGAATCGGACCTCGGGCGGGCACGCCGCGATCTCGCTGTTGCTGCAGTCAGCGGCGGCGTTTGGCCTGGTAGGACGAGTAGTTGCCCTCGAAGAATGTCACGTTGCTCTCGCCGCTGGGCAGCTCGTCGAATGCGAGGATGCCGGTCACGACGCGGTCGAGAAACCACCGATCGTGCGACACGATCAACGCGCACCCGGGGAACGCGAGGAGCGCGTGCTCAAGCGCACCGAGCGTCACGAGGTCAAGATCGTTGGTCGGCTCATCGAGCACGAGCACGTTGCCACCACGGCGCAGCAGCTTGGCGAGCTGGACCCGGTTGCGCTCGCCGCCCGAGAGCTGACCGACCTTGGAATCGACCACGGTCGGCGGGAACCCCATCGTCTTCAGGAACGACTTGACGTGGACGCGGCCGTCCTCGAGTTCGACGTGGTCGTAGCCATCGGCGACTTCCTCGACGACGGTGTTGTCCGCCCCCAGGTCGCGGCGGCTCTGTTCGAGGTACGCGGGGCGCGTGTTCTGGCCGAGCACGACCGTGCCTGCGTCGGGCGCGAGCTCGCCGAGGATGGTCCGGATCAGCGTGGTCTTGCCGGCCCCGTTGCGGCCGACGATGCCGATCCGGTCGCCCTTCTTCATCAGCAGCGTGAGGCCGGAGAACAGCGTGCGTGCGTCCTCGCCCTCGCCAACGCGCTTGGCAACGCCCTTGAGCTCGATGATGGTGCTGCCGAGGCGCGGGCCGGTAGGCAACCGCAGCTCGAGCTCTCGCGGCAGCAGCTGATCGCCGACCGGGCGCGCGGCCACCGCGGCGTCGTAGCGGTCGATCCGCGCCTTCGCCTTGACCCCCCGCGCCTTGGGCCCGCGCCGGATCCAGTCGATCTCGCGGTTGACGAATGCTGCGCGCACCCGCTCGTGTTCGGATTCCACGGACAGCCGCTCGGTCTGCTTCAGTAGAAATTCGGTGTAATCGCCGTCGTAGCTGTGGAGCTTGCCGCGATCCATCTCGCAGATCCGGTTCGCGACCTTGTCGAGGAACGAGCGATCGTGGGTGACGACGATCAGCGCGCCGGGCCACTGCGCGAGCCGGTCCTCGATCCACTCGACCGTGCGGACGTCGAGGTGGTTGGTCGGCTCGTCGAGCGCGAGGATGTCCGGGTTTCCGAGCAGCGCCCGCGCGAGCGCGACGCGGCGGCGCTCGCCGATCGACAGCGTGCCGATCTTCGAAGTCAGCGGGGGGATCTGCAGCGCATCCGCGACGGTCTCGATCTCGTAGTCGTAGATGTCCGCGGACCGGGCCAGGGTCGTGTGGATGGTGGCCGCTTCGTCGAGCCAAGGCTCCTGCGCCACGTACTCGAGCACGAGATCGCGGCGCCACGTGATCTGCCCCTCGTCGGGCTCGAGCAGCGCGGCCTCGCTCTCCGACACCCCCGCGCCCTTCACGATCATCTTGAGGAGCGTCGACTTGCCGGAGCCGTTCGCGCCAATCAGGCCGATCCGATCGCGATCTCCGACCGCGAACGACACGCCCTTGAGCACGATGCGATTGCCGAACCGCTTGTGGAGGTCCTGCACGGTGAGGATGGTCGACATACGTCTTGGGCCAGCGGCTTCTTACACTCTCCGAGGAGAGTATGGTGCCACGATCGATCTCAGGATTCTGAGAGCTTCGTGGCCAGGTGCGAGCGGGGGACTCGAACCCTGCCGAGACGATGCCAAACGATCATGGGTCGCGTGGCCTTGCAGTCGTCTCGGTCGGTTAGCGGGTCTCTTCGTCCGGACACGTCCGTGGTGGTCCGGGTGGATCGGCTGCGCCGTGGCGAAATTTTGCCACTGCGTGATCTCGGCCCATGCCAGCAGATCATGGCTGGATCAACTCCAGGTGGATCAACTGCTCCGCCGGGCGAATGTCGAAGTTGAAGGCAGCGCTGGGCCGCGGTGAGCGCCCTCAAGTGCTCGAACGTGTGGAGCCGACGGGTGTCGTGAATGCCATTTCTATGGTATACAAATGGATGAAAACCGCCATCGATGCGGCTGGCCGAATAATCATCCCGAAGGCGCTGCGCGATGAGCTCGGACTCGTTCCAGGCCGCGAGCTCGACATTCGTGCGCGTGATGGCGCTCTTGTCATCGAGCCTCTGCCGACGCCGGTCACACTGGTCCGGCGTGGCAAACGATTGGTCGCGAAGCCAACGAGACGGTTGCCCAAGCTCACGCAAGATGAAGTCCGCGCGGCGCTCGAAGGCTCACGCCGGTGAAGACCGCGGCTGATACCAGCGTCTTGGTCGCGTCCTTTGCGTCGTGGCACGAACATCACGAGATTGCGTTCGCTGCAGTCAGTCGAGTCGATGCCATCGTCGCGCATTGCTTGCTCGAGACGTACTCGGTGCTGACCCGGCTATCTGTTCCGCATCGGATGACTCCCCAAGTAGTGTCCTCGTACCTCGACCAGAGTTTTGGCAGCCATGCAGTGTTTGCACTCCCGGCAACCGAACAACGGAAGCTGATTGGCACGTGCGTGACGCAAGGACTCGCGGGAGGCGCGATCTACGATGCGTTGATCGCGGCAACCTGTACGCACGCGGGTGTGAAACTCCTGACGCTCGATAACCGCGCCCGCCAGACCTATGCGGTGCTCGGCGCCGATCACGAATTGCTGACCTGACCGTCGCCGATCGGGCCGCACGCGGCATGCGCGAAATTCGCTGACAGCTTCGGTTACGGGTCACGTTGCGAATGCCCTGGCGCCGTCGACGTGATCGCCGAAGTAGCCGTGTCGCGTTTTCGAGTGTGCACCGCAGTAATGCGAAGTATCTCAAGTGAGACCACGCAAAGTTCGCACCGCAAGAGATCGTCGACAGCGAAGGGAGCACCATGTTACGTGTGTGAGTTAACGACGGTGGAGGCCGACGAAAAGGCATCGGTTTGGGTTCTCGCCCGCTCGGCGATCCGGCGCGGTACCGAAGCGAGCGTCCGTCGCGACCTGCGTCGATCGGCTACAGCAACCAGTGCGACCTGGTGTTGAGCGACTCGTCGGTGTCGCGCGTACACACGTACCCACCGATATGACCTTACAACCCGGCGATCGGATCACGCTGGGCGCTGTCGATCTGCTGTACCTCGAAGCCGTGCAGCTCTATCGCCTGATCCATCGCATCGAGCTCTTTTGAGTGAGTTGCTTCATATGCATCAGCTCGCGCGCAACAAGACGATTGAATCTCAGGTAGATGAAATGGTCTAATTCTTGTTTAGTTCGTGTTCTAGCACACGGTGATAATCATGATTGGACCCGACTCCACGACGAACCTTGACGACGACAGCGACGAGCTCGCGGTCGGCACCGTCCTCGGCTCGTACCGGATCCTCGAGCTGATCGGCGAAGGCGGGATGGGTTGGATTTATGTCGCCGAGCATGTGAGGCTCGGTCGCCGCGTGGCGCTCAAGGTGCTGCGCCAGCAGTACGCCGTCCATCCGGTCGCGGTGGCGCGGTTCTTTGCCGAAGCGCGTGCGGTGAACCAGATCTCGCACGAGAACATCGTCGAGATCACCGACTTCTTCGAGAACCCAGGGGGCGCGAACTACTTCATCATGGAGCTCTTGCGCGGTCAGGACGTCGCGCACGTCCTGATGCGTGAAGGTGCGCTTCCCGTCTCGCGCGTCGTCGACATCGCACGGCAAGTCGCGAGCGTGCTTGCAGCCGTCCACGAAGCGAAGATCATCCATCGCGATCTCAAGCCCGACAACGTCTTCCTCATCAACCGCTCGGGCACCTCCGACTTCGTCAAGCTGCTCGACTTCGGCGTCGCGAAGCTGTCGGAGCAGCAAGGCGCGTACAAGACGAAGACCACCGCGATCGGATCGATCATCGGTACGCCGGAGTACATGTCACCCGAGCAAGCCGGCGGTGAGGAAGTCGATCACCGAAGCGACATCTACTCGCTGGGTGTGATCATGTACGAGATGCTGACGGGCGTCAGCCCGTTCAGAGGCAAGAGCTTCGGCGAGATCTTGGTCAAGCATATGACGCTCGATCCGAAACCGCTCGCATCGTTCGAGAACGTTCCCGAACCGATCCCGGGAGCCGTCGAGGCGCTCGTGATGTCACTGCTCGCGAAAGATCGCGATCAGCGCCCGCAGACCATGACGGACGTCGAGGAGTCGCTGCAAGGCATCCTCGACTACGTCTCGCCGCTCGTCGAGGTGCGGCGTGCCGAGAGCATACGGATCGTTCGGCCCCCGATCTCGTCGCGCAACGATCAGAAGGCGCCGAGTGGAGCGCCTGCGGAGAGTATCGGCCGCGAGCCGACGATCGCCGCGACGAGCGTGGCGCTGCAGGTACCGCCGCCGCGTTCGCGTCGCAAGCCGTGGATGGGCGTCGGCGCCGCCGTCATCGTTGTCGTTGCCGCGCTCGTGATCGGTGTTGCGGCGCGCGACGGCGGCTCGCGGCCGACAGCTCCTCCCATCGCCGAG
>JBBJLY010000402.1:0-5747 GCA_037720695.1 Kofleriaceae bacterium | reverse complement strand
GCCGCGGCCGATTACGACCCGGACGGCACGCGATGGCATTATCTCGAGGACCAGCGCAACCGCACGTGGACGCCGATGACACCCGACGGTGGCGGCGTGATCGGTACCGATCCGGCCAACGCGATCACGACCTGTCGCGCACAACCCTCCGCGCCCGCGTGTGCAGCGCTGCCAGGAGCGCTGCTGATCTCGACGGCAGGCTCGACCAGTGCCGCCGATCCAGCGATCGCGTTCACCTCGCCGACGCCGCAGGTGATCCAGCTGAGCGTGCGCGTCCACGTGGCTTCCGACGCTGGTGCAGAGCAGCGGGTGCGGATCTACCGCAACAGCCGCGAGGACGAGCTGTTCACCGGCACCGCCGTCGAGGGCACCACGTTCGAGCACTCGCTCACGGTCGATGCGCTGCCCGATGATCGATTCTTCCTCGCACTCGCGCCGGCCGCGGGTGGCGCCGCGCAGGTCGCCGCGCACTTCTACATCAACGGCACGGGCGCCGCGTTCCCATCGACGTGCCAGCTCGCGGTCGGGTTCGGAGCGGCCACGGGCAACACGGTCGACAACGCGTGCGGACCTGACGTCACGCACAACGACTACATGGCCGGGATGCCCGTGCCCCCGGTGCTGGGCCCAGGTCCGTACCCCGAGCTCGGGCAGGCCGCCGACCTCACCGCGGAGAAGTATTACGAGACCGCGAACGTCCTCGACAAGGCCGGCGATACCACCGTCCAGCTATGGGTCAAGCACGACGCGGTCGTCGACGTCTACGGCGCGTGGCTGTTCTCCGATCTCGACCTCGACGCGACCGGCGGGCTCGGCATCGTGATCTACGATCAGAGCGGCCTGCGGATGGAGGTCACCACGTGCACCGCCGCCGGACCGCTGATGTTCGCGGGCGAGGACGTCGCGTATCCGGCGGACGCTGCATGGCACTTCATCCGCGTCGTCCACACGGCCGGCAACGTCGCGATCTGTCTCGACGGCACGCGCGTCGCCAGCTTCCCGACGGCGACTGGAAAGTTGACGTCGACGTTTCACCCGTACATCGGCAAGAACGTCCGGTGGACACCGGCCGGCGCGTTCACGGATGCCAGCATCGACGACGTCCGCGTGCTGTCGACGGCCCTACCGTGTAATTGACCGGATAGCCCCGAGGCCGTCTGGCCGAGGGGCAGCGGAGGTCACAAATTTCGCTCGATGACGATCAGGCAGTTCGAGTCCGGTAGATCGACCGGCTGATCGCGCTCGTCGGTCAGCTCGATCTTGCCGACCAGGTTCTCGCGGTAGCCGGGCTGCAGGTAGCTGCGCAGCGGGTTGTCGACCACGCGCGCCACCGCGGGCCCGCCGCACCATTCGATCAACCGGGCGACGTAGTCGTCGTAGGTCAGGATGCCGTACAGCTCGCGGACCTCGTACGGGAAGCTCGCCGGCCCCCAGGTGTAGGTGTAGAGGAACTCCATCGCGTCGGCCGCGGTCAGCTCGACGCGGTCAGCCGCGAGCTCGGTGACCTCGATCTTGCGGCCCTCGAACTGCGCGACGTAGAGATCGAGGGTCGACCGCACGTCCGGCGCGATCATGCGGATCCGCCGCCGCCCGGCGGGTGGCATCACGCCATCGCGGATCACGATCCGCCCACCGGGACCGAGCGCCGCGAACGCGGCGGCGATCACGCGCTCGACCGAGCGCAGCGAGAACTGCGGCTCGGTGTACGAGTAGACCTCGTGCAGGATCGAGCAGAACACCACGGTGTCGATCGGCGGCCTGACCAGCGTGGCGAGCTCCTCCGCGGCACCGAGCACGACATGCCAGGACCGGCCGCTGGCGCGCGCGTGACGCTCGAGCGCGGTGACGACCTCGCGTGATAGATCGACGCCGATCACCTCGGACTCGGGGTAACGCTGCTCGAGCAGGTCGAGCACGACGCCACCGCCGGGCCCGATCTCGACGATGCGGCCGGGGCGCACGAAGTCGAGCATGCGTTGCTTGTCCGAGCGCGCGGCGTTCATCGTCGCGAGGTAGTTGGCCTCGTTCGCCACGCGATCGAACTCGTCCTTGCGCAGGCCGTAGAGATCGCATAGCGCCTTCAGCATCGAGTGGAACGCGATCGTCGACCGCGTCTCGTACAACCCGAGCAACGTGACGAGCGCCGCGCTTCTCCGCGGTCTCGACGTAGTCGAGCACGATCGCATCGGTGTCGGTGGGGTGGAGAGGCGCGCCGACAGCGCCCCGAGCGGCCCGAGCGAGGCGTTGCCGGTGACCAGCGTGCGCACCGGGGTCGCCGCGAGCGCGGCCTCCACGAGCCGCAACCGGTAGCGGACCTCGGCGGAGTCCCCGTGCAGCCGCGCGATCAACGGCCGGAGCTGCGCATGCCACGGGCGCGCGACATCGACGCCGAGCGCGCGCGCCGCGCCGACCGCCGCGGCCAGCACGCCGAGCTGGGCAGCTGGCGACAGGCTGCTGGTCGCGGACTCGCAGTACCAGAGCTGGCAGGTCGCGAGCGCGGGGAGCAGGACGGAGAGCTCGAGCTCGCCGAGTGCCGCGACGGCTTCGTCGACGGCGGCAGTGGGCTCGCCTGCGCGCTGGCGGCCAACACGCAGCGCGCGCAGCCGGTCCGCGAGCCAGGCGCGATCCGGTACGGGAGCGAGCGCGGTGAGCGCCCGCGGCGGATCACTCCACGCGGGCGGTGCGCAGACGCTGGCGAGCCGGTCGCGGACCCGCACGAGCTGGACGAGCAAGGCATCGTCGAGCAAGCCCTCGCGGACCGCGGCGGTGTCGCATGCATCGAGCACGTGCAGGGCGTCGAGCGCGAGCAGGACCGCATCCCCCGGCGGCATCGCGAGCACGCGGGCGAGCGGTGGCGCGAGCTCGCGCAGCGTCGCGACGAACGGCGAGAACATCGCCATCGGTCCCTCGCCACGCACGTGCTGGCCGGCGAGCCCGTGCGCCTCGATCCACGCGATCGCGAGCTTGCCGAGGACCTCGGGCAGCGGCCAGCTCCGCGCGCGCTCGCTGTGCCGCAGGATCGCGGCCGCCGCCTCGTTGTGGACGTCGAGCGGGATGCCGTGGGCGGTCCACGCGGCGCGATGCGTGGCGCTGTGCGTCTTCGCGATATCGAGGTGGATGATCGCGGCGCGCATCGCGCGACCGAGCCCGGCCCGCATCACGCGATCGCAGCGCGCGGCGAGGCTCGCGAATGCAGTCGCGGACAGGCCCTCGCGATCCTGGAACCGCGCGCGATCGGCGAGCTCGAGGCCGCGCAGCTTGCGCCCGAGCAGCCGGGTCGAGATGTGATCGAGCAGCGGTCGGTCGGTGCCGGCATCGTGCTCGACCTGGACCGGCATCGGTGCCGCGAGTGCAGCCGCCTCCGGAAACGCCGCGGCCATCGGCTCGCCGCCGTGGCGCAGCGACTCGAGCAGCGCCGCCGCGAGCTCGGTATCGGCGAGCGTGGCCGCGATCAGGGCCGACGGCGAGAGCCAGGCTGCGATCGTCGCTGGACCGACGCGCCCGACCAGGCTGCGCCAGGCCAGGTGCTCCTCCGGAGATGCCGACGCCAGCGCGCGCCAGAGATCGTCAGCGGCCCCCATGGTCCCGATGCTACGCTCGCGAGCTGACTATTCGCTACACGCGGCGCGCTGCGCGGGTAGCTTCTTGCCGGGGTTCAACAGATTCAGCGGATCCCACATCCGCTTCCACCGCCGCTGCCACTCGATCAGCTGCTCGCTTTGTTCGAGGTGCACGTAGTCGCGCTTGGTGAGGCCAATGCCATGCTCGCCCGATAGCGTTCCGCCGAGCGCGATCGTGTGGCGGAAGATCTGCTCGGCCGCGGCCCACATCGTCTTGCGCACCGCGGGATCCATCGGATCCTCGTTCGACAACAGATTGACGTGCAGGTTGCCGTCGCCGGCGTGGCCGAACACGGCGACGTCCATGCCGGTCTCGACCGAGACCTGCTCGACGCGCGCGAGCATCTCGACGATCCGCCCGCGCGGCACGCAGACGTCCTCGTTGACCTTGACGCGATACGCTGCCTTGAGCGAAGGCGAGATCAGGCGGCGCGCTTCCCACACGGCGCGGCGCTCGGCCGGCTCGGTCGCGCCGAGCACGTCGATCGCCCCGAGGTCGTCGCAGCGCGTGCCGATCTTCTCCATCAGGCCAGGCATCGCCTCGGCTTCGCCGTCGACCTCGATCAGCACGATCGCGCCCGCATCGGCTGGAAACCGATAGCGGCTCTTCGCGCGCACGTGATCGATCGAGTGGCGATCCGCGAGCTCGAGTACGCGCGGGCGCAGCCCCTCGCGCAGCAGCGCCGAGATCGCGGCGCCGGCGGTCGCGACGTCCGCGAACACGCCGAGCACCGTCGCGGCTGCGGGCGGGTTGGGCAGGAGCTTGACCAATAGCTCGGTGATCACGCCGAACGTGCCCTCGGTCCCGACGAACCCGGCGACCAGATCGTAGCCGGTGACGCCCTTCGCGGTGCGCCGGCCGCAGCGGAGCACCTCGCCACCCATCAGCGCGACCTCGAGCCCGAGGATGTACTCGCGCGTGACGCCGTACTTGAACGCGCGTGGACCGCCCGCGTTGGTCGATGCGTTGCCGCCGATCGAGCAGTACTCGAGGGATGCTGGATCGGGCGGGTAAAACAGGCCCTGCTCCTCGACCGCGGACTGCAGGGTGCCCGTGACGACGCCGGGCTCGACGACCGCGATCAGGTCACCGGGATCGATCTCCTTGATCCGCGCCATTCGCTCGGTCGACAGCACGATCCCGCCGGCGATCGGCAGCGCGCCGCCGCACATGCCGCTGCCGGCCCCGCGCGGGGTCACCGGCACCTTGTGTTCAGCGCAGATCCGCAGCACCGCCGCGGCTTGCTCGGTGCTCTCGACGAGCACGGCACACAGCGGCGGAAAGAACTCCGGCAGCGGACTCTCGTCGCGGCCGTAGTCGTCGAGCCGCTCGTGCCCGGGACCGATCACGCCCTGGGCGCCGAGCTCGCGCTCCAGGATGGGGACGATGTCCGCGGACATCATTCAGCGCAGGCAGCGCAGCGAGCGCTCAAACAGAGAACGACGAGCCGCACCCGCAGGTCGACTTGACGTTCGGGTTGTTGAACTTGAACCCGGCGCCCTGCAGACCCTCGACGTAATCGATCTCGGTACCGACGAGGTACATGAGGCTCATCTCGTCGACGACAACTTTGACGCCCTGGATCTCGAAGCGGCGATCGACCTCGGCCGCCTCGTCGAAGTAGAGGTCGTACGAGAAGCCGGCGCAGCCACCGCCCACAACGCGGAGGCGCAACGCCATGTTCGGCTCGATGCCTTCAGCGTCGCGGATCTCGTTGACCTTCACCGCGGCGGTCGGGGTGATGTGAACCATCGACTCTGGACCCGGCGCGTCAAGCGGCGGGGTTGAAGAGGACGATGCAGTCGTGGTGGCCATATCAGTCATTTACACTCCTCAGCCCTCGGACCTTACCCTTACGTGAGGGTCGTGGCAATCTCCTCGCGTGCCGACCTTTGACACGCTGCTTCGCGAGATCAGAACGAAGACACCGGAAGTCGAAGTCGCCCAGCTCGGCTCGGAGTTGAAGGCCGGCGACCACCCCGCGATCATCGACGTACGCGAAGCCGACGAGCACGTTCAGGGCGCGATTGCCGGCGCGACCCACATTCCGCGCGGGTTCCTCGAGTTGCGCATCGAACGCGCGGTGCAAAACCACGAAGCGCCGGTGGTCCTCTATTGCCAGGGCG
>JBBJLY010000170.1:0-18799 GCA_037720695.1 Kofleriaceae bacterium | reverse complement strand
TCGCGGCCGTGCGCGCGAAGGCCGGGCCGGACGCGGCGTGGGTCCGGCGACTGATGGTGTTTCGTTAGACCGCGGTCAGTCCACCATCGACGACGACGGTGGTGCCGGTCGTGAACGACGACACGTCCGACAGCAAATACACCGCGGCACCGGCGATCTCGGATGGCTGGGCGTGCCGCGCGAGCGGGGTCCGACCGACCACGTGATCGCGCAGCATCGGATTGCCGACGATCGCGGCGGCGAATCGGGTCTCGACCAGGCCGGGTGCGATCGCATTGACGCGGATCTGCGAGCCGCCGAGCTCGAACGCGAGCGTCTGGGTCATGCTGATCACCGCCGCCTTGGTCGCGCCATAGATCCCCTGCATCGGCGCCGCGCGCAGGCCGGCGACGCTCGCGATGTTGACGATCGAGCCGCCGCCGCCACGCGTGCGTGCATGCTTGACCAGGGCGCGGGCGCCGTAGAGGTAGCCACGGACGTTGACCTCAAACGTCTTGTCCAGCGCCGTGTCCGGCGTGTCGACGAGCGGACCGAAGTACGGGTTGGTGGCCGCGTTGTTGACGTAGCCATCGACGCGCCCGAACTTGTCGACCGCGCGGGCCACCATCGCGTCGACCTCCTCGGCCTTGCCGGTGTGGCAGGCGACCGCGAGCGTGCGCTCGGCCGGAAGGCTCGCGGCGACGCGATCGAGATCCGCCTGCTTGCGCGACGCGAGCACGACGCTGGCGCCGGCCTCGACACACGCGCGCACGATCGCCTCGCCGATTCCACGACTCGCACCGGTGATGACGACGACCTTGTCCTTCAGCATGGCGGCGACGCTACTACGCGGTCGCGTCGTCCGGAACTGGCGAGCTCAGGGCGCGAGGTCGTCGTATCCGCCGCCGTTGACCACTTGCGTGTAGCCAGCGGCATCGAGCTGGAGCTTGGCCTTGCCAGCGCGGTTACCCGACGCGCAGTAGACGACGACGCGCGCGGTCTTGTCGCCGCCGACCAGCTTCTCGACCTCGGCCATCCGCGCCGGCAGCTCCTCGATCGGCAGGTTGGTCGCGCGGTCGAGATGCGCGGCGTCGAACTCCTCTTCGGTGCGAACATCGATCACGTGCGCGCCCGCGGCGATCCACGCCTTGGCCGTCGCCACATCCTTGGCAGGCGCGGTCGGGCCTGGCGCAGGGGTCTGCGAATCGGTGGTCGAGCAGGCGGCGAACACGAGCAGCAGCGCAGCGAGGAGGGATCGCATGACAGAGCTATACCTCGAACGTGTCCCCAACGCGCGCCGCGCGATGGCTGCGATAGACGTGTGCGTAAATTGTGCGTCGCATCTGAACCGTCCGTAACCGTTGCGCGTTCGGTCGTGTGATCGCGTCGGGTTGCTGGCACGCACATTGATGCTGCTTGGCCCATGCGTGCACTCGCCTTGCTGGTCGTACTGGTTTCGTGTGAGGGACCAGCGGGGCCGCAAGGGCCGGGTGGACCACCCGGCGATCCCGGAACCGGGGATGGCGGGATGGGAGAGGACGATCCGGCGCCATGGTTCGCTGGACCCGGCGTCGACATCACCGTCACCACGCTGACCGTCTCGGCCGACGCAGCCACGGTGGGCTTCACCCTCCGCGACTCGATGGGGATGCCGCTCGATCGCCTGGGGCTACTCACCGAGGGCAAGGTGGACGTCGGCTTCGTTCTCGCGCAGCTCGCGAACAACAGCGACGGCTCGGCGGCGCAGTACACCGCGTACACCACGCGGATCCAGACCGCTCCGGGCGGTGCGAGTGCGACGCAAGGTGCCGCCGAGACGAGCGGCACGTTCACGGCGGTCGACGTCAGGCAGGGCACGTACTCCTATGCGGTCGCGGCTCCGCTCGCGGGCTTCGACGCCGCGAAGACGCAGACCGTCCTGGTGTCCGCCGTCCGGACGTTCCGCGCCGTGCAAGCGATCGATCGCGATACCAAGTCGGTGCGACCCGATAGCGGCGCGATCACCGCGCGCGAGGTCGTCAGCAACGCGAACTGCGATAGCTGCCACCGCGATGTCCAGGCCCACGGCGGTCGCTGGAACCAGGTCGAGCAGTGCGTGATGTGTCACCAGCCGCAGTCGTCCGATCCAGACACCGGGAACACGGTCGACTTCCGCGTCATGCTGCACAAGATCCACCGCGGCCGCGAGCTGCCGAGCGTGGAGGGCGGCACGCCGTACCAGATCGTCGGGTTCAACCAGGCGGTGCACGACTACTCGACCGTCGCGTTCCCGCAGAACATCGCGCGCTGCGAGAGCTGTCACGGCGGCGCGCAGGGCGACCGCTGGAAGACCGCGCCGACCAAGGCCGCCTGCGTGTCTTGCCATGACAACACGGTGTTCGAGACGCCGGTGCCAACGGGAGCCGTCTTGCACGGCGGTGGCGTGCAGCCCGACGACGCGATGTGCGCGGTCTGTCATCCGCAGAGCGGCAGCATCGCCGGCATCATGGACAAGCACCTGGTCGGGGCGCTCGCGCCAGATGCGCCGACGATCGGGGTCGACATCCAGACGATCACGAATACCGGTCCTGGCCAGGCGCCGGTGATGACGTTCCTGGTGACGACCAATGGCGTCCCCCGCGACATCATCGCGTCGCCACTGACGCGGATCACCGCGACGATCGCCGGACCGAACACCGACTTCGTGACCTACTGGCAGGCAACGGCGCAGGGCACGGGCACGACGGGCACGCTCGCCGCCACCGCGACGCCGGGCGTGTTCACCTACACGTTCCCGGCCGCCGCCGCGATCCCTCCCACCGCGACGGGCAGCTACTCGGTTGGCATCGAGGCATACCTGCAGCCGGTCGGAGGTGCGCGGTTCGCCGCGCTGTCGCCGACCAAGCCGTTCGCGGTGACCGACACGATGGCGGTGCCGCGGCGCTCGATCGTGAGCGCCGCGACCTGTAACGGCTGTCACTTCGACCTGTCGTTTCACGGCGGCGGGCGCAAGAACGCCGAGTACTGCGTGTTCTGCCACAACCCGACCAACGCGAACGACGAGCGCGTCGCGCGCCTCGAGGGCTCGACCGTGCTCGCCGAGAGCGTCGACTTCCGCGTGATGATCCACAAGATCCACATGGGGGACGAGCTGACCCAGCCGTACTTCCTCGGTAGTTTCCCGGCGCCGACGCCCGAAAATCCGGGCGGCGCGATGGTGAACTTCGGCGAGGTGCGCTACCCGCGCGATCGCCGGGACTGCCTGGCATGCCACACCGGGAACAACTGGATCTTGCCGCTACCGACGACGTACGCGCCGAGCACGCTCGTCGAGCTGACCTGTAGCGAGCCGCTCGCCAGCGACACCAACAGCTACTGCGATGCGCCGTTCTGGACCACGACGGCGACGTTCAAGTTGCCGCCCCAGACTGCGGTCTGCACGAGCTGTCACGACGCACCGCACGTCGCCGCCCACGCGCAGCTCAACACCACACCGGCCGGGGTCGAGGCGTGCGCGACCTGCCATGGACCGGGCGCGAGTCACGACGTCGGGATCCTGCACGGCCTGTGATGCGGTGGCTAGTGCTCGTGCTCGCGGTGGCTGCATGTGCGGCGGAACGCGCGCGCCCCGATGCCGCGCCAGCGCAGGACACCGTGCATCCGATCGGGATCCTCGATTCCACCAGCGAGTCGTTCCACGGTCGCGAGCTGGCGCGTCGCGGCTGGGACCTCGGCCTGTGCGCGAGCTGTCACGGCGAAGCGTTCGACGGCGGGGCAGCCAAGGTCTCGTGCAAGACCTGCCACGACGATGGGCCCGACGCGTGCGCGACCTGTCATCGCGACGGCCCGACGACCGGGGCCCATGCCTCGCATCGTGGGGCGCTCGTGGCCTGCGCCGAGTGCCACACGGTGCCCGCGCGGTGGGATGACCCGGGTCACGTGCGCACGAGCGGCGCCGCGGACCCGCCTCCTGCCGAGGTCGTGCTCGGGGCGCGTGCGGCACAAACCCTCGATCCAGTCGATCGCGCAGGCGCGCCGAGCTTCGCCGACGGCACGTGCAGCAACGTCTACTGCCACGGCGACGTGCTGCATGCCGGTGGCGGGCTGATGACCGATCCGCGGTGGGACGATCCCGCACCGAGCGGGACGTGCGGTCGTTGCCACGGCGCGCCGCCCCCGAGCCACGTGCAGGATCGCTGCGCGAGCTGTCATCCAGCGGAGCTCCACCTCGACGGCGCGATCCAGGTCGGCCGGACGCCCGGGTGCGATGGCTGCCATGGCGACGCGACGTCGCCCGCGCCGCCGATCGATCTCAGCGGCAACACGTTCACGACCGCGATCGGGGTCGGCGCGCATCGCGCGCATCTCGAGGCACCCGCTCGCTTGCGTGGACCGATCGCATGCGAGACCTGTCACCTCGTCCCGGCGCAGGTGTTCGCGACGGGGCACCTCGACACCGCGCTCCCCGCGGAGGTCACCGCGGGCCTCGGCTGGGATCAGACCACGGGCACCTGCACGACGGCGGGCTGTCACGGTCCTGCACGTCCGGTGTGGACGGAGCAAGGCGGCGCGTTCTGTGGCAGCTGCCACGGGATCCCGCCGGTGTCGCACGCACCGGGCCCGCTCACCGGCTGCGCCACCTGTCACCCGCGTGCGATCGATTCGACGGGAACGATCATCCTCACACCCGGGCCGACGGGCCCGACGAGCGAGCACCTCGATGGGGATGTCGATGTCTTCTGATCCGTTCCTCTGGCTCGCGCTCGGCTCTGCCGCGCTCGCCGCGGTGTTGCTGATCTGGTTCCTGTTGCGCCGTCCGGCGCTGACCAGGATGACGAAGGTGGTGCTGCTGTTTGGCATCGGCATCCTGCCAATCGCGACCGCGACCAACGGCAACGTCGCCGGTTACCACGCGATGAAGACCACGGAGTTCTGCAGCAGCTCGTGTCACGTGATGACGCCGTACGGCAACGACTCGCTCGACCCGAAGAGCGAGTCGCTCGCCGCGCGTCACGCGCGCAACGCGCAGTTCGGTCACGAGAACTGCTACGCGTGCCACGCCGACTACGGGATGTTCGGCACGATCACGACGAAGCTCGGCGGGCTCCGGCACGTCTACGAGTACACGTTCAACTACCACCAGATGTCCGAGGAGGAGGCGCTGGTGAAGATGGAGATCCGCCGGCCGTTCTCGAACGCGACGTGCATGCAGTGCCACTCGACCCAGAATCCGACCTGGAACAAGGTGGGCGATCACGCGAGCACGCTCGAGCGCGTCCGCGCCGGGACGCTGAGCTGCGCGAGCGAGGGCTGCCACGGCCCGGCGCATCCGTTCAGCAAGGATGCGAAGCGGCGCGCCGGCAAGCTCTCCGCGGTGGCCCCATGATCAAGCGCATCGCCCAACGGGCGCGGGCGCTGAAGTCGGCGACGATGCTCCGCACGTCCGCGATCCTGACGATCTTCGCGCTGATGGCGATGGTGTGGTCGATCGTCGATCCGACGCCGGTGCCCGTGATGCTCGCGATGTCGCTCGGTCAGGTGCTCGGCACCGTCGCGTTCGCGCTGTACGGGATCGTGATCCTCCGTGAGCTGCGGGCCGATCGGCGCGACCAGCGCGCGTCCGCGAAGGTCGCCGCTCCGACCGTGCCTGGAGATCCGTTGTGAAGCGCGCGCTCGCGCTCGGCGTCGCGATCGTCATCCTGCTCGCGACGCGCGAAGCTGGAGCCGATCCCCTGCGGCTGCGCGCCGATGCGCTCGCGAGCACCGCCTCGCCGGCCGGCGTGCTGGTGCTCGAGTCCGACAGCGCGCTGCGCTCGGATCTGTCCGCGGAGGCGCTGGTGTGGATGGCGCACGCGCGCACGCCCGGCGAGGACACCACGGGGGACGTGCTCGTGATCGCGATCCGCGCCCGCGCGCTCGAGGGCCGCGCAAATCTCCGACTCGGCCGCTTCGTGTCGACGCTCGGCGCGCTCCGGCCGGCGCACGTCGACGGTGCCGCGACGCGCTTCGTGTTGCCGCGCGGGTTCGAGGCCGAGCTGGTCGGCGGGATTCCCGTCATGCCGGGGATCAGCACGGGACGCGGCTGGGACTGGATGGTCGGTGCTCGCGTGGCGCGCAGGCTCGGCGACTATGGCTCGCTGGGCGTTGCGTACGGCCAGCGTCGCGACCGCGCGCTGCTCGCGAGCGAGGAGCTCGGCGCCGACGCGGGGATCGTGATCACCAAGCGTCACGACGCGGGAGCGCGCGTCGCCTACGATGTCGCGAACCCCGGTCTCGCCGAGGTCGCGCTGACCACCAGCTACCGGCGCCGCGATCTGCGTGCCGAGCTCTACGGGGTCCATCGCGCGGCCTCGCACCTGCTGCCTGCGACCTCGCTGTTCTCCGTGATCGGAGACGTGCCCTCGCGGCGTGGCGGCGCGGTCGTCACCTGGCGCGCAGCTCCGCGGCTCGATCTGATCGGAGATGCCGGCGCCCGGATCATCGACGACGACGTCGGGCCCGAGCTGACCGCACGAGCCTTGCTCCGGCTCGATGACCGCGGCAAGAGCGCGCTGGTCGGGGAGCTCCGCCGGAGCGGTGTCGGGGACGACGGCTGGACCGGGATTCGCGGCGTCGCGCGCATCGCGCTGCCGCGGTCGCTCGCCGCGAGCACCGAGCTCGAGCTGGTGATTCCAGATCACGATCGCGGGACCGGCGCCGCGTGGCCGTGGGCGCTCGCGGCGCTGACGTACGACGACGGAGCGTGGATCGCAGCGGTGGCCGTCGAGGCCAGCGCTTCGCCCGAGTACACCAGCCGGCTGGACGTGCTGGGCCAGCTGGGTCGCCGCTGGGGGAGCACGAAGTGACGCGCCAGCGCATGCTCCGGATCGCCGCCGTGGTCGGGCTCGTCGCGCTCGCGGCGTGTGCCGGCATCCTCGGCCTGCGCAAGCCGGGGCGGGAGACGTTCCCGCATCGCTCGCACGTGGTCGCCGGCGTCAGCTGCACGCGCTGCCACGCCGGGCTGGAGGCGGCGGGCAGCACGCTACACTGCCGACCGACGCGACGTGCACGAGCTGTCACACCAAGCCGCACGACCCGCGACCCTGCGCCGGCTGCCACACGTCACCAACCGCGGTCGCCGAGCTGGCCGAGGCGCGCGCACCTCAAGTTCGATCACGCGCCACACCAAGCTGACCAACAACAACTGCATGCGCTGCCACGATGGCGTTGCCGACGGAGCCGAGCGCATGCGCCCCCCGATGGCGACGTGCTTCCGCTGTCACGACGACACGCGGCAAGCGCGCACCTGCGACACGTGCCACCGCGATCTCCCGGAGGAGGGCACGCTGCCGGCGAGTCACCTCGCGCACGACGGCGACTGGATCCGCGAGCACGGCACGCGCGCGGCCTCGTCGGGTGATCTGTGCCAGAGCTGCCACAAGGAGACGTTCTGCGCGAGCTGCCATGGCAAGACGGTCCCCGTGCTGCCCGCGGCGACGCGGTTCGCCGATCCGCTGCGCGCCGGGATCCATCGCGCGGGCTTCGCGGCGCGACACGCGCTCGAGGCGCGGTCCGATCCCGGCGCGTGCACGACGTGCCACACGCCAGATCGCTGCGCGAGCTGTCACACCGCGAAGGGGATCGCCGGTGAGGGTCGTGCGACGCCGCATCCACCCGGCTGGCTCGGGATCGACAACCGCCACGGTCGCGAAGCGCGCCGCGATCCCGCCGCCTGCGCCAGCTGCCACGGCGGCGCCGGCGAGCAGCTGTGCGCGAGCTGTCACTCGGTCGGCGGGATCGGCGGCAACCCACACCCGCCGGGCTGGTCGAGCCGCCAGCCGCTGACGACGATGCCGTGCCGGATGTGCCATCCGATCGGCGCGCGGTGACCGTGCGCGTGCTCGTGCTGGTCGTGCTCGCGGCCGCCTGCGGTGGCGGTCGCGAACGCCGACCACCGGAGCACGTGCCGGTGACCTGGCGAGATGTCCGCGCGAGTGCGGCTCACGTGGTGCACGTCGATGGCGCGCACGTGCCGTGCCGGGACTGTCATGGCGAGCGTGGGTTCTCGCCGCCGCCCGCGGATGTGTGCACGCGGTGTCATGGCGAGGTCCGGACGCCGCTCCACCCCGATAACCCGATCGCGCTCGACGCCGCGCCGGCGTGCCAGGACTGCCACGGCTTCGGCGCCGATCTCGCCATCCGCCCGACCAGCTGCATGCGCTGTCACGATTCACCGCAGGGAATCCACGTCGCCGCCGTCGGCGCGCATGCCGACCAACCATGCGGCGATTGTCATCGTGCACACGAGACGCGCACGCTCGATCCGAAGCCGTGCGAGAGCTGCCATGCAGAGCGCGCGACCCAGCACGCCGGGCTGCGCGGCTGCCTCGATTGCCACTCGATGCACGAGTCGGTGCGGGTCGCGGATGCGAAGTGCGCGAGCTGCCACGCCGTCCAGCGCGGAGCCATCCGGGTCACCGCGAAGGCGATCACCACCGGCCACCCGACGTGCACCAGCTGCCACACACCCCACTCGTTCGGCAAGCGGGACGTCCAGGCGTGCGCGAGCTGCCACGCGAGCAAGCCGGTGCTGGCACCGGCGAAGCACGCCGCGTGCAGGACCTGCCACGCAGCTCATGACAACACGATCAAGGCATGCACCACGTGTCACGCCGAGCGCACCTCGCATCCCGCAGCCTCGAAGCACGGCACCTGCGCGACCTGCCATCCTCCGCATGCGCTGGCGGCGGGAGTGACGGCCGTGACCTGCGAGAGCTGTCACGTCAAGCCGCACCACGCGACCGCGCGCTGCCTCGACTGTCACGGTCCACATGCACCGAAGCCGAAGCTCGAGGTTGGCCTGTGCACGAAGTGTCACGCGAGCGAGGTTCGCTCCACCGCCTCGACGGGCCACGCGGCGTGCACGCTGTGCCACGCCCAAGCCGCGCACGAGCCCGCGCGACCGGTCGCCGCCTGCGCAAGCTGTCATGCGACCGAGGCCAAGCTCGTCACGCCAGGTCACGGCAAGTGCGCCGGCTGTCACCAGGCCGGCCCGCATCGCCCCCAGGCGGCGTCGGCGACGTGCGCCACCTGCCACAAGGCCGAGCAAGCGTCCGCCCCGCCGGGCCACCAGGCGTGCGCGAGCTGTCACGAGCCGCATCGCGGGACCCGCAAGCCGAGCGCGACCTGCGCGAGCTGTCACGTCGCGCAGGCGAAGCAAGGTCACGGTCCGAAGCTCGACTGCGCGACCTGCCACCGCGCGCATGGCCCGAAAGGCGTCGCGAAGCCGCCGGCGTGCGCGAGCTGTCATCCGACAGCGAAGCGTCCAGGCCTGCATCGCGTGCAAGGCCACGCCGATTGCGCGCGCTGTCACTCGTCGCATGAGCTGCGAGCCCGCGACGATCGCGCGACCTGCATCGGCTGTCACCCGGCCCAGGCCACGCACGAGCCCGCGGCCGTGAAGTGCGCCGGCTGTCACCCGTTCGGCGACGGCAGCTGAGTCTGCGCCACGTGCGAGGAAATAGCAGCGGGCTCGACGAGCAACCTCCGCTCGCGCCACGGGTCTAGAGATCGACATGTTCGCCGGACACGACAAGCGTAGTCTGGTGACGGAAGGATGATCATGGGCTCGACGACTACACCGACCCTCAGGCTTGCCGGGATCGCGTTGCTCGCGATCGCCGGCTGTGGCCTCAACGAGTCCGGCAACCTTGGCTCCACCAAGACCGGCGACACCTCCAACCAGGCAGCGCGTGGTTCGCCGCTCGCGATCCTGCAGGAGGCGTGTGGCGCAGAGGGCCTGCTGTACGACGCCGCGGTGGCGACCGTGCATCGCCCCCCGTACCTGCAGCAACTGACGACCCACTCCGTGCTCGTCGGCTGGGTCAGCATGGCGCCCGATGGGCAGACCGTCGAGGTCACCGCTCCTGACGGAACCCAGGTTGCCACCGCAGCGGCCGCGGTCCAGCAGGTCGGCGTCCGGACCGCTGGGGAGCAACAGGTGTGGGCCGCGATCACCGGCCTCGAGCCCGATACGATCTATTGCTACACGCTCAGCGCCGGAGGCTCACCGCTCTCCGAGCGGATCGGGTTCCGGACGCCGCCAACCGCCGATTCGACGCGCCCGGTCCGGTTCATGGCGTTTGGTGATTCGGGTGGTGGTGGCGGCGATCAGCGCGCCCTGGTCGACCAGATGGAGGAAGTTCCGTTCGAGCTCATGATCCACACCGGCGATCTGGCCTATGACAGCGGCACGATCTCGGAGATCGAGTCGACGGTTTTCGACATCTACTCGCACCTGTTCCGTCACCTCGCGTTCTATCCCGCAGCCGGAAATCACGACTACGAGACGATGCAGGGCGCGCCGTTTCGCGATGTCTTCGCGCTGCCCGAGAACGGCGAGCTCGGCGTCGAGAAGTGGTACTCGTACGACTGGGGACGCATCCACTTCGTGGCGCTCGACACCGAGTCGAGTTACGCCACGCAAGCCGAGTGGCTCGACCGCGATCTCACCGCGTCGCAGGCGCCGTGGAAGATCATCTACCTGCACCGACCACCGTACTCGTCCGGCGATCACGGCTCCGACACTGCCCTGCGCGCCGCGATCGCGCCGGTCGCAGAATCGCACCACGTGCAACTGATCCTCGCCGGTCACGATCACGACTACGAGCGATGCTTCCGCAGAACGGCGTGGCCTACGTCGTCACCGGCGGTGGCGGTCGCGGAACGCGCCCGGTTGGCACGTCGAGCTTCACGGCGTTCAGCGAGGATGTCATCCACTACACCTACTTCGAGGTCGAGCCAGACCGGCTCGTGATGCACGCGATCGACGCTGACGGGACGGAGTTCGACTCGATGATCGTCGCTCGCTGACCTCAGGGAGCGGTGTTCAGCGTGGTGCGGGGTGACGAAGCTGCTCGCTCGACTCCAGGTCGTGAGCGGCACGACGGTGGAGCTCGGACACGAGCTTGGGATCGCGAACGCTGATCGAGACCGTGATCCCACTGTCATCGGCTCGCGCATCCACCTGGAGGCCCGGGAGATCGAGCAGGCAATCATCCATCGCTGCAGGCGCGAGCATCATCCAGGCGCGGTGACATTCGAGTCCTTGCAGGAACCGGTCTGCGGGTCCTGCCTCGGGTGCGAGGTAGAGGATGACACCATGCGCGGTGTTCCAGCCGCCGTTCGCAAACCGGAGCAACGGCGAGACCGAGACCTCCGCAAGCGGACGGGTGCCGCATGCTTGCTCGTACGCCGTCTGCAGCTCCGCTGCCTTGCTGCGGTGGGCGACCGTGAGTTGCTCGTGCTCCTCGGCCGTGTCCCACGTTCGCACCCAGGACACGCCTGATCGATCAGGGCCCGGGGTCATCGCATCGGGCCACGTCCATGATCGTGTCGAGAGCTGGTCGTGCTGGCGGGCAGCATCGAGGTGCTCGGTGGCGCGCAGGCCGCGCGGCCCACCCGCCGGAGGCACGGTGGTCGACGTCGTCGCACAGGACGCCAGCACCAGCATCGAGAGAGCTCGCATGGTGGTTCGAAGAGCACGCGGCGTGCCCGTACGTTTCCCAGCGCCGCGGCGAACTCGCGCATCCGCTGCGCGCCGTCGTGCTGGCGCGCAACAACTACGCGCCGGGTCACCTCGGCGCGACAGTCGACGACTGGCGCGAGTCATCGCGGTCACGCCCGGCGCCTGGCCGACCAGTTGCACTGACGCAGATCATGATGTTCGAGGACATCCCGAGCTCGATCCATCGCCTCGGCCCCGCCTTGTGTGGGGTCGCCATCGCGCTGGCGAGCTGCGACCGCATGCCGCCGGAGGCGCCGCCGACGGCGTTGCGGGTGAGTCCTGCGGGGACCGAGGAGCCGGCGCAATGTGTTCGCGACGACGATTGCGTGCTGCTGCCGAGCGAGCTGACGTGTTGCGTCGAGTGCCCTCCGGCACCGCCGTTCGAGGCAGCTCCCGGATGGGTCCTCGACGGCATGTTGATCGAGAGCGAGACCGTGTGCGCCGAGGCCACGCGGCTGTGTCCCGGCGTCCGGTGCGATCCGGTTCCTGCAGGTTGCACCGCCCGGGCGGCGTGTGTGGACCAGCGCTGCATCGCCGTCCTCGTGGGGTGCTCCCTGCCGACGTCCTGACCGTGCTTCGAAAGATGAGCGCAGATCTCACGGCCGGGGCCGCATCGCGTCCAGGCGCACCTCGTGGACCAGCGCTTCGCCGCGTTCGAAGGCGGTGATGCTCGCGAGCGTCGTCGTCGCGATCGCGGTGAGCGCTTCACGCGTGAAGAAGCCTTGATGCGAGGTGATGATCACGTTGGGGAACGTCATCAGCCGGGCGAGCACGTCGTCCTGGATCACCTGACCCGAGAGATCCTCGAAGAACACCCCCTCTTCCTCCTCGTAGACATCGAGCCCGGCCGCGCCGACGTGGCCAGTCTTGAGCGCGTCGATCACGGCCTGGCTGTCGATCAGGGCACCGCGGCCGGTGTTGATCAACATCACGCCTGGCTTCATCCGCGCCAGCGCTCGGACATCGATCATGTGGCGTGTCCCGGGCGCGAGAGGCACGTGGAGAGAGATGATCTCGGACCGCGCGTACAGCTCGTCGAGCGGCACGTACTCGACCCCGGGCTGGCGCTGCGGGCTCGGGTCCGACGCGAGCACGTGACAGCCAAAGCCCATCAGGATCGTCGCCATCACCGATCCGATGCGCCCGACCCCGACGAGTCCGACGGTCTTGCCGTGGAGATCGAAGCCGAGCAGACCGTCGAGGGAGAAGTTGCCTTCACGCACACGCGCGTACGCGCGATGAATCTTGCGGTTCAATGTCAGGATCAGCGCGACCGCGTGCTCGGCGACCGCGTAGGGCGAGTACTCGGGCACGCGTACCACGCGGATCCCCAGGGTCTCCGCCGCGGCCAGATCGACGTGGTTGAATCCTGCCGAGCGCAGCGCGATCAGCCGCACGCCACCGGCCTGCAGCAGCGCGAGCGTGCCGCGATCGAGCTGGTCGTTGACGAACGAGCACACGGTCTCGAACCCCTCGGCCAACGCGGCCGTCTGGGTGGTGAGCCGCGGCTCGAGGAACGTCAGGGCGTGTGCGTGATCAGCATTCGCAGCCTCGAGCGAGACCCGATCGTGGCGATGCGTATCGAACACGGCAACGCGCATGGCTCAGCGAGCCAGCCCGCGGAGCAGGCCGGTGCCGGAGATGGTGAGCGGGTCGGGCTGGTCGGGTGTCATGATGACGCGGAGCTTCATGGTCGCACCGCGGGTGACGAAACGCGAAATGGTTGCGCCGATTCGAGCGCTCAGGTCGCCGTGTCGTTGCGCGCGAGCCAGCGCACGATGTCGAGTGACGACACGATGCCGATCACGTGCCCGTTCGCGACCACCGGTAGGTGGTGAAAGCCCTCGTGCGCCATCAGCGCGGCCGCCTGGCCGACCGTCGATCGCTCGTCGAGCGTGATCGCGAGTGGCAGCATGAGCTCCTCGGCCGTTCGCGGGCCGAGCTCGGCGGCGTACGGTGTCTCATCGGAGTCGGAGGTCTTGTTCCCGAGCACGCAGCCGAGCTGCGCCACCAGGTCGCGCTTGGTGATCATCCCGATCGGATAGTTGGCGAGGTCTACCACCGGCAAGCAGCCGACGTACTCGCGCACGATGAGGTCAACGATGTGCTCGATCTCCAGGTTGCGGTGCACGCAGATGACCTTGCGACTCATGATCGCGGTCACCGGAATCAAGCTGGCGGCGGTATGGACGGCCGGCTCGGTGGTGTTCGCGACGGGCACCCGGAGGTGCTCGACCGTGCCACCACGATGGTAGATGTGACAGCCTGCGGCGCTTGCGAAGGACATGACAGGTGCCGCTACACGCGGCGTGCCATCACAGCCCGCGTGGGATGGTGACGTGGAAGCTGGTGCCGCCGGCGCCGCTGGCCAGCGTGATCTCGCCTGCGTGCAGCGTCACCAGGCTGTGGACGATCGATAGCCCCAGGCCGGTGCCGGTCTCCTTGGTCGAGAAGAACGGCTCGTAGATGCGCGCGCGCAGCTCCTCCGGGATGCCCTCGCCATCATCCTGCACCCGGAGGTCGAAGCAATCGTCGCGACCGGTGAGCTCGACCGACACTCGCCCACCAGGCGACACGGCCTCGATCGCGTTGCGCACCAGGTTGAGGGTGACCTGGTGCAGCTTCGCCAGATCCACCCTCGCGAACAGTGACGCGGGCGCGACCAGTGCGAGGCTGGCTCCACGCCGTTCAGCGGTCACGCGCTCGAGCTCGACGACGTTCCGCACGATCCGGGCGATATCGTGCGATTGGCTGTCGAGCTCGGTCGGCCGCGCGAATGCGAGGAAGTCGTTCAGCAGCGAGGTCAGGCGCTCGATCTCCTGCTGGGCGAGGAGGCTCGGCCCGACCAGCGTGGGGTCGACGCCTTGCTTGCGCAGCCGCCGCTCGAGCAGCTCCAGCTGCAGCTTCGCCGCATGCAGCGGATTGCGGACCTCGTGAGCCAACCCCGCAGACATCGTGCGCATCGCTGTGATCCGCTCGGCCTGGCTGCGTTGCTCGCGCAGCACCAGCTTCTCCCGCGCGTCGAGGTGATAGTGGCGAACCATGATCGCGAGCTCGACGTCGAGTAGCTTGTTGATCGAGCGGGCGATCGTCCACGCGTCGGCGGGGGGACATAACGCCTCGATTCGATCGAGA
This sequence comes from Kofleriaceae bacterium, assembly GCA_037720695.1. Taxonomy (GTDB): domain Bacteria; phylum Myxococcota_A; class Polyangia; order Haliangiales; family Haliangiaceae; genus JABFXX01. Next base: position 4,161 of record JBBJLY010000170.1, on the reverse strand, counting down.
TAGGCGGTGCGCACCACGCTCATCGCGGTGAACATGTAGTCGTGCGGCAAGCCGATCGCGACGTGGCGCCGGCCGATCCGCGACCGCTTGTCGTAGAACCGCTCGTCGTAAGGACCGAGCAGCCCGCTCGACATCCAGTCGACCAGCGTCACGTGGAGCCGGGCGACCTGATCTGCGCCCGACATCACGGACGCTGCCGGGCTCGCGGCCACGGCAGCGTAGAACCGGTCCGCGATCGCGGAGAAGTGGGGTGCGAGGATCGGGTGGACGTCACGCAGGCGCGCGCAGTCCGCGTCGTCAAACCCGACGTACGCGAACAGGTCGTCGAGGACGGTCACTAGCGGTTCTCGGTGCCACCGTCCGTGGCGCGCTCGGCCTTGCGGACCACGTCCACATCGGAGCGCGGGGCCTCGCTGTACTCGTGGAGCTTGTACTGGATCTTGCGGGTGCTGATGCCGAGGATCTCCGACGCGCGAGAGGTCGCGCCACCGCAGGCCTTCAGCGTCTCGAGGATCACGTAACGCTCGACCTCGTGCATCGTCGAGCCCGGGATGGCGGGCACGCCGGTCGGGACCAGCTGGGGGCGCACGTTCGGGGGCAACTGGCGGGCCTCGATCTCCGAGCCGGTGGTCAGCACGACCGCGCGCTCGACGGCGTTCTCGAGCTCGCGCACGTTGCCGGGCCAGTCGTACGAGCACAGGAGATCCATCGTCTCGGGAGTGAAGCGCTCGATCGTCTTGCCGTTCTCCCGGTTGTAGCGATCGAGGAAGAACATCACGAGGGTGGGCACGTCGGCACGGCGCTCGCGCAACGAGGGCATCTCGAGGCCCACCACGTTCAACCGGTAGAACAGATCCTCGCGAAATCGCCCTTTCGCGACCTCCTCGACCAGGTTCCGGTTGGTGGCCGCGATCACCCGAACGTCGACCCGGATGGTCTGCGTGCCGCCGACCCGTTCGAACTCGTGCTCCTGGAGGAACCGCAGCAACTTGACCTGGATCGAGGGCGAGATCTCGCCGATCTCGTCGAGGAACAGCGTGCCCCCGTCCGCGAGCTGGAACCGACCGTCCTTGCGCGCCATTGCTCCCGTGAACGAGCCGCGCTCGTGACCGAACAGCTCGCTCTCGAGCAGGGACTCGGCGAGCGCGGCGCAGTGCAGCTTGACGAACGGCCCGTTGGCCCGCGGCGAGCGCTGATGGATCGCGCTGGCGACCAGCTCCTTGCCGGTCCCGCTCTCCCCCGTGATCAGCACCGTCGCCTTACTGGGGGCGACCTGGTCGATGATCTCGAACACGCGCTGCATCGGTGGGCTGTTGCCGATGATGTTCCCGGGCGCGACGCGGTCGCGGACGCGCGCGCGCAGCTGGCGGGTCTCGCGCCGGAGTTGCTGGTTCTCGAACACCCGGTCGAGCGAGACCAGCAGCGCGTCGAGGTTGAAGGGCTTGGTCAGGTAGTCGGCGGCGCCGGCGCGCATCGCGTCGACCGCGGACTGCACCTCACCGAACGCGGTCATCACCACCACCGCGGCGGCGTCCTCGAAGCTGAGGACCTTCTGGACCAGCTCGATCCCGTTCATGCCGGGCATCTTGAGGTCGGTGACCACCACGTGCGGCGTGAAGTCGTCGTACTTGCCGAGCGCCTTGAACGCGTCCGCTGCGGTCTCGACCTCGAAGCCTTCGTCCCGCAGCAGCTCGGCGAGCGCGGTGCGCGAGTTGACCTCGTCGTCCACGACCAGAATGCGTCCGGATCGGGGCACGCCTGGGACCATAGCCAGGAGCGTGCCATCGAAGCTCGCGTGCTTGCGAGGACGAACACGTAAGTCTTGCGCGAGTCACCTGAGGCGCGCAGATTTTACGGGCTGTCCGGGGCGAGGTGTGCGCCACCGTGGTGCGCGATGCGGAGAGCTCCGCGCGCAGCGGTCCATGTCTTGCTGAGGTCTCGCGGATGCCCCCGACCCGGCCGCTCCTGCTCGCGGTGTTTGCTGCGATGGCCTGTCAGATCAGCGCAGCCGCGCCGTCCAAGCCAGCCCAGCAGCCGCCGCGCGAGTCGCCCTCCGCCAGGTTCGATCGCGACATGATGCTGCGCTATCACATGCACCAGAACTTCGATCTGGTGCGCGCGATCGAGCGTCTGTTGATCCGCGGCAAGCTCGATGAAGCGCGCAAGCTCGCCGCCTCGGTCAGCTGGGCGGCCGACGAGCCAGCACACGGGCCGTGGGCCACGCATGCCGCGGCGATCCGCGAGCAGGCGGCCGCGATCGCGCGCGCGAAGACGGTCGACGAGGCGATCACGAGGACCGCGAAGCTGGGAGCGGCCTGCGGCAACTGTCACGGCGAGCTCGGCGCCAGCCCGCAGTTCGAGCTGCTTCCCCGGATGCCCGTCGACAAGCCGACGGTGGAAGCCCGGATGTTGCGGCATCGGTGGGCTGCGGACCGGTTGTGGGAAGGGGTGATCGGCAACGCCGACAAGTCGTGGCAGGCCGGGCTCGACCTGCTCGCGGCGGCGCCGCTCGATCAGCCTGCAACTCGCGTCGCCTTCGCGCGCGATCTGCAGCGCATCGCCGGGCAAGCCCGCAAGCCGAGCGCCGGCCCGCTCGTCGACCGAGCCACGACGTACGGCCAGCTCCTCGTCGTCTGCGCGCGGTGTCACACGACGCCGTGAGCGCCGGGCTTGCTACGTGTGCTCGACCAGCACGGGGCAAGGTGCGTGGCGGACGATCTTCTCGGCGACCGAGCCGAGCAGCACGCGGCGCACGCCGGTCCGACCGTGACTCACCATCACGACGAGATCGAAGGTCGGATCGTCGTCCAGCACGGCGAGCGTCTGGGCACCGGGGTGGCCGATCCGGATCCGGGTCACAACCGGGACCGAGACCGTGGTCCGCAGCCTCGCCGCCGCGTCCTCGACGAGCTTCGACGCCCGGCGATCGATCTGTTCGAGCATCGCATCCTCCGTCAGCTCGCTGGAGAACGTCACCGGGACCTCGATCACGTGCAGCAGCGTGATCCCTCTCCCGCCGGGCCGCGCGAGCTGGGCCGCAAACTCGCAAGCCCGCTGCGAGCTCGCCGACAGATCGAGTGGGACCAGGACGTGATCGAACGGCTCCGCGCCGCCGGGGGCGCGGGTCGCCATCACCGGGCACGACGCGTGGCGCACCACCTTCTCGGCGACCGAACCGAGGAGCACGCGCGCGAGTCCCGTGCGTCCGTGCGTCCCGATCACGACGAGGCCGATCGCGGGATCCTTCTCCACGAGCTCGACCAGCTGGATCCACGGGACGCCGGTCAGGAACACCGGCGTCACGCGTGCGGCGCCGAGCTCCCGCGCTTCGCGAGCCGCGGCGTCGAGCGCTCGCTCCTCCGTGGCGATCATGACCGTGATCGCGTCGGCTGGCAGCGGATAGTCGCTGCTCGTCGCGAGCGTTGGCAGATGCCAGGCATGCGCGAGCACCAGCTCGGCATCGGCTTCAGCAGCCAGTCGCGCTGCGACGCGCACCGCATGCTTGGAGCCGGCGGAGAAGTCGGTCGCGCACAGGATCTTCTGGAAAGCCATGCACGTGGTTTTTGCAACTCGATGGCCAGTCCCAACCCGCAGACGCGTCAGCGCCGCCGGCCGCGGTGGTCGCGGACGATCACTCTGCCGCGCGGTCCCTGGCGGGCGTTGACCCGGCCGGCATGCCGGTAGCGCACGTACATTCGCGGGGACTGGATGCCGACCACCACGCGCGGTGCCGCATCGTAGCGGGCCCAGCCGCCCGTATGGACGCTCGACCGGAACCACAGATCATCTCGGTATCTCCAGTAGTAGCCGTCCGAATAGAACGTAGGCTCGTCGGCGTCCTCGACCACCCAGACGCCCGGAGACACCTCCACGAGGTCGGGCTCGGTCACCACGACCCCGGAGGCCACCTGGCCATGCACCGTACAACCACTAGACCCGAGTGAGATCGCGCACGCGAACAGGACACCACGCAGCACTCGTTTGCTCATGCCATCGTGAGTGTGCACGGAGTGTTCCAACGGGGGCGCTCAGGAGTGGGTATGATGGTTGGTGATGGCCGGATCAGGGACGGTGCTGGTCGTCGACGACACCCCGCAGAATCGAGCGCGCGCGCGGGCGACGCTGGAGGCCGAGGGCTACGTCGTCGAGAGCGCGCCAAGC
>JBBJLY010000169.1:0-18816 GCA_037720695.1 Kofleriaceae bacterium | reverse complement strand
TCCACGGTTGTCGAGCACGGGCCAGCTCGCCTGCGCCGACTGTCACGTGCCCGCCCAGAGCTACGCCGGTGCGACGCTTGGCAAGACCGCTACTGGCAAGGACAACCTGCGCAGGGCCCCCACGCTGGTCAACCTCGCGTGGCACGAGGGCCTCGCGTGGGACGGCCGGTTCGGCTCGTTCGCCGAGCTCATCGGACCGCACGCGCAGGGTCAGCTCGGACTCGACCTCGCGGCCGCGGTCACCCGGATCGCCGAGGTGCCAGGCTATCGCGCGCACTTCGCGCGGGCGGGCGGGGCATCCGCCGCGACCGTCGGCAAGGCGCTCGAGGCGTTCGTGATGACGCGCTACGCGGGCGCGGCGCCGTGGGATCGCGTCGAGCGCGCGCCGGATGCGCCCGCCGATCTCAAGGCCGGCTACTTGCTGTTCACGACCCGCGCGCAGTGTGCGGTGTGCCATCAGCCGCAGCACTACACCGACCATCGCTACCACCGCCTTGGCCTCGTCAAGTCTCCCGATGAAGGCCGCGGCAAGACCGATCCGAAACAGCAAGGTGCGTTCAAGACGCCGACCCTGCGAGGCGCCGCACAGCGCGAGGGATTCTTCCACGACGCGAGCGCGACGACCCTCGAGGGCGCGGTCGATTTTCACCTCGCGGGCGGCACGGGTCAGGGCGCCGATCCGTCGGTCATCGATCCGGCGCTGAGGAAGGTGAACCTGTCGCCGAAGGAGCGCGAGCAGCTGATCGCGTTCGTCCGCGCGCTCACCGATCTCACCGTGCCGCCGCCGGCGAAGCCCGCGCTGCCGTGATGGCGCCTCGGGCGTGGCGCACCGAGCTCGAGATCCTGGTCGGCGGCGTCCAGCTGCGCGCAATGCAGCGTGCCGTCGGATTCGCGGCCGGTGTGCGGCCCGGCATCACGCCAGACGGGGTCGCGTACTGCACGCGCGCCGCACGCCGCGGGTTGCCGTTCGTCGGGGTCCACGGGTTCGGCGGCGACAAGGAGACCTGGCTGCTGATGTCGGCACTGCTCCCGCGCGCACGTGGGGTCACGCTGATCGATCTCCCGGGTCACGGTCGCTCGACCGATGTTCTCGAATCTGAGGCGAGTATCCGGCACCACGCGGAGGCGGTGATGCGCGTCTGCGATCACAACGGGATCGATCGCGCGGTGATCTGCGGCAACTCGATGGGCGGCGGCGTCGCGTTGCGGGTCGCGAAGTCATGGCCCGATCGGGTGGCGGCCCTCGTGCTGGTCGCATCGGTCGGCCGCGACATCCACGAGGGCGGCGCGCGCCAGTGGGTCGATCACAATCCGCTGATCCCGCGCGAGGAGGATGTCGATCGCTTCATGGAGCTCGTGCTCGAGCGACCGCCGCCGGTGGGACGCGCGGTGATTCGCCACGTGATCACGCAGCGCGCGCGCCGGGCGGAGCCCCTCCAGCGGCTGTTCCGCGGCTTCGTGCTCGCCGACGGTGAGGCCGGCGTGCCACGCGACCTGGCGAGCATCGACGTCCCCGCGCTCGTGATCCACGGCGAGCAAGATCGCATCATCGACAAGCGCGTCGCCGAGGATCTCGTGCTCGCGCTACCGCGCGCGGAGCTGGTCGTGATGCGCGGGGTCGGTCACGGCCCGCAGCTCGAGGCACCGCGCCACACGGCCCGCATCATCGAGCGCTTCATCCAGCGCATCGAGCGGTAGATCGAGCGGTAGATCGAGCAGTAGATCGAGGTCCGATCGAGCGTTCGCACACGACCGTCGACGACGGGGGCGAGATCGACTAGGTTGCCCGTGCCATGTGGTGGCGCCGCCTCCGCTACGTTCTCCTGCTCGTGTCGCTGTGCGCGATCGCGACCTGCCCCGCGGCCAAGCGAGCGTGCACGGAGAAGGTGCGAACCCGGGAGGCCGACGAGCTGCTGACCTACCTCGCCGATCGGGTCACCGCGCAGATCGCCGGGACCGGCCACGTTCCCACGGAAGCCGCACCCCAGACGCCCGCCACGTCGTGCTGCGACCAGGGTGGCGCGTGTGCGGTCGATCCGTCGCTATGGAAGACGTCGGCCTGGCAGGCGCTCCAGTTCTCGATCGACGACGAGTCGCGCTTCGCCTACGCCTATCTCCCCGATCCGTCCGGACGCTCCGCGATCGTGCGTGCAGTCGGTGACGTCGACTGCGACGGCGTGACCGCGACCTACGAGCTCGAGATCCGGGTCGACGGCGAAGGCGTCAAGCGCAGCTGGACGCGCCAGAATCGCTACGAATAGACTGCAGGCATGTGCAGTCGCTTGCTCGCCGCGCTCGCCGTTGTCGTCGCATGCGGTAAGGGAGATGTACCTCCCGAGCCGTCGTCCGGGGTCACGTCGGGCCAGGAGACCGGGCCCAAGAAGCGCGTCGTCGATCCCGAAGCCGATCAGGAAGCGCAGCAGCTGTTCGTGTCGGCGTGCTCGACCTGCCACGGCATGGACGGCAAGGGCGGCGGCCCGGTCTCGGTCTCGCTCAATCCCAAGCCGCGCAACTACACCGATCCGACGTGGCAGGCGACCGTCACCGACACCCAGATCAAGCAGATCATCCTGGAAGGCGGCGCCGCGGTCGGCAAGAGCCCCTCGATGATGGCGTTCCCATCGCTCAAGGACCAGCCGGCCGTGCTCGACGCGCTCGTCCGCATCGTGCGCGGCTTCGCGAAGCAACCTGGCTCCGGCGCCCCGTGACGATCACGACCACGCCCGACGGCCAGTTCGTCGCGCTGCGTCGCGGCCGCGAGGTGCTGCTGCTCGGCGAAGGCGTCGGGCCCCCGGTCGGCATGCTCGAGCTCGAGCCTGATGCGGATCTCGCGGCGGTCGGTCCGCCGAACGCACTGGTCGCGGTCGTGCGCGGCAACGAGCCGCGCGTGATGCTCTACCAGCCGCCGTACCTCGATGCTGCCGCGCGTCTCGATCTCGAGGCCCCGATGCGCCTCGCCGCGGTGAGCGGTCCCCGGATCGTGCTCACCACGCTCGATGCGAAGCAGGTACTGATCGTGCGGGCCGCAGGTCGCGCCCTGTCCTCGCACGCGATCGATCCCAGCAGCCAGGTCGAGTTCGCGGTTGGCCTCGAGCGCAACCAGGTGCTGCTCGGCCTGCTTCGCAAGCTCGAGGTCTGGGACGCGGTCTCCGGGCGCCCGTTGCTCCGCCTCCAGCTCCAGCTGCCACCGCCGCCGCGCACGGTCGGGGCCGCGCAGGGTCACCTCTGGGTCACGCGACCCGGCAGCGACGAGGTCCTCGTGTTCCGGCTCTCCGATGGCCGGCCGTTTCGCCACCAGGTCGGCGCACCGGTGCAGGAGGTCGTCTGCCATCCGGCCTCGCCGCTGATCGTGCTCGCCACCGCGCGCAGTCTCGTTCGCCTGCACTGCTTCGCGCACTCGCTCCACATCGTCGATGCACCGTGGACCCGCGGCACGCCGCTCGCCCAGATCGTCGCCGGTGACGACATCGCACTGCTCGGTCTCGACGAGCACGCGAGCGAACCGTGGCGCGTCCCACTTGCCGGCACCGGCACACCACTCGTCGCCTCGGAGCCTGGCGAGTCCGTTGACGATGAGGCCCCGCCCCCGCTCGCCAACGCCGCCGAGAAGCTGCGCGCGATGCGCGCGAAATCCGAAGGCGTCGCGCCCAGGCGCGAATCGGAGCCCGTGTTCGCGGCCCCCGAGCCCGAGCGACCAACCCCGACGTACAGCGATGACGTTCCCTCCCGTTCACGGGACAAAGCATGGCGCCAGCCGATCGCCGCCTACGGCCTCGAGCTGTCGCGCGGCCTCGACTCGGAGACCCCGGTCGTCGCGGTCGACACCGAGCTCGGCGAGCTGGCCCACCGGATCGCCCTCGCCGCACCTGCCCGCCGCGCCTTGATCGCGCTCTACGGGCTCTATCTCGTCGGCGATCCCGCGATCGCGATCTCGCGTCTGGCGCAGGCACTCGGCGACTGGACCGACGCCCTCGGCCAGGGCGACCTCGCGGCGCTCGGCATGCTGCGCCGCCACGCCGGCAAGGTCTCGCTCCGCTCCGCCGTCACCGACCTGCTCGATCACGTCGCCCCGCGCGCGATCCGTATCGTCGGCACCACCGCCAGCTCGCCGCATCGCGGCGCGTCCCGCATCGCGCGTGATGGCAAGCCCACACCCGCCCTCGAGCTCGAGCTCGCCACGCGCTTCGGTCGCATCGCCTCGATCGTCGGCCCGCCCGCCACCGGGCTGCTCGAGGCCCGGCTGCGTGGCGCGACGGCCGTCGCGTTCGGCCCCGTCTCGATGCGCCCGCAACCGTGGCCGCGTGATGCGAGCCTCGTCGTCGTCGTCGATGGCGAGCCGCCGTCGTGGGTCGCCGAGCTGCCGGCGCTGTAGTCCAACCGCCGCGATCGATCGGCCGGGTGCATCCCCGGAACCTCGAGGCTTGGTTCAGAGCTTCATCACCGACGCGGTCTTCTTCGACTTCGTTTCGAAGTCGGACTTCGCGTCGTTGGCCGCCTCGAGCGAGCCGTACTTGCCAAGCCGCACGCGGTAGTAGGTCTTGCCGGTGACCGACGCTTCCGTGACGTACGCCTGGTAGCCGGCGGCCTTGATCGTGGAGAGGAACGTGTCAGCCTCGGCGCGATCCTGGAACGACGACAGCTGGAGCGTGAACTTCGACTTCGGCGCTTCGGGCTTGTTGTCGGCGTCCACCGGCTTCTTGTCGGCGACGGCGGGCTTCGCCGCCACCTTGTCGTCAGGTTTGGCCTCGCCGGCCTTGGGCTCTGGCTTCTTCGTCACCTTGTCGTCGGCGGCCTTGGCCTTGTCGCCTGGCTTGTCGTCGTGCTTGTCCGAGGCGTGATCGTCGTCGGCGGGCTTGTTCGCCTCGGCCTTGGGCTTTGCATCGGCGGGCTTCGCGTCAACCGCCTTCGCGTCGGTCGGCTTCTGCTTCGCGCGCTCGGCGATCGCCTGCTCGACCGGGGTGGGCTTGCCGTCGCGCGCACCGACGAGCGTGTTCTGGAATGTCAGGCCGCCGCGATCCTCGAGCCGATCGAGCGCGGCCAGCGGATCGGTGGCGGCGTGGGTGCGGGCCTTCTCGAGATGGCCGCGGGCCTCGACTCGGCGGCCGATCATGACGCCGAGGATGAACACCAGCCCCACGATCACGGCGCCGCCGAAGAACAGGTAGAAGATCTGACGACCGTCGAGGCTGACCTCGACCCGGTCCTTGTACAGCTCCGTCTCGCGGCTAGACATGCCCCGAGCGTCCGCAACGCGGCGCGCCCGGGCAAGATTTTGACCGTTATTGGAGCGTGCTGAACCGGCCGACGGCGAACGGCTCGACGCGGAACACCTTGCCGCGCGTCGAGGGGTTCCCGACGTTGGTCGACAGGAAGTCGCCGTTGTCGATGACCCAGATGCTCTGCGTCGGGCCGCGCACGACCTTGATCGGATGGGTCGGCGTGATCGGCACCTGGAGCGGGAAGGAGCCCGCGGTCTGGCGGAACGAGATCTGATACGGCGTCACGACATGCGGGATGTTGACCAGCGAGCCGCCGCGGTCGGCGATGCACGAGGCGTCGCCCGGATACGTCGGGTCGACCATGTGGAACGTCATGCCGTGGTTGCGGAACCGGATCGCGGGCGCCTGGCGGTTGACGATCGCGGCCGTGGGGTTGCCGAGCGTGCATGTGCCAGGGAGGTACTGGGGCACCACGTCTGCATGCTCGATCGTGGTGGAGCACGGATTGGGCTCGAAGCCGCCGCCCGGTAGCTCGCCAGTGATCGGATCCGACGTCGGATCGCAGGCCGGCGCCTTGAGCGGGATCCGGCCGACGGTGAGCCGGTTCGCGGCCGGGTCGCGCACGCAGCTGCCGGCGCTGTTCGCGATCCAGGGGTGCAGGTAGCCGGTGCCGGTGCCCTTGAACAGCGGCTCCTGGCCGATCACGGTGAACGCCTCGTTCGCGCGAAGCTCGTAGCGCTGCGGCGCGTTCACGCACGCCTGCGGCGGGATGACGCCTTCCATGCAGGTGCCGGACTTCGGCGCACCATCGAGTGCACCCCGGCAGACCGTGCCGAGCGCGCAGTCGGCGTTGACGTCACACTTGAGCGTGCAGCGCTTGTTGTTGGGCGGCAGCGGCGCGCGGTCGGGATCCGCCTCGCACTTCCAGGTCCGGGTATCGGGTCCGGTCGTGTCGTTCACCGGATGCGCGGAGCTGGCGAGCCGCAGCGAGTAGCTCGCGAGATCCTGGCACTGCGTGTCGGACACGCAGCCGTCGAGCGGCGTCATCCGCAGCTCGTGCTTGCGCGGCTTCAGCACCAGCTCGCCGCTCTCGACGCGGCCGACGTTGTAGCGTCGCAGCGTGGTCAGGTAGTCCTCGCATGCGTCGGCGAGGCGCTCGGCCTCGTCCTCGAGCATGCACGAGCCAAGGCTCGCGACCTGGCTGTTCGGGTGGACGAAGCAGCTGTAGCCGCTCGGGCAGTCGCCGCTGTTGTTGATCGGATCGCAACCGCGCATCTGCACGAGGTCGAACAGCTCGACGCCGGCATCGCAGTACGGGCGCGTCAGGTCGAACATCCGCATGCCGCTGGCGTCGACCGCGATCTGGCTCTCGCGGACCGCGGGACCGTCGATGTCTGCCGCGTCGTTGGAGTTCGACAGCGAGCCCTCGTAGGTGATCGTCCAGGTCTCCTCGGTCTCGAGCGCGCGCAGATCAGGGAACGCCTGGTAGCGGATGTCGGGCGGCGCGGTGTAGCCGACCTCGGAGACCGCGCGCGTCGAGTCGACGCCGACGCAGGCGAGCTGGCGGATGCCAGGTAGCAGCGTGGTCTTCTCTGGTGCCACGACACTGACGGGCACATTGCGCACGGGCTGCGTGGTCGAGCGCGGCCCACCGCGCATGACGTTGAGGCTGTCGGGGGGCCCGTTCGGGTCGCACAGTGGTTGCTCGGCACCGTCGACGTCCTCCTGCGCGAGCAGCTCGCGGTCCGGGACGGAGTCGCGCAGCTGGTGCGCGATCGCCTTCGGGATTATTGTGCGGAGCGGCCGGCTTGGATCCCACAGATCGGGATAGTCGTCGTCGTCCACGTTCAACACGTACGTGTTGCCGTCGGCCGCGCTGATCACGCCGAAGTAGCCGATCAACTTGCCGGGGTTCTCCTCGCCGCGCGTGTCGCCGTCCTGCGGGTCCGCGCGAAAGATGTCGATCGCGACCGGGATCGACTCGCCCGGGAGCTCGATACCGGGTCCGCGCGCGCCCGCGCGCCGCGGTGGCGTCAGCGGATCGCCGACCACCAGGCACGACAGCTCGCGGATGTTCCGGAAGTCGCGGAGGTAGCGCGGATCGACCTGCGCGTCGCACTCCTTGTTGAGCGTCAGGATGTCCGCGACCCGGACGGTGTCGTCGGTGGCGACGCCGTACATGAACTGGAACTGGCCGCCGGCGGCGTTGGTGTCGTTGATGACGTGGCCCTGCCCGCCCATGCCGATCTGCGGCGACAGCGAGACCTTGGTGAAGCCGAGGTTGCCGGTGGTGTTCTCGAACGCGACCTGCGAGAGCGAGAGTGCGCTCGACATGTCGTCGAGCTCGACCACGGTGATCGACGGCGAGTTGTCGGAGGCGATCACGAGGCGCTGGTCGCCGGTGCGCGGATCCTTCTCGAGGTCGAGCGCGACCGGGCGGGTGCCGGCGGTGACCGCGGCGCCACTGCACTCGTCGGGACACGTGACGTTGCCGTCGACCAGCGTCGGCACGCCCGCCGCGTCGTACTGGATGCCCTGCATGATCCGCCCGGTGGCGGCATCGACGCCGGCGACCAGGTGGCAGCTCGGGTACGCGATATAGATCAGACCCGAGCCGATCGGCCGCTCGCCCTCGACCGGGCAGCTGTTGCCGATCACCTCGGTCGCGGGCTGCGAGACCATCGCCGCCGGCTTGGCACGGATCGGGACACCCGCGGCGTTGGTGACGTCGAGCCGCTGGACGGTCAGGGTCTGCGGATCGCCATCGACGGCGGTGCCGACGTCGAGCAGCGACAGATCGCACGTGCCCGCGTTCGCCGTGATCGCCTGGCAGCCGGTCGTGTCGGTCACGATCGCGATCGGGTCCTCGCCGATGCTGATCGAGTTCTTGCCCGGGGTCAGCGGATTGGCGTCGAGCACGAGCACGTCGGGGCCGCCACTGATCAGGTTCGAGGGTTGCGTGCGGAACTGCGCGAGCGCGACGGTGCCCGGGCCCTGCTGGAGCACGAAGCCGTACCAGGTGGCGTTGGGGACGACCGCGCCACCAGCGGCGGTCAGATCTTCCTGGCCTGGCGCGACCGGGATCGGGGTCCCGACCTCGTGGAAGGTGGAGCGGACATCGCACGCCGGCGTGGGCTGGGCGGTGAACACGACCGGCTGATCCACGGTGGCTGCACCGCCGCCCGTGAGTCGCAACCCGCCGTAGCAGGCGAAGGCGATGTCGACCGGGCGGTCGAGATTCAGCTGGAGTACCGGGTTGGTGGTGGTGTCGCCGCACGACAGCGTGGCGAACCCGGTCAGGCCGGAGACCAGAGTGAGAAGAACGCGTTTCATAGTGCCCTCGGCTCGCCGATGCGAAGCACGACACGGTTGCGAGTCGGGGACGCGGCCGCCGTGTCGACCACGGCGATCGTGTCCTCGAGGAAGTTGGTCACGAAGACCTTCTTCCGCGTGGTGGCCGCCGTGACCGCGTACGGCCCGCGCCCCACCAGGATGATGTCCTCGACGGAGGTCGCTCCGCGTGGATCGATGATGTAGAGCTGACCGTCCTGGAAGCAGGTGACGTAGATGCGCTCGTCGTCACCCGCGCCCGAGACGGTCAGGGTCGACGCCTGGCGACACACGTCGCTCGCGCCGATCGCCTGGTTGCGCGGGAACCCGGTCGGGCCGAGTGAGGTGTCGTAGACCTGAAGCGAGGGCGGCCGCCGATTGACGAGGTACATGCGCTCGCCGCTCGGCGAGAACGCCAGACCGCGGGTGTCCGTCGATCCGCCGTTGTTGGCGCCGACCGCCTCGAGGAAGAAGTGGTTGCCCTGCAGCATGAACGGAGGCGCGCCGTTGACCGGCCGGCCGACCGTGACCATCTGCACCCGATCGTCACTGCGGCTGCTGATGTAGATCATGTCGCCCGAGGCATTGGGCGTCCGGCCCGCGACACCGGTCGCACCGCGCGCGCCCGAGGTCGCGTCGGGTGCGAAGAAGTCGGTCCGCACGTCGGTGATGATCGCCTCGCCGTTGCGCGGCGAATCGACCAGCGTGACCGCGCCGCTGGTCAGGTGGGTCACCATCGCGAACTCGCCCGCGCTGTCGGCGAACACGCCGAATGGCTCGTTGAAGATGCCGCGATCCGGATCTTCGAGCACGAACGACAGCCGGTGGCGGTCGTCACACAGCGCAAACCCCTCACTGCCGGACGAGCACGACAGCGCCGCACCGTCCCAGTCGACCCACGCGATCGAGGGATCGCCGCGGGTCGGGATGATCAGCCGGAGCTGACCTGGATCACGTGACTGGACGCCGATGTCGGTGGCAAAGTTGCCGATCCGCACACCGGCCTGGTTCGACATGAACAGGGCTTCATCGCAGACCAGCGTCTCGCCGTGGTCCGGATCGGGCGCGCAGCCGTCAGGAACCACCCGATCGGGACCGGTCCACGCGGCGATCACGTCGTCGATCGGAGCCAGCGCCAGCACCGAGACCGCGCCCGAGTCGTAGCGCAGCTCCGAGTTGGCGTTGACCACGAACAAGTACGAGTCGTCAGGTGCGACCGCCGCGCCGGTCGGGAAGAACAGCTGGTTGTCGGGCGGCTTGACTTCATCCGCCGAGGCCGTGCATCCGCACACCAGCAGCAGTCCGAACCGAATAGAGACCATGGGTGCCTGCTTCGACCGGACGCGTCGGCCATTGGTTGCCTGCATGATTTCGGTCACTTCTTTCCGCCTGGGGCGCTCGTACCGGCGGTCAGGCCGGGGGTCGGCCCGGCGGGGAGTTGACCTTCGCCGAGCAAGGTCGCTCGGGCCGCCGCGACCCGAGCGATCGGGACCCGGAACGGGGAGCACGAGACATAGTCAAAACCCATGCGATGACAGAGCTCCACCGAGGACGGGTCGCCGCCGTGCTCGCCGCAGATGCCTACCTTGAGCTGCGGCTTGACGCTACGCCCGCCGCGCACGCCGAGCTCGATCAGTGCGCCGACACCCTCCGGATCGAGGACCGCGAACGGGTCGTGCGGCACCACGTGCTGCTCGAGGTATGCCGGCAGGAACCGCCCCGCATCGTCGCGGGACAGGCCGTACGTGGTCTGCGTCAGGTCGTTGGTGCCGAACGAGAAGAAGTCCGCGTGCTCGGCGATCCGGTCTGCCACCATGCACGCGCGGGGCAGCTCGATCATCGTCCCGATCGTGTACGGCACCTGGGCGCCGGTGTTGTCGAACGCCGCGGCGACCAGCGCTCGCAGCAGCCGGAGCTCCTCCGGCGCCATGATCAGCGGGATCATGATCTCCGGCAGCACCGTGATGCCCTCGCGCGAGGCCTCGATCGCGGCCTCGGCGATCGCCTGGGTCTGGATCTCGTAGATCTCCGGAAACGTGATCCCGAGCCGGCACCCGCGGTGGCCGAGCATCGGGTTCGACTCGGTCAGCTCGGCTACCTTGGCCGCGATCACCGCGACCGGCTTGCCGAGCGCCTGGGCGACGTCCTCGAGATCCTGCTGCGTGTGCGGCAGGAACTCGTGAAGCGGCGGATCGAGCAACCGGATGGTGACCGGCAGGCCGTCCATCACCCGGAACAGCTCGACGAAGTCGCCGCGCTGCATCGGCAGGATCTTGGCCAGCGCCGTGCGCCGCCCGGCTTCGTCGGCCGCGACGATCATCTCGCGCACGGCGAGGATCCGCTCGGGCTGGAAGAACATGTGCTCGGTGCGGCACAGCCCGATGCCCTCGGCACCGAACGCGCGCGCCGTCTTCGCATCGGTCGGGGTGTCCGCGTTGGTCCGCACCTTCAGGGTCCGGATCCGATCGACCCACTTCATCAGCACGCCGAGCTCGGTGCCGAGCTGCGCCGGCACGAGCGGCAGCGTCCCGGTGAACACCTCGCCGGTCGAGCCGTCGAGCGTCAGGATGTCGCCCTCCTTGAGCTTTCGCTCCTGCCCGCCGCCGACGAAGCTCGTGGTCCTCTTGGGCACGTCGACGCGCAGCGTGGTGCACGAGGTCACACATGGCTTGCCCATGCCGCGCGCGACGACAGCGGCGTGGCTTGTCATTCCCCCGCGCGACGTCAGGATCCCCGCTGCGGCCTTCATGCCGTGGATGTCCTCGGGCGAGGTATCGGTGCGAACGAGCAGCACGCGCTCGCCCTTCTGCGCCCATTCTTCCGCCGCGCCGGCCGTGAACACGATGCGGCCGATCGCGGCGCCGGGGGAGGCGGGCAGCCCCTTGCCGATGTTGGCCGGGCGGCCCTTGGGATCGATCGTCGGGTGGAGGACCTCATCGAGCTTCGCGGGATCGATGCGGAGGACCGCCTCCTCCTCGGTCAGCTTGCCTTCGGCGACCAGATCGACGGCGATCTTGACCATCGCCTTGCCGGTGCGCTTGCCGCTGCGCGTCTGCAGCATGAACAGCTGGTTGTTCTGGATCGTGAACTCGAGGTCCTGCATGTCGCGGAAGTGATCCTCGAGTAGCTGCGCGACCCGGACCAGCTCGGCGTAGGCGCCGGGAAGCTTCTTCTCGAGCTCCGCGATCGGCTCGGGATTGCGGATGCCCGCGACGACATCCTCGCCCTGCGCGTTGGTCAGGAACTCGCCGTACAGCACGGCGTCGCCGGTCGCCGGGTTGCGCGTGAACGCGACGCCGGTGGCGCAGTCGTCACCGAGGTTGCCGAACACCATCGCCTGGACGTTGACCGCGGTGCCCATCGACTTCGGGATGTTCTGCATCCGGCGATAGACGTCGGCGCGCGCGTTGTTCCACGACCGGAACACGGCGCCGATCGCGCCCCACAGCTGGGTGCGAACGTCGTCCGGAAACGGGGCGCCCGTCACGCGCTCGATCTCGGCCTTGAACGCGGCGACTGCCTCGCGCAGCGCCGTTTCCGTCAGATCCTGATCGCGATTCGCGCGATGTTTGCGCTTCAGATCGTCGAAGATCTTGTCGAACGGCAGCTCGTCGTGCTCCGTCGGCGCGACCACGCCGAGCACGACCTCGCCGTACATCGCGACGAACCGGCGGTAACAGTCCCACGCAAACCGCGGGTTGCCCGAGCGCGTCGCGAGGGCCGCGACGGTGACGTCGTTGAGCCCGAGGTTCAGGATCGTATCCATCATGCCGGGCATCGACGCCGGCGCACCGGAGCGCACGGAGACCAGCAGGGGGTGCGAGCCGTCGCCGAACTTCGCGCCGGTGATCTCCTCGACCTTCGCGAGTGCGGTCTCGACCTCGTCGACGAGGCCATCGGGATAGCTGCCCTCGCCCTGTGCCATCACGTGACGCGAGACCTCGGTCGTGATCGTGAAGCCGGGCGGCACCGGCAAGCCGAGCGACGCCATCTCGGCGAGGTTCGCGCCCTTGCCGCCGAGCAGTGCCTTGTCCTTGGCACGACCATCCGCCGTGCCGCCTCCGAATTGACGGACATGCTTCACGAGCCACCTCCGAGCAGCCGGAAATCTGCGATCGCCAGGTACGGCGAGATCAGCCAGTTGAGCAGCGAGAGCCGGTTGTCGCGGAGCTTGGGATCGGGATCCATCACCATCACGCCGCCCTTGTCGAAGAATGCGGCGACCACGGGCTGGAGCTGGACGAGCGACTCGAACACCGCGGCGTAGTCGCGCCTGCTCCGCGGCTCGACCTCGCGTGATTGCGCCTCGCGAACAGCGTCATGCAGTTGGTGCTCGACGTTGCCCTCGGCGGCGAACACGCGCGGATCGCAGGCGAGCCCGGGGGTCAGCCCCTTCGCACGGGCATCGTCCAGGATGTTGGCGACGCGCTTGAACACCTCGCGCGCCTCCTTCGGGATCTTCGCGATCGCCTGGGCGCGGGCGCGGGTATCGATCGGATCGCGGAAGTCCTGCGCGAGCGCCGCATCGGCATCCTGCGCCGGGATGCCCGCATCGCCCAGGATCCCGCGCAGCCGGCCGCGGAAGAAGTCGAGCGCAGGCTTCTGGCTGGCGAGCTTCACGCCTTGCTCCGCGAGCGCGAGCTGCGTGGCCTCGAACAGCTGCGACCACACGCTCGCCCACGCAGGCCGCGCGAGCAGGATCTGCCAGATGCCGATCGCCGCGCGGCGCAGGCCGAACGGATCGGCGGAGCCACTCGGCTCGAGCCCGACCGCGAAGGCGCCGACGATGGTGTCCATCCGATCGACGAGCGCGAGGATGGCCCCCGTGGTCGACGTCGGCAGCGCCGCACCCTGCCCCTTGGGCCACCAGTGCTCGTCGACCGCGATCGCGACCGCATCGGACTTACCGAAGTGCTTCGCGTAGTGGCGGCCCATCACGCCCTGAAGCTCCGGGAACTCGCCGACCGCGCCGGAGGCCAGGTCGGCCTTGCAGATCGAGGCCGCGAGCCGGACCTCGTCCCGATCCGCGCCGACCTGCTCTGCGACGGCATCTGCGATCTTGATGATGCGGCGAATCTTCGCGCCGATCGTTTTGCCCTGCTCGCCGAGCTTGGCCTGAAACACGACGGCCTCGAGCTTCGCGTTCCAGTCCTCGAGCGAGCGCTTGCGGTCCTCGGCAAAGAAGAACTTCGCGTCCGCGAGTCGCGAGGCGATCACGTACTCGTTGCCACGCTGGACCACGGCTGGATCCTTGACGACGGTGGCCATCATCGTCACGAACCGCGGCGCGAGCTTGCCCGCTGCGTCCTCCATCGCGAAGTAGCGCTGGTGGTTCCGCATCGCGGTGACGATGATCTCCTCGGGGACCTCGAGGTACGACGGGTCGAACCCGCCGCACACGCCGACCGGGTACTCGCCGAGGTTGACGACCTCCGCGAGCAACGCCTGATCGTCGCGGACGCGCAGCCCGGTCTCCTGCTCGAGCCGTGACAGCTCGGCGCGCACGAGCTCCGCGCGGGCCTCGGGATCGACCACGACATGCGCCGCGCGCAGCGTCTCGACGTAGTGATCCGGCGACGGGATCTCGAGCGGTGCCGGCGACAGGAAGCGATGGCCGCGGCTCGCGCGCCCCGACGTCTGCCCGGCCCACTGGAACGGTACGACCTCGCCGCCGTAGAGCGCGACGAGCCATTGCACCGGGCGGACGAACCTGACCTCGCTCCAGCCCCAGCGCTGCGACTTCGGCCAGTCGATCGCGGCCGCGAAGCCGGCGAGTGACGTTGGCAGCAATGCGCGCGTGTCCTTGCCGACGACCTGGCGCGTGGCGACCGCGTACTGGCCCTTCTTGCCGGGCACTTCCTTGCGCGCGATCTGCGAGATGTCGACGCCGTTCTTGGTCGCGAAGCCCTGCCCGGCCTTGCTGAGCGAGCCATCCGCGGCGAACGCGGCGCCGACCGGTGGGCCGACGACCTCCTCGACCAGATCGGGCTGCCGATCGGCAAGCTGCTTGACGAACAGCGCGAGCCGGCGCGGCGTCCCATACGCGCGCGAAGGTTCGGGGTGTTCGAGCCGCTGAAGGGCGAGCTCCGTATCGAACAGCCTTGGAAGATCCGCGATGGCCTTGGCCAGCATCTTCGCGGGGATCTCCTCGCAGCCGATCTCGAGTAGTAGGTCAGCTGGCATGAGGAATCTCCTCCGCGTGCGGAGCGACCGCGCGGGCAGCCTCGAGCGCCGCCGCGTTGACGCCGACCTCCGCCTTGCTGCGATACGCGGCGACCGCCTGCGCGCGCAGGTGCGGTGGCAGCAATGGGAACTCGAGCGCGGCACGCGAGGCGACGTACGACTCGGCGCAGGCCTTGGCCATCCCGCGCACGCGACCGATGAAGCGCTGGCGCTCGGTCACGCTGATCGCGCCGCGAGCATCGAGGCAGTTGAACGCGTGCGAGGCCTTCATGCAGAACTCGTAGGCAGGGAGCACGAGCGGTCCCTTGGCTCGCGCGAGCAGGCGCTTGCACTCGGCCTCGTAGGTCTCGAAGCTCTTGAACGAGATCGCGGCGTCGAGCTCCTCGAACTGGTACGTCGAGTACTCGACCTCCCACGGCCGCCGGAGCTGGCCGTAGGTCACGTTGCGATCCCACTTGAGGTCGTACATGTTGTCGACCGACTGGAGGTACATCGCGAGCCGCTCGACGCCGTACGTCAGCTCGCAGGTGACCGGCATCAGATCGATGCCGCCGGCCTGCTGGAAGTACGTGTACTGGGTGACCTCCATGCCGTCGCACCAGACCTCCCAGCCCAGGCCCCAGGCGCCGAGCGTCGGCGATTCCCAGTCGTCCTCGACGAACCGGATATCGTGGACCGCGGGGTCGAGGCCGATCGCGCGCAACGAGTCGAGATACAGCTCCTGCACGTGGAGCGGCGATGGCTTCAGCCCGACCTGAAACTGGTAGTACGCGCCGGCGCGATTCGGATTCTCGCCGTAGCGACCGTCGGCGGGACGGCGGCAGAACTGCGCGAACGCCGCGTTCCACGGCTCGGGACCGAGCACGCGCAGAAACGTGGCTGGATGAAACGTCCCGGCGCCGACCTCGACATCGACGGGTTGCTCGACCACGCACCCGTGATCGGCCCAGAACTTCTGCAGCGTGAAGATGAGATCTTGCAGGTACATAAGGCGGCTTGCGAAGGGTGGCCGACCCTACCTTCGAGTGCCTGGACGGTCAAGCGTAGGTCTGGAGCTAAGTGCCTCAGATCTCTTGACGTTCTGCGCACGCGGCGGCTAGCTTGGGTACTGCGTGAAGCTCGAGCCTCTTGCATGTCTCGTCCTGTGTCATGCGACCGGGTGCTCGCTCGTGCTCGACTTCTCCGAAGCCACGGTCACCGCGGACGCGGTCGTCGACGGCCCGGCGGTCGAGTGCGCGTTCCAGGAGCCGAACAACACACTCGCGAATGCGATGGGGGTCACGCCCACCGACACCGGACCGGCCGCCCTGTGCACGCAGGACGGCAACGACGATCACGACTTCTACAAGTTCACCGTCCCCGCGAACACGCTGTCCGTCGAGGTCAAGGTGATGTTCGAGACCCGCACGATGGGCGATCTCGATCTCAAGCTGTACGACAAGAGCGGCGGCTCGATCGCCACCTCGCGGGGGTTCGGCAGCGAGGAGAAGATCGTGTGCCCGGCGTCGTCGCCGCTGTGCCCGGTCCTGGTGGCCGATGACTACGTGTTCGAGGTGTTCCCCGGGCTCGCCGGCGCGCAGAACAGCTACACGTTCGCGGTCACGATCACGCCGATGTGAATAAAGGCGCCCCGCACTCACGCGTACGGGTGGTCATGCAAATTCAAGCTGTCGTCGTGATCGCGCTCGCCGCGCTCACCCTGGATGCCCACGCTGCAGGCACGACCACGGCGCCGGGCGGCGACCGTGGCCCCGATGCCAAGGTGCGCGCCCAGCTCGACCGCCTGCCATCGATGCAGGGCGAGTACATCAACCCGTGTTACGCCGACGATGCGATCACGTTCTCGAAGTCCGCACTCCACAAGTCCGATGGCGGCGGGGCGCACCGCGCGCTCGAACGCTACCGCAACGTGCTCTCATGCAAGCACATCAAGGTCGATCAGGTGCCGGCCGCAGACCTCGAGGACGACGTCAACCTCGCGCTCAGGCGTGGTGACGGCAAGGCGGCGAAGCAATTCGCGGAGCAGCTGCTCAACAGCGCGAAGGCCGTCGTGATCGATCGATCACTGGTCGCCGGTCGGCTCGCGGAGCTCGAGGGCATGTTCAAGCGCCACAACATCCGCGAGCCCAAGCTGCGCGCGATGCTCGGCGACGCGCGCGCCGAGCTCGCCGCCCGTCGTTTCGAGTCCGCGAACGCCGTGTGCAATCACCTGCTGAGCAGCGCGTTCGACGTGATCGAGCCGTGAAGCTCGGTTAGCTCGGACTGAGTTTCAGGCGGAGCGAGAACGTGGCAGCGACGGCGAGGCCACTCGGCGACCTGGTAATCGGGAACCGCCACGAGGGTGTCAGCTTCTTGATGCAGGCATCGACGGCAGGAGCGAATCCATATACCGAACCCTCGCTCGTGCGACCGGTGTCGGTCACGGACAGGATCATGGAGATCGTGCCTCGTGCGCCCGGATGATTCTTGAGGTGCTGGCTGTAGCACCACCCGATCCCAGCCAGGTACGCGCGCTTGACCTTGGCCACGACGACGGCTCCTCGTGAATCACCTCTGACCGCGGCCTCGAACGGATTTACTAGCACCTCGATCTCGAGCACCGGCGCGGCCGCATGTGGCCGGGGTGCGGAGGGCTTGCGAGCGGCAGCCGGTCCGGTGGCGAACCGTGGCGCGGTCTCGGTGTTCTCTGCGGTCGCCGTGCACGCGCCGAGCGGCACCTGGGTCTCGACACTCGGCGCGACCTTGACCTCCTGGTCACAGCGCCGGTCACCGCGGAGGTACGTCAACTTGTGGGCACCCGCGGAGATGTAGAACTTGTGCGGGAGCGCCGTGCGAGACAGCTTGTCGCCGTCGAGCATCGCCTCGGTGGCCCAGCTCGACGACACGGCGAGCGAGCCCTTCGCACACAGCATCACGCCACGCCCGCAGGCGTCGTCGCGCGTCGCCTGGGCACGCTGCCGCTGAGCCTCGTCGCCGAGCCCCGCGTCGAGCATGCTCGTCAGGTGATTGCACGCGGTGTCGAGGCTGCCCGCACACGCCTTGATCGCGAGATCATAGGCACGCACCGGGTCGGGCGCGAACGCGCCGACGCCCGGCGTGTGGCGGAGCGCGAGCTGGAAGCACGCCTGGTTGTCGTCGAGCTTGCACCCGGTCGCGAGCAGGGACTCGATCGCAGGCACGAGCGTCGCCTTCGGCAGCTCGTTCGCGGCGAGCATCTGGTCGAGCGCCCGCACGCCGCGCGCGCAGACACCGGGCTCGCGCAGCTCGCAGCCGCGAACGAACGCGGCGACCGCCGCCGGCCGGTCCTGCGCGATCCGGAACAGGCCATCGCGCAGTGCTTCGGCGGCGAGCTCGCATGCCTTCGCGTCGCCCTGCGCGCACAGGTTCGCGCAGCCCTTGCGGCGAGTATCGTTACACTTGGTCCGCGTCGAACGGACCATCAAGACCAGGAGGACGATCACGCCGACCACGCCGGCGACCGTCGGCAGCGCGATCTTCCACACCCACCACCAGCGGTTGGTCCGCACAACCGGGCTTGCCACCGCTCGCCTCGCGCGCATGGTTGGCGCCCTGCTGAGCGCGATCGGCGGCGGAGGAACGCGCTCGAGGGATCTGCGATCGCCATCGACGATCGCGCGCAGGATCGCGTCGAGCTCGGTGAAGGCGAGGCTGGCATCGGCGACCCGGTGATCGGGATCCTTCGCGAGCAAGTGGGCGATCAGCTGGGCGAGACGTGGGGGTACCCCGGGCACGAACGTCTCGATCGCGGGCGGCGTCTCGAGCAGCAAGCGCGCCAGGACCTCCATCACCGCCGTGCCCTCGAACGGCGGGCGGCCGGCGAGCATCTCGTAGAGTACGCAGCCGAGCGCGAACAGATCGATGCGCGCGTCGGCGTCCTTGTCGCCGCGTGCCTGCTCGGGCGCCATGTACCCTGGCGTCCCGAGGATCTGGCCGCTCTCGGTCAGATTCTGCATCGCCGACTTCGCGATCCCGAGGTCGATCAGCTTCGCGTGCGCGAGGTCGCCTTCGACCAGGTAGATGTTGGACGGCTTGAGGTCGCGGTGGATGACGCCCTGGCGATGCA